>JADLGB010000168.1 GCA_020849535.1 Candidatus Hydrogenedentota bacterium
AAAGAGGTGATCCATGGACGAATCCAAGAAAATCGGCCGGCGTGATTTCGTTCGTGGCGCCGCGGCCTTCGCCCTGGCAGGCGGAACCTGGGCCGCGGTGGGCACGAAAGCCGAGGGAACGGTCTGGCAGTTAGACCCCAACAAGTGCACCCAGTGCGGGCGCTGCGCGACGCATTGCGTGCTGAATCCCTCAGCCGTGAAGTGCATGAACCAGTTCAACATCTGCGGCTACTGCGATCTGTGCTTCGCGTATCTGCATCCGGGATCGCGCGAGCGCAACACAGGCGCCGAGAACCTGCTGTGCCCGACGGCCGCCATCGAGCGGAAGTTCATCGAGGATCCGTATTACGAGTACAAGATCAACGAGGACAACTGTATCGGCTGCGCGAAATGCGTGGAGGCCTGCCTTGTGTTCGGCAACGGATCGTTCTACCTGCAGGTGAGGCAGGACGTCTGCATCAATTGCAATGAGTGCTCGATTGCGAAGGCGTGTCCATCCGACGCGTGGAGCCGCGTGCCCGCGTCCAAACCATACATGTTTATCACCGGCGAAACGCCACCGGGCCAGAAATGAAGATCCTATCAAAAGCAGCCTTGCTGCTCCTTTTTCTGGGCCTGACGGCCAGCATCTACGCGATAGAGATCCGCTTCGCGCCGCCGGACTTCCAGACGGATTACACACTCCCCGGTGAGCGCATCCCGGCACCGTCGGCGGGGTTCGGCGCGTGGGATGTCTTGATTCTGTTCGCCGCGCTCTCCACAGCGACATGGCTCGTGCTGAAGAAGCGGTCGCGGCGCGGTCTGTTTTTGCTATCCATCGCATGCATGATGTACTTCGGGTTCTGGCGCAAGGGCTGCATTTGCCCTGTCGGCTCGCTGCAGAACGTGGCGGCGGCAATCCTGCTTCCAGGCGTGGGTGTGTCCGCGGTAGTCGTGGCATTCTTCGTGATGCCGCTCATCTTTTCGCTCTTCTTTGGGCGCGTCTTTTGCGCATCCGTGTGCCCGCTGGGCGCGATCCAGGAACTGGTCGCGATCCGGCCTATTAAGATCTCCAGCTCCCTCGAACGCGCGCTTGGTCTGGGCAAATACGTCTATCTCGGAGTTGCGATCCTTGGCGTAGGGACGGGAGCGGGGTTCTTCGTCTGCCGTTACGATCCCTTCGTAGGCCTCTACCGGCTCGGACACAGTTTCAATATGCTGCTCGCGGGTGGCGTGATCCTCGTGCTCGGCATCTTCATCGCCCGTCCGTACTGCCGCTTCTTGTGCCCGTATGGCGTGCTGTTGGGGTGGATGTCACGTTTTTCCAAGTGGCACCTCGACATCGCACCGCAGGGGAAATGTGTCGATTGCCGGCTGTGCGAATCGTCGTGCCCGTACAACGCCATGGACATGCCGACACCCATACACTTGATGGAGAATCAGGATACCGGCAAGAAACGTACGCAGCGGCTCGTGCTGTTGGTTCCGGTAATCACCGGCATCGCGGCCCTCGCCGGCTACCTGCTGCATGAGCCGTTATCGCGCATGCATCCCACTGTGCAACTCAGCGAACGGATCGCCGCGGAGGACTTGAAGCTCATCCCCGAACAGATTCTGGAGACGGAACACTTCCGAACCAGCAACAAGACCATCGAGCAACTCCACGACGAGGCGCTCGCGCTCCGCTCCAAGTACAAAGTGGGGGGCGCGTTGCTGGGCGCCTTCCTGGGACTGGTGATTGGCCTGAAGTTGGTGGGCCTGTCCGTTGTCCGCAAGCGCACTGTATTTGAGCCGCACCGGGAGACGTGTTTCAGTTGCGGCCGTTGTTACCCGTATTGCCCCGTGGAGCCTGAAGGTACCCCTGATGTTGCGCAAGAAAGAGTTTGAGAAGAGCGATTTCCTGTGGCGGGTCTCCGTTGCCGTCACAGTGGTGTCTGGCTTGTTTGTCGTTCTCGTGTTCACGCTGCTTATCGTGAACTACCTCCAAGTGCAGGCCGCAGACCCGATCAACAATCTCGCGGTCAAGGAACTGCGCGACCAGTACGCGGCAGCGCCGGAGCAGGACGCGGCACTCGCGGAGCGGATTCGCGATCTCGATCTTCTGACGCGCCGGGCATTCTTCACCAGCCAGTACCATCTTCGCGTGGGCGGCATCCTCTTGCTGTGCGGTTCGGTGGTCTTCTTGATCTCGCTCAAGAACATGGACCGGTGGCGGCCCGAAGTGCCCGAATTGAAGGATAGACCGCCCAACGAGGTGGAATGGCTTTCCTACGCACGTTCGCGGCAACTCATCACGTGGACCGGCGTGGTCCTTCTGGCTGGGGGGCTGTTGGCCAGTTACTTGACGGAGAGCGTGCTCGCATCGAACACTACAGGGGCGCCAGCCGCGCCGGCCGAGACTGCGGCAACCGTAGCGACCGCCGAGGCGCCTGCTGCCGCCGCGCCCACCGCGGCCGCCGCTGAAACAACCGAAACAGCAAAACCGGCGGCGCCCGTTGCGGGTGCAGGAAATGCGCCTTCCTGGGACGAGATGCTGGTGAATTGGCCCAGCATGCGCGGTCCGGGCTCCTTGGGTGTGGCTCACTTCACCAATGCACCCACGGAGTGGGATGTGGCAACAGGCGCGGGCATCAAGTGGAAGGCGGCAATACCGAAGGCTGGGGCAAATTCGCCCGTCGTGTGGGGCAACCGTTTGTTTCTGTCAGGCGCGGACTCGCAGACGCGCGAAGTTTACTGCTACGACACGGAAACCGGCGAGATGGTCTGGCAGAAAACCCTGGAGTCCTTTCCAAATTCTCCGGCCGAGCCGCCGGACGTGACCGAAGAGACGGGCTTCGCCGCGCCGACGATGGTTGCCCACGGCGAACAGGTGTTCGCGATCTTCGCGAACGGCGACATCGCCTCGTACGATTTCGAGGGCAATCTCGTGTGGGGTTATGCGATTGGCATGCCTGAGAATCACTATGGACACTCCTCTTCGCTGATCGCATACGATAATCTTCTCTACGTCCAGTATGACGACAGCAACGATCCCCGCTTGATGGCGCTGGACACGGCAACGGGCAAGGAAGTGTGGGTCGCGAAACGCAAGAAGATCTCGTGGTCCTCCCCCATTCTCGCGCAGACGCCCATGGGACCACAGGTGATCCTCTGTTCCGAAAAGGACGTGGATGGATACCAGGCGCTCACCGGCGCCTTGGCGTGGACGCAGGAGTGCCTCGACGGAGAGGTAGCGCCGTCCGCCGCGTACGCCAACAGCATTGTGTTTGCGGCCAACGAATACGCCATGGCTTCGGCCATTCGGTTGAGCGGAACACCTGACGCGGTACAGAGCGAGTTGATCTGGGAGTTCGACGAATTGCTTCCGGAAGTGTCGAGTCCCGTCGGGGATGGCGAACGCTTCTACTTCGGCACCGTGGCCGGTGACCTCGTCTGCCTGAACGCGGAGACCGGCGAAACAGTCTATATCGAAGAACTGGGCGAGGGGTTTTACTCGTCCCCGGTGCTGGTGGGAGACCGCATCTACGTGATCGACCGGGACGGCACAATGTTCATAGTCAGGGCGGGGCCCGCGTTTGAAGTGATCGCATCGCATTCGATGGGCGAACCCGGCTTTGCAACCCCGGCGTATCTCGACGGGCGCATCTACCTGCGCACGCCGCAGAATATCTATTGCATCGAGTGATTTCATGGCAGCGACAACCATTGACATAACGGACATCGATCGCATCGTCGATGAGAACGGCCGCGCGCCCGAGGCGGTAATCCCCATTCTTCAGGCGATCCAGACGCGCTACCGCTACTTGCCGGACGAAGCGCTGAAGCGTGTCTGTGAGTTGACGGAGATTACGGCGGCCTCCATCGAAGGCGTGGCGTCGTTCTATTCGCAATTCCGCCGGAAGCCGGTCGGCCGGCACATGATCAGCGTGTGCGACGGCACGGCATGCCATGTGAACAATTCCGAAGATATTCTGGAGTCCGTCCAGGAAGTGCTCGCGCTTCGCAACGGACAGGACACCGATGCGGATGGCGTGTTCACTCTGCAGAAAGTGGCCTGTCTGGGCTGCTGTTCCCTGGCGCCCGCCATACAGATCGATGGCGTAACCTACGCGCATCTGCGCCGGGACACGGTGAAGGAGACGCTCGAAGATTTCCTCGTGATGGAGCGCGCGAAGAAGGAAGCGCCGCAGGAAGTTCAACGCCACGTCGTGAAGAGCGGCGCGGAAATCCGGGTCGGACTCGACTCGTGTTGCGTTGCCGGTGGAAGCGCGATTATTCGCGAGGCCTTGGAGCGCGCGCTCGCCGAGATCGGTTCCGAGACACCGGTCAAGCATGTGAGCTGCGTGCATATGTGCCACCAGGTGCCGGTGGTGGAGGTGGTCCTTCCCGGTAAGGATCCGGCGCTGTACGTCAAGGTGCGTCCGGAGGATGCGCCCGCCATCGTGGCGCGCCACTTCAAGCCCCGCTCGGCACTGAAACGGATTCGCTCTTCCGCCACGCATTGGCTCGACCGGTTCTACGTTGGTGACACGAGCGAGACCAAGCCGGTGCTTGAACGTCACGATGGTGACGCGCGCGAGGAGCACGTTTCCTCGTTCTTGAGCCATCAACGTCACATCGCCACGGAACACCGCGGCGAGCTTGATCCGGGCGACCTCGACGAGTATCTGCGCAGGGGCGGGTTCATGGCAGTGGAGAAGTGCCTGCTGGGCAAGGCCACGGGCGCGGTCCTCCTGAACCGGCACCGGGGCGGCAATGGCCGTGGACCTTCTACGAGCCGCGATGCTTGGACCCCGGAGCAGATCATTGAAGAAATCCTCAAGAGCGGACTTCGCGGGCGAGGCGGTGCGGGTTTCCTCACGGGGCGCAAATGGCAGTTCGTGCGCGAGGCGCCGGGGGACAAAAAGTACATCATCTGCAATGGCGACGAAGGCGACCCCGGCGCCTTCATGGACCGCATGATTCTGGAGTCGTACTCATACCGCGTCATCGAAGGGATGATCCTCGCGGCACGAGCCGTGGGCGCGAATGAGGGGTTTCTGTACATTCGCGCGGAGTATCCATTGGCGACACGGCGCATGCGCCAGGCGATCAAGGACTGCGAGGCGGCCGGTCTGCTGGGCGACAGCATTCTCGGGACTGGTTTCTCCTTGCACTTGACCGTCAAGGAGGGCGCGGGCGCCTTCGTCTGCGGCGAGGAAACCGCCCTGATCGCCTCGCTCGAAGGACGCCGCGGCACGCCGTCCATTCGCCCGCCCTATCCCGCCCAGGAAGGCCTTTACGGCTGCCCCACGCTCATCAACAATGTCGAGACATTCTCGATGGTGTCGTGGATCATTCGCAATGGCGCGGCAGCATTCTCGGCGATGGGCACGGAGAAGAGCAAGGGGACCAAGGTCTTCTCATTGGCGGGGAAGATCAAGCATGGGGGCCTTATCGAGGTCCCCATGGGCATCACCCTCCGCGAGATCGTGGAAGATATCGGCGGCGGCATCCGCGACGGCCGGCAATTCAAGGCCGTGTTGGTGGGAGGGCCTTCCGGGGGCTGCATCCCCGCATCCCTGGCCGATATTCGTGTGGACTATGAGGCCTTGACGCAGGCGGGGGCGATGATGGGCTCGGGCGGCATGGTCGTGCTCGACGATTCCGATTGCATGGTCGAGATGGCCCGGTACTTCCTCTCGTTCACGCAGCACGAATCCTGTGGCAAGTGCGTGCCGTGCCGGATCGGCACCAAGCGCATGCTCGAAATGTTGACCCGCCTCTGCAACGGCACCGCCAAAGAAGCGGACATCGAACTGCTGGAGCAGCTCGCGCACGTTGTGAAGAACCAAAGCCTCTGCGGGCTCGGCAAGACTGCTCCCAACCCCGTGCTGACGGCGTTGAAGTACTTCCGGGAGGAGTTCGACGCGCATGTGCAGAAGAAGTGCCCCGCGGGCAAATGCAAGGCGCTGATTGATTTCTGGATCGAAGACAACTGCATCGGCTGTACCCTGTGCGCGCAGGCGTGCCCGGTAGATTGCATCGTGTCGCACCCGTATACGCTGCACGTGATTGAATTGGACCGGTGTACGCGGTGCGATGCGTGCCGGATAGCCTGCCCGGTCGATGCGGTGAAATCCGGATCGCGCTAAACGGAGAAGAGAAGAAACGTGCCAACCCTGACGATTAACAACAAACGCATCGAGGTGGGAGCGGGGACGACCATTCTCCAGGCGGCGCGCAGTCTCGGGATCGAGATCCCGACACTGTGCCAGTGGGATGGCGTGCCTCCGATGAACTCCTGCATGCTGTGCGTGGTGCGAAACGCGAAGACGGGCCAGTTGTTGTCGTCGTGTTCGTCACAGGCCCAGCAGGACATGGAGATCGAAACGGACAGCGGCGACGTGTGCGCGGCGCGCAAGGAAGTCCTCGACCTGATCGTGAGCGAGCACTTGGGCGATTGCGAGGCGCCGTGCAGCCACACGTGTCCCGCTTCGATGAACATTCCGCAGATGATGCGCCAGATGTACTCGGGCGACCTCGAAGGCGCGGCGTACACCGTCACCCTGGGTCTTGTGTTTCCGTGGACACTGGGGTATGTGTGTCCCGCGCCATGCCAGAATCCCTGCCGAAGAAAATCATATGACGAGACCATGCAGATCCGTGACATGCACCGGAGCGTGGCGGAAGCTGGGTATAGCGACGCGCCGGAACTGCTGGAATGCCTGCCGGACACCGGCAAACGCATAGCGGTCGTTGGCTCCGCGATGGCAGGCATGGCGGCGGCCTGGGTGCTGCGCAAATCGGGTCATGCCTGCACCATCTTTGAGAAGGAAGCGAAGGCTGGCGGCAAACTGCGCAGTCTTCCGGAAAAGGACCTACCCAATGGTGTCCTTGACGCGGAGATCGCCCGTGTCGAACGCCTTGGCGTCGAGTTCCGCTACGGGATCGAAGTGACGAAGGAGTCGCTCGACGAAATCCAGAAGGAGTTCGACGCGGTCGTCGTCGCGTGCAATGGAGTAGCGCCACCCAGCGGGAAGGTCTTCGAGGCCAAGGAGCACAAGCTGAATGTGCGCGCCGTGGGGAACGGGAAGGAGGCCGCGCTCCTCGTGGACCGCTACCTGAAGAGCATGAACGGCGCGGCGGAAAAGCACCTTTTCGAATCGAAGATCGGGCGCATGGAAAAGCCCGAACTCGAAGTCATGCGGTCTCACAACGAAAACCGCGAAGCCATGGAGCCGGAACCGGTGGCGGACAATCTGGCGCGCAACCAGACTGAGGCCGGCCGCTGTCTGCATTGCGATTGTCGCAAGCGGACAAGCTGCCGCCTGCGCAAGTGGTGCAGTGAATATGGCGTCGAGATGCGCAAGTTCACGGCAGCCGAGCTGCCTGAGTACCGCATCATCGGGCGTGACGGCGACGTCATCTTCGAGCCAGGCAAATGCATCCGCTGCGGCCTCTGCGTGGCGATAGCCAAGAAGTATGGCGAAGAAATCGGGTTGACCTTCATCGGCCGGGGCTTCGACATGGACATCCGGGTGCCCTTCGACGAGCCCTTGGAACGTGGTATCCGCGAGTCGGCGGCGGAGTGCATCGAGGCATGCCCCACCGCCGCGATTTCCTGGCGCAACGTGGAAGACGCGGAGCACTGCCACACAACAACCTGGATTGAATTGTAGCAAGACCATCTCGCTCGCAAGCGAGGCGGAATACGCCGTGAAGGCAAGCATTAACGCGCATCGGGGAGGAGTTTCAAGATGTTCCGCATGATGACAACCGCTATTGCTCTGTCCACCCTGCTCGGCACTGGTATCGCTGTGGCGGCGGACTCGCCGCAGTTCCGCGGACCCAACCGCGACGGCAAGTTCGCCGAGACGGGGCTGATGAAGGCGTGGCCGGAAGGCGGGCCTGCGTTGATATGGAAAGCGGAGGGGATCGGTTTTGGGTACGCTTCCGTGTCCATCGCCGGCGACACGATCTACGTGCCCGGCATGATGGAAGACAACCAGGGCTATCTGACCGCGCTCGACCTAGCCGGACAGCCGAAGTGGAAAGTGCCCTATGGCGAGGAGACGCTGAACAAGCAGGGCCCGGGCTCCCGGTCCACCCCGACCATCGATGGTGACCGCGTATACCTGCTATCAGGGCCTGGGGTCTTGTCCTGCATGAGCACAAAAGACGGCGCGATTGTATGGCAAGTCAATATCATGGAGCGGTTCGCGGGAAAGGTCGTGGACTGGGTCCAGGCAGAATCCGTGCTCGTCGATGGCGACCGCGTCTACTGCACACCGGGTGGACCCGATGCCAGCGTCGTGGCGTTGAACAAGATGACCGGCGAGACCATCTGGACGAGCAAGGGACTGAGCGACGCCTCCGCCTACTGCTCGCCGAACATCATCGACCACAACGGGCGCCGGATCCTGGTCACCATGACGGCCAAGCTCGTCGTGGGAATCGATCCCGCCAGCGGCGCGGTGCTGTGGACCCACGAGCATGAGACCGACTACGACATCCACGCGGTGACGCCGGTCTACGAGAAGGGCATGCTCTATTACACCGCGGGATACAAGTCAGGCGGCGGCATGCTTGAGCTTGCCGCGGACGGCGCAAGCGTCACGCCGAAATGGCGCGACGAGAATCTCGATTGCCAACACCACGGCGTCGTGCTGCTGGACGGCTACATCTACGGAACCGCGCACCAGAGCGGCCGCGAGATGCTCTGCCTCGAACTGGCCACCGGCAAAGTCATGTGGCGCACAGGAGATATCCGTCAGGGAGTTGTCGTCTACGCGGACGGCATGCTCTACGTCTACGAAGGGCCTTCCGCCGGCGTGGTGAGCCTCGTGTCGGCCACCCCCGAGAAGTTCGAGCGCACCGGCTCCTTCACGATTGAAGAGGGCGACGGAAACCATTGGGCCCATCCCGTGGTCTCGGGCAAACGCCTTTACATCCGCCACGGCGCGCTGTTGTTCGCATACGATATCGCCGCGAAATAGGTTTGCCAAGAGAGACCGGCGTCAAGACGGAGTCCATAGTAGGGCGGGTTTTCCAACCCGCCTTTCCTGGGCTACCGCATCGACGCTATCACTCCCAGAATAACGACTGCTTGCCTTCGGCGCCACCGTGTAAACCCAAGTCGTGTCGTGTGTAGACGAATGAAGAGGCGGGTTGGAAAACCCACCCTCCTAACACGAAACGGCCATCGGCAGACCAGCGGCGCGACTGGCTCAGTGTCATCCCCCCTGAAGCGCCCTGCAGAGGTGCCGCAACTGTCGAGTTGCGCACCTGGAAAGCCACGGGTTGCGCCGCCCTTTCAGGGCTGATATGAGGAGGGCATGCACACCAGGGGCGGCGCTGCGCTTGCCCCTGGCTACAGTTGCGTGGCGCTTTCAGCGCCGAGAGGACATCCCTGTGGTAGCCGCGGAATTCCGGTCCTGCGCGGATGCTGTGAGCCCGTCTCGCACGCTGACGGCGTGCCGCATTTCTAGCCAGGGGCAGAGCGAAGCGGCACCCCTGGTGCACGTGCCACCCCTCAAAGCACCCTGTAGGGGTGCCGCAACTGTCGAGTTGTGCTCATGGAACGCCACGAATTGCGTCGCCCCTTCAGGGCTGATATGGAGGAGGGCATGCACACCAGGGGCGGCGCTTCGCTTGCCCCTGGCTAGAGTTGCGTGGCGCTTTCAGCGCCGATAGAGGGGGTCGCATTGTGGGCTGCCGCAATCATACGATAGGCACGGAGACACACGGGGTTTTGGAGACTACGAGAGTCCTTTCAGGAGAGACTGTCTGTCCAAAACTCACACCGTTTGTACGGGATCCCTTTGAAGAGGCCACGCTCGTGCGTGGCGTTCCCAGCCGCCTTTAGAATAATTGCAGCGTATACGCGAGCGTGAAGTAGAGGCCCACAGCGAGAAAAACCCCGCCGGTGATGCGTCTGGCCCAGCCTTCCATCTGGCTGGCCTTGTGAAAGACGCGTCCGATTTCGTGGGCGGCGAAGGCGATGAGGATGCTGAATACCGTGGCGGGCAGTGCAACGCCCAGTGCATACATGAGGGGGAGGAAGAAACTCGACTCATTCGCGACCGCAAGCGGGATGAGGCTGCCGAAGAAGAGTGCCGCGGTCGTGGGACAGAAGGACATTGCGAACAGGATGCCCAGCAAGGCGGCGGCTCCGAGCCCGCCCGAGCTACCCCACGTCTGAGCCCACTGCTTGAGGCGGCCGCTACCGAGGCTCACATCCAGTAGGTTGAGCAGGGGTAATGAAGCCAGAATGAGAATCGGACCGAGCAACCTGAACATGTATTTCTGGAGCGCGTGGGAGATTATGGGAACGGACACAAGGCTGCTGACGATCAGCATAGCCAGGAGTACAAAGGCGAGCGCCTGACCGATCACATAGCACGCGCTGGAAAGCAGGACGTCGCGCCGCCGGTTCACCTTGCGCGCGAGGAATGATATCGCGGCGACGTTGGTTGCCATGAGGCAGGGGCTCACAGAGGTGAGTATCCCAAGCCACACGGCTCCGGCTGCGGTCCACATCCACGCCGTCATGGAGCCTCTCCCAAGAAGTCCTTCACGTTGGCGCGGATGTACTCCTGGTAGGCGGGCTTGTCGTAGACCAGTTCCCAGATGTCCTCGAGATTCTCCCAACGCATCTCTTGTCCGTTTTCGACGCGGGACACGACCACCGCCTTCGAATATAGACCGTATTCCGTGACGTAGTGTTCGTTCTGCGGCTGATCGACGTTGATCGCGCGCCACTGGAGTTTCCCCGAGGACAGCTCGGGAGCGAAGTCCCGCTGAATCGTCTCAAGCGCGTACGACTCCAACTGGCTGCACGTCGTGCACTCCTTGTCGCTGTCGAAGAAGTAGATGATGACAGACGGGAAAGGGCCGGGATCCACCCCTTTCGAAGGCTCAAGTGGAACAGTCGTCTCTCTTTGGGTACTTTCGCGCACGGCCATGAATCCCACACTGCCGAGTGCGAAGACGACCAGCATCGCTGCAATCACGCGTTTGGTAGTCATAGTGTCCGCGCGGAAGCCGCCCGGCATATGCGCCCCAGGATGTCCGGCGCAGTCAGGCGAGCAGCTCCTTCAGTTCATCTAAGGAAGGGACTCTACCTGACACCTTAATCTTTCCATCGACAACGAGGGCGGGCGTGGACATGACACCGGAAGCGACGATCTTGTCGATCTCCGTGACCTTCTCCAGTTCATGCCGGAGCTGGAGTTCACAGGCGGCCTGCTCCGCCAGTTCGGCGAGCCGCTTGCAGGATGGGCAGCCCGTGCCCAGCACTTGGATCTTCTTCATGGTCTTCGCTCCGGGCCTTGCAAGGGTCGATTGGCCGCGCGGCCAATGGCATGAGCTCAGTATTGCCCGCAACGGAGGGCAATTCAAGTTAGGCGGGATTCTGTGGCATACTGACGAAAGCTGCAAGGCACGGTGAGACCCAATGTCTGGATATCGTTCAAGGAGACCTTTCATGGACGAGGATATTCTGAGTCTAGAAGAGGCGGCGCACTACCTCAAGGTGAAGGCTGAGCTGTTGAGCCCGTTTCTGGAGAGCGGCGAACTCGCAGGACGCAAGATAGGCGGGGAATGGCGCACAACCCGCCGCGCGATCGCCAGCTTTGTCGACGGAGCGCCTCTTTCCGGAAGCTGCTGCGTGCCCGTTGAAATGCAGCAGGAATCCGGCTGTTGTCAGCAAAGCACCGGCCGCTGCTGCTGACACCCGGCAAGGCAGACACCGCGGGCATTGCCGGTGTAACGGATTTGGACAAGCGTTCGCTCGACGGGGCATACTGATTGTCGAACTGCGGCGTCCCCGGTGCAGGGCGGGCCCGGGCACGCTACAAGGACAGCTCAGCCGAATTCGCTTATGAACCATGGGTACTTCACGGGGGTATATTCACTATGTCGACATGCCACACGCTCCGCATCACCGCTCGTGCCGTCTTCGCACTATCGCTCCTTGGCTTTTTCATAGCCTCCGCCGCGGACTGGCCGCAGTTCCAGGGGCCTGACCGGAACGGCATCTCGCCCGAGACAGGCCTGGCGCGCACGTGGCCTGAGGGCGGCCCGAAAGTCCTTTGGTCGTTTCCGCTGAACGAGGGATTCGCCGGACCGGCCGTCGCCGGCGGCGAAGTCTTCATTCTGGATCGCGTCGGCGACCAGCAGGACGTGCTTCACTGCATAGCCTTTGCGACAGGCGAGGAGTTGTGGAAGTGCGCCTACGATGCTCCCGGCTCCGTGGGACATGGCGGTTCGCGCACGGCGCCGACCGTGACGGAGAAGCATGTCTTCACGGTCGGGATGATGGGGCACTTCTACTGCTTCGACCGCGCCACGCATCAGCCCCTTTGGAGCAAAAGCCTTGCGGACGAGTTTTCACAGGACGGGAAGCCCCGCTGGGGTTACTCGCAGTCGCCTTCGGTGTATCAAGACCTGGTCGTGGTGGCGCCGCAATCCTCCCAGGGGTTTGTGGTCGCGTTCCGGCAGGCGACGGGCGAGGTGGTTTGGAAGAGCGAAGACCTGGGCCCTGTGGGCTACTCAACACCCGTAGTGACCAACCTGTGCGGCGTGGATCAGGCCGTGATGGTGAGCGCGAGCGATAAGGAAGGCACCATCCCCGGTTGGACCGCCGGGTTTTCCTTGGAAGATGGCAAGACGTTGTGGAAGTACGAGGGATGGCGCTGCTGGATTCCCATTGCCTACCCAGTCACGCTCCCAGACAACCGCTTGTTCATGTCGGGCGGATACAACGCCGGGTCCGCGATGATCCAGATCGCTCGCGATGGAGAGGCATGGAAAGTCACCGAATTGTTCAAGACGCCCGCGTGCGGCAGCCAGATTCACCAGCCGCTCTTCTACCAGGATCATCTTTATGTGAACAGCAATTCCAACGAGCGTACCGACGGCATGATGTGTTTGACCCTGGACGGCAAAGTCCTGTGGAACACCGCGGCCATCGAGGGCGCTCCGCAGTTTGAGCGGGGAAACCTGCTGATCGCGGACGGCATGATCATCAGCCTGGATGGGAAGACCGGGATGCTGCATCTGGTCGAACCGTCGCCCGAGGGCTTCAAGCCTCTGGCCAGCGCGAAGATGTTCGAGGGAAAAGAGATGTGGTCGCCCATGGCACTATCGGACGGCAAGCTGCTGTTGCGCAGCCAGGTGGAAATGAAGTGCATCGATCTGCGCAATCCATGATTCCGGGAGGTTTCGTACGGCCAGGCAATCACGCGGCCGTGCTACTGGCGGTCTACCTATGAAGGTCGTTCATATCATACCCGGTTCCGGCGGGACCTTCTATTGCCAGAACTGCATTCGCGATGTGGCGCTCGTCCGCGCGATGCGAAAGCAGGGGCACGACGTGATGGTGGTGCCGATGTACCTGCCGTTTGGGGCCGATTCAAGAGGGATAAGCGAGCATGTGCCCGTGTTTTTCGGGGGTATCAACGTTTATCTTCAGCAGAAGTTCAAGCTGTTCCGCAAAACGCCGCACTGGCTGGACCGGATTCTCGACGCACGCTGGTTTCTCCGTCAGGCCGCGAAGCGTGAAGGAACGACGGAAGCGGCCGGTTTGGGCCCGATGACGCTGTCCATGCTTCATGGCGTGAAAGGGTATCAGGAGAAGGAAGTCGTCCGGCTCGTCGCATGGCTGCGCGAGCAGGAGAAGCCCGACGCGGTACACCTTTCGAATTCGCTCCTGCTGGGTCTTGCCGGAGAGCTGAAGCGAGCCTTGAGTGTACCTGTAATCTGCACGCTGCAGGATGAGGAATCTTGGCTCGACCACATCGAGCCGCCTTACGATCGGCTCTGCTGGGAAGCGATGTCGGCCAGCGCGGAGGTGGTAGACGCATTCATCGTGGTGAGTCGTTGGTATGCGAGCGAAATGGCGAAGCGCATGCCGCTTGCGCCGGAGAAGATCAGGGTAGTTCCGCTGGGTATCGATCTGGAGGGCCGCGAGGCAGCCCCGCATCCGCCGGAGCCGCCGGTTCTTGGTTATCTATCCAAGATGACGCCTTCCCTCGGGTTGGGAGTGCTCGTGGATGCGTTCATCGCGCTGAAGAACAACCCCGCCTTGCGGACGCTGAAGTTTCGCGCGACAGGAGGAGCGCTTGGCGCGGATGTGCACTATGTCGCGGAACTGAAGGCGAAACTCGACACGCATGGAATGGCCGGGGACGCCGAGTTTCTTGACAGCTTCGACGCCGCGCAACGCCGGGAATTCCTGCGGAGCTTGAGTGTGCTGTCAGTGCCGGCCCTTCAGGGCGAAGCCTTCGGCATGTTCGTGCTGGAGGCGATGGCGGCGGGCGTGCCCGCCGTGCAACCCAATATAGGGGCTTTCCCCGAGGTTATCGAAGCTACGGGAGGCGGGGTGGTCTACGACGCCACGAAGAAGGATGCCTTGGTCAGCACGTTGGAAGCGTTGCTCCTCGATCCGGCGCATGCACAGGATTTGGGACGTCGCGGGCGCGAAGCCGTGTTCTCGCGCTACGGCATTGACCGCATGGCCGCAGACATCGTGAACGTCTACCAATCCCTGATGACATAATGAAGCGAGCGCTCAAATCCATTCTGCCATTCGCGGTGATTGGCGTGCTCGCGCTGTGGTGGCTGAGCACCATGGACCGCAAGCCGGCGCAGGAAGTGAATGCGCCAACGGAACAGGCCCCAGTCGTCACGCCAACGCCCGCCGCCCAGCCGGCATCGCCGGAAAGTACATCGTGGCCCACATACCATGGCGGCCACGCGTTGACGGGGTACGCGCCGACTCCAGTGCCAGAGAAGCTCGGGCGGTTGTGGAGCTATCAGGCGAAGGGTCCCGTGTATGCCACGCCCGTTGCCGCGGGTGAAGCGATCTTCTCGTGCACGTCCGATGGGTGGATCTTCGCGCTGGACCGATCGGGCACCGAGTTGTGGTCCAAACACTTCATGCGCACATCAAAGGCGGACGGAAAACAGGTGGCGGAACGCTTTGAAGCGCCCATATCCTGCTTCGATACGCTCGTCCTGTTGGGATCGGCGCACGGAACCGTCTACGCATTGGACACAAAGAATGGCGAGACACGATGGACGTATGACGTAGGCGGACCCGTGTTGGGGACGGTGAACGGAGAGCCCGCCACGGGCGAAAACAAGATCGCACGACTCGTTGTGATTGGCCAGGATGATGGGGTGCTCCACTGCATCGACGCGGCCTCGGGGCAATCACTCTGGAAGACGGAAGGCATCGACCGCTGTGATGGTTCGCCTTCTGTTGGCCAAGGCATGGCGGTTTTTGGAAGTTGCGCCGCGGCGCTTCACGTGTTCTCGATGTCTGATGGCGGTTTGCTGCACAACATCGAATTGGATGACGAGTCGCAGGTGGCCGGCGGAGTCGCCCTGGATGGCGATTCGGTTTTCTCGGGCAGTCACAGCGGCAGGTTCTTTCATGCGGATATCAAGAAAGGTACTATCGTTTGGAAGAACGACGAGTGCACGGCAGAGGTCTTCACGACCCCCGCCGTGAATGCGCAGCGTGTCGTGTTCGGCGCGCTGGACGGTACGATCTACTGTCTCGATCGGAAGACGGGCAAAATCGCCTGGACTTTTGAGGCGCAGGGAGAGCCCACTTCACCGGTGATCGCGGGAGACAAGGTTCTGTTCGCGGCGGATGGCACGCTTCATATGCTGCGCCTCGAGTCGGGCGAGGAACTGTGGACCTTTGCGGTGAGCGATACGATCAGTGCGCCGGCCCTTTCCGGCGAGTTGGTGCTGGTGGGGGGCGATGATGGAACGGTGAGCGCATTTGGCGCAGCCTGAACCTGAGGTGGTCTGGACGTGAGCGAACAGGTTCCCTTGTTGGAATTGAGGCGAGTCTTCAAAACGTATCCCGGAGCGGGAGAACCCGCACCCGTGTTGAACGGTGTTGACCTTCGCGTCGCATCCGGGGAGTCGTTGGCGATCATCGGGCCTTCGGGGTGCGGCAAGAGCACGCTGCTGAACATCATGGGGACGCTCGACGCGCCCACGTCGGGAACGGTCACCTTCGACGGCCGTGATGTCGTGACACTGAACGACCGCGAGAGGGCGGAGTTCCGCAATCGGTCTATCGGCTTCGTGTTCCAGTTTCATCACCTCTTGCCGCAGTGCACGGCATTGGAAAACGTGCTGGTCCCCACCTTGGTCAACCGGCAGGCAAAGGACGCGCGCGAGCGAGGCATGCACTTACTGGAACGCGTAGGACTGGCCAATAGAAAGGACGCGCGGCCCGGAGAACTGTCCGGGGGCGAATGCCAACGCGTGGCCGTGGCGCGTGCGCTCATCAACACCCCACGGATCCTGCTCGCAGATGAACCGACGGGGTCTTTAAGCCGGGAAGGCGCGCTGGATCTCACAAAGCTCTTGCTGGAACTAAACCAGGAGGAGCGCATCGCGCTGGTTGCCGTAACGCACTCCCTGGAGGTTGCTGCAATGCTCGGATGCATCTACGAGTTGAACGGCGGCGCCTTGACTGCCCGCCGCGGGAACGCTGTGTGATGCTGCGCCTGATCGCACGCAGTCTGCGCCATTACTGGCGGATGCATGTGGCCTTGCTGCTGGGCACTGCGCTGGCCACCGCGGTGCTCACGGGCGCGCTGCTTGTCGGCGATTCCGTGGACTATTCGCTTGCTTCCTTCGCGAAGATGCGGCTGGGGCAGATTCGGTTTGCCGCGGAGATGCGCGGGCAATGCTACCGCGACACTTTAGCTGACAGACTCGAAGCCCGCTCCGGGACAGACGTGGAAGCTGTCCTGCAGCTCCCCGGAATCGCCATCGCCCAGAGTCCGGAGTCCGGCGACGCGGCGCAAGTGAACCAGGTTCGTGTGCTGGGGGTGGATGCAGGCTTTTGGCGATTCACGGACGGCGACGCGCTGGAGTTGGCGGAGAATGAGATTGCCATTAATGAGAAGCTGACGGCGGAGTTGGGCCTCCACTCCGGCGGGGAGCTGGCGCTGCGCATAGTGAAGCCCGCCTTGCTCGCGCGCGACGCGCCGCTTTCGCAAAGCGAGGATGACACAACGGCGCGGGCGCGTTGCATCGTCAAGCAGGTGGTGGCCGATACGGCGCTGGGCCGGTTCAGCCTCTCGCCTAGTCAGATTCCACCGTACAATGCATTCGTGAACCGCGCCTGGCTGCAGAAGCTCGCCGCGCTGGAGGGACGTTCAAACGTTCTGCTTATAGGAGATGGTGCCGCAGGGACGCAATTGGAAAGTGACATGAGGGTCTCCTGGGAACCGGAGGATGTCGGTCTAGAATTCCTCGCGCACAAAAGCGGCGTGGTCCAACTCCAGACGGATCACATCTTCTTCGACCCGGAGACTTCGCGGGCGGCACTGGAAATCCCCGGGGCGCGCGGCGTACTGACCTATCTCGTGAACGGTATCTCCTGCGCGGATCGCCGGACACCTTACTCTTTCGTGATTGCGGGACCCACACCTGTCGGCATGCGCGACGACGAAATCGTCATCAATCGATGGGTGGCGGACCAACTCGGTGCGCGCCCCGGCGATCGCATCGACATGGCCTACTATCAACTGACTGCTTCGAACGCTTACGTGGAGCAAAGGCGGGCATTCACGGTGCACAGCATCGTGGAGATGGCCGATCTCATGACCGAGAAGGAGCTGGTGCCCAGTTTTCCAGGCCTGAGCGATGTGGAGAGTTGCTCGGACTGGGACATCGGCATGCCGCTGGATGAAGACCTCCTGAAGGACAAGGCCAACGAAGCGTATTGGAAGGAATACCGGCAGACGCCCAAGGCCATGGTCACGCTCAAGGCCGGCCAGGAGATGTGGAGCAATCGATTTGGCAACCTTACGGCGGTGCGCTATCCCGGCGATGCGGCACGTATCGATGAACTACGGGAGAGTCTCCGCAAGGGAATGGACCCGGCGCGCGCGGGCTTGTTTCTCAATCCGGTGTATGAGCGCGCGCAGGATGCCGTGTCCAATGCAATGGACTTCGGCGGCCTCTTCCTGGGCTTGAGCTTCTTCCTCATCGCGGCGGCGTTGCTATTGACGGGCCTGCTGCACATCTTCGGATTACAGCGGCGCGCGAAGGAGATGGGGACGCTCGGCGCGCTGGGGTTCCGTCAGGTCCAGATTCGTGTCCTGTTCGCGGTGGAAACGTGCATCGTTTCCACGTGCGGCACAGTGCTTGGCGTCGTTGCAGGCTCGCTCTATTGTCAGGCGCTCATCTACGGCTTGGGCCGTTTCTGGCAGGGGGCCATCGCAGGGGCGGCCATTGCGTATCATGGCAACATCGACACGCTGTTTTTGGGAGGAGGCATCAGCCTGACCTGCGCGATGATGACCCTTGCGCTGGGCATCTGGCGGCAGTCCAAACGATCGCCCCGCGCTCTCCTTCATCTGGACTTCGCGCAGGAAACCGCATTTCGGGGAGCGAAGCGAACGCGCCTTCCATTGGGTTTCCTGCCGTGGCTTGGCCTGCTCGCGGCCGCAGGGCTCATTGGCCTGAGCCTGATCCAGAAAGGAGGCGATACCAGCCTTGCCTTCTTTGCGGCGGGGGCGTTGCTGCTCGCATCCATGCTGGGGCTCTTCAAACAACTCCTGCGCGCTATCAGCTCGAGGGGAGAGGCGCCTCTCACGATCGCGCGGTTCTCATGCGAGAATATGTCCCGGCGCGCCGGGCGCAGCCTCGCGGTGGCAGGACTCCTGGCGTGCGGCACGTTTCTCCTCTTTTCAGTGTCGTCTATGCGCGAAGATTTTCGTTCGCATGCGCGAGAGCGTGCTTCCGGAACGGGCGGATTTGCGCTGATCTCTGAATCCACCTTCCCCCTCCTCGAGAATCCCGCAACCGCGCTGAACGAAGCCGATGTGAGTGGCGTTGCGCTCCGCGTTCGTGACGGAGATGACGCCAGTTGTCTGAACCTCAATCAGGTGCAGAACCCGCGCCTGGTCGGCGTGAACGCGGAGGACATGATTGCGCGGGGGGCGTTTGCCTCCCCCACGGACGCCGCGGCTATCTGGCATTTGTTGGACGAACCGCTCGACGATGGCGCGATTCCGGCGCTTGTCGGTGACGCGAACACGGCCATGTGGACACTGAAAAAGAGCGCCGATCCTGCCACGGGCGATCGGTTAGAGTATCAGGACGCGTTCGGCAACCCAGTTCTTGTGCAACTCGTGGGTACGCTGCCCATGCGCCTTTCCGTGTTTCAGGGTGCCCTGCTGATTTCAAGCGACGCATTCACTCGCCTTTATCCATCCGAAGAAGGCTTCCGGCAGTTCCTCATCGACGCGCCGGAAGAGAAGACGGCCGGCATCGAATCGCGCCTGCGCCGGGACTACGAGCGGTACGGGTTTGACGTGGAGCCCGCATCAAAGCGTCTGGAGGAATTCTACGCCGTGGAGTCCACGTACCTGGCCATGTTTCTGGTGTTGGGCGGCCTTGGCCTCGCCGTGGGGAGTCTCGGCATGGGGGTTGTCGTCCTCCGCAATCTACTCGAACGGCGCGGCGAGGTGGCGTTGCTTCGCGCACTCGGCTTTGGACGCGGGCACGTTTATGACATGCTATTCATCGAATACGGAACGCTGCTGACGGTGGGACTGGGAATCGGTGCGGTAGCTTCCGCAGTTTCAATCCTCCCCGCGCTGCAGGCCGCCGGAGGGGGCGTGAGTGTAGGCTCCCTTTGCTTCGTACTGCTGTTGATTGTTGTCGCAGGGGGAGGCCTCAGCGCCGCCGCGATTCTCACCGGTGTCCGGATGAATGATCCCGGAGCACTGCGCAATGAGTGATCCCCCGTGCGTGACAGGATGGTACGCGTGTACATGCCGTGGAAGGTTGGAAGTATGAGGTCCTTTGTAGCACTCACCTTCGTGTTGGGCTGGCTCGCGTTCACGAGCGCGTCTGCGTACTCCGAGGATTGGCCGCAATGGCGCGGCCTCAATCGAGATGGGAAGTCACCGGAGATCGGACTGTTGACTTCCTGGCCGACGGAGGGCCCTGGGTTGCTCTGGCGAGCGGAAGGCGTGGGCGAGGGGCACGCGTCGATGGCGGTGGCCAAGGGACGCATCTTCACGACCGGCATGATCGAAGCAAGCGGCGAAGGCGTGATGAGCGCGCTGGACCTCTCCGGGGCCATCTTGTGGCAGACGCAATACGGCCCCGAGTGGAAGGGCATGTATCCGGGCGCGCGCTCGTGTCCCACAGTGGACGGCGGGCGGGCGTATATCCTCAGCGGTATGGGCAAGCTCGTCTGTTTTGATGTGAAGACAGGCGAAATCGTTTGGTCCGAGGAAGTCACGAAGAAGTTCCAGGGCCTGGACCCACGCGTAGGCTACGCAGAATCCCTGTTGATCGATGGGGACAAGGTAGTCTGCACTCCGGGTGGTCCGGATGCATGCCTCGTCGCGCTCGATAAGGCGACGGGAAAGACGGTGTGGACCACGCGCGGCTTCAGCGACCAGGCGGCGTATTGTTCGCCGATTCTCTTGGAACGAGGCGATCAACGTTTGATCGTGACAGTGACCGCGCGGCACCTGGCCGGGATCGACGTGGAGAGCGGGTCGTTGGTCTGGAGCGCGCCGTTTGACACCGAGGCGGTGGATCCGAATCACTCGGTTTCGCCGGTTTACGAGGATGGGCGTATCTACATCACCAGCGGACACGGCAAAGGCGGCAGCATGTTCGAGCTGGCGGAAGACGGCAAGAGCGTGTCGCCGGGGTGGACGGATGAGACGTTGAATTGCCTGCATGGAGGGCTTGTCTCCCTCACGGGTCACGTGTATGGGACCAGTTCCAATGGCCGGTGGGTGTGCCTCGACCTGAGCAACGGGCAGGTCAAGTACGAGGAACGCGGTGTGGGCATGGGCTCGGTCATCATTGCCGAGGGCATGCTGTATTGCTATGGCGAAAAGGGGACCTTCGGGCTGGTCAAGGCCGATCCCGCGGGCTATGAACTCATCAGCAGCTTCAAAGTGCCCGCGGAGAAAGGACCCTACTGGGCCCACCCGGTGATCTCGGATGGCCGCCTGTACGTGCGCCATGGCAACACGATCATGGCCTTCGATATCAAGGCACACTGACGCCCGCGGGACGGGTCTATTCCTACGACGCGGGATTGTCCATAGACAGAATGCCGCAAGATGAATCAGAAGAGTTTCTTCGCTAGCGCCCGCCTTCCGCGGCGGGCGTTTTTGGGCTCTGTGTCCGCCCGGCGTGGAAGCCGGGCGCTACAAAGATTGGGATTCCTCGGATTTGGTCGACGCGAGCGATGGAAAATGTAGCGATGCAGGACTGTATTCATCCAGCCATCGCTGCAGAGACCACTGCAATTCGGCGGCCCAAATCCTTGGCCGTGCCGATGCCGAACTCGTCGGCTTCGATGGAATCGTCTTGATTCCATAGCGTGGCGCCAATCCTGACCGAAGGCTGGCCCGTGCCGACGATGATCACATCCTGTCCCATGAGCGCGGTGTGAATGGACTGCACGGTGAGTTCCTGTCCGCCGTTGCGCGAGCCGCCGACGGCGAGCGCGCCCGCGATCTTGTTATGCAATGCAAATCCCTTACGGAAAGCCATGCAACGGTCCAGGAAGGCTTTGCACAGGGCGCTCATCGTACCGAAGTAGACCGGCGAACCGACGACGAGTCCCGCCACGGCGGGGTCGAGCAGCTTTTCGGCGACGCCGGGAAAGTCATCCA
>JADLGB010000169.1 GCA_020849535.1 Candidatus Hydrogenedentota bacterium
CCAGGTACGTGCTCAAGCCGCTTTCTCTGGAATCCGACATTCACAGTCCTTTTCTGCTGGCCGATACCGGGGTGCGAAACGCCATTCACGGGGGAACTGCTGGCCACGCTGCACGGCCGGCAGCGCACTTCGCCACCGCGCGCCTGGACAGGAGAGGTCCGGCGCTCTGCCGCAATACTCCGTGGCAGTGCAAGACTACCGCGTGAATATTGTACTTTCCGGTTAGAAACCGTTCAAGGCGGAGTGATACTTCAGCAGAAAGTGCGAAGTGCGTAAAGTGCGAACGCGAAGCGTTCGCCCTGATCAGACACCTGCGGCGTGCTTGCGAATAAGAACGTTGCGGTACCACACCTCGCCGCCGTGATCCTGGAGCGCGAGGATTCCTTCCAACGGCAACTCCGCATAGGGTGCTTTGAACTTCCCGATGGGCTGGGTCATCAACGCGAAATCCGTATCGATGATCTTCCACCCGTTCATCACGACGGCCACATGGCGGCCCCGAACGCTGATGTCGTAACTGTTCCACTCGCCCGCCGGGCGCGACATGTTGAACATGGGGGAGACCACATCGTAGATGGCGCCGCACGAATGCGTGGAGGGCCGCTTGCCGTGATCGCCCAGCACCTGGACCTCAAAGCCCCGGTAGACCGGGTCGTTGGCCTGCGCCCGGAGAAACACGCCGCTGTTCGCCCGGTGCTTCACCTTGAATTCGAGGTGCAGGTCGAAGTCGCCGAAGGTCTCCGCGGTGTACCCCGCGTACTTCAGGGAAACCAGGCTGCGGCCGTAAATGTGCAGCACGCCGTCGCTGATCCCGAAGATGTTCGTGTCATCGGTGACATTTTTCCACCCCGCCACGTGGGCAGGGTCGAGCAGGTCGACCCACTCCGGGCCTTCCGGACGCGGCGTAGGTTGGCCTTCGGGCCGTGGTCCCTGCGGCAGGCCCCGCACGAGAAGCGTCGCGATGCCCATCACCAGCACCACGACGGCAACCGCTCCCACAACCAGCCATTTCCCCTTGACGCGTTTCACATCCGTGCTCCTGCTGCCGTGCGGTCACCCATGCCGGAAATGGACAAAGAGACGCCCGAAATTCTTACTGTCCTTTTCGATGCGGTGGTAGAGCTTCTTGATATCCGGCCGCTGCAAGAAGCGCAGCACCGTCTTCTTGAGTTGGCCGCTGCCCTTGCCGGGGATAATCTCCACAAGCGGGATGCGCCGGTCCACCGCCTCCTGAATGACCCGATTCAACTCGGACTCGATGGAGCGCCCCTTATTGAAGATATCGTGCAAATCGAGAACCAGCTTCGCCATGACCCAGCCCAAACGCCTCCAAACAGGACCGCCGCAGAGCATACCACGGCCCCCGGTGACCAGAGAAACCCGCGGGAATGGGAGGTATGGGAAGCATGGGAAGAATGGGAATCATGAGACATGACAGCACATATCGATTGCGGCCGATACGGCCGCCGCGATGCCCGCGACGCCGCATCACGCAGGCGCTTCCGTGTTCAGCAGCCAGTCGCCTGCCATAACCGGTAGCGAAGCGCGTTTCCGGACGCCAGCAGTATCACCCAAGCCCCAACGGCACCCTATTCTCCCATACCTCCCATACTTCCCATACTTCCCATCGCGGCGCAGCCGAAAGCAACGGGGGCACCCGTTGTCTACTTCACGCACTAGTGCTATCCTAGGGTCAGCGCCAAGGGGGAATTCACCAATGCCCCCGGCAACTGCAGTGGCCCTGCTCTTACAAATACGTAAGCTCCGCTCCAGCGCACCATGGAGAAGAGGAATGAAGTCCATTCCATTGAGCGAGACCCCTTACCGAACCTCGTTTCCTTTGGAAGACCATCCGCTCTTTCACCTTCTCATCTGCATTGCCTATGGCGTAGAGACGGGCATAGCCGGCAGTCTTCTCTTTGACGAAGCCTTCGGTGCGCTGACCTGGAACATCATTGATCAATTCGTTGAGTCGGACGCGGCGATGTCGTTTTCCACTCAAGAGCGGTATTTGATCTACGGCTTCTTCTGGTCGGTTCTCCATCCATGGTGGGGACTGCTGTGGGGAACCGCCGTGGGGGCTGTCTTCACCGGCCTGAACACTCGGACATGGCGCGCCACTCCGGATGAACTGGATACGGCGGCCGAGCGCATGATTAGAAAACCCGGCGATCTACGCACCGCCATCCGGTGGATTCCTTGGAAGGCACTGGCCAGTGCCCATGTGCAGCTTGCTATCGCGTGGGCGGGGTCTTGGTCTCTTGGCATCTCCGTACTGACAACGACCTGTGGCCTCTTTGCCGCGAGCATGATGCAATACCCCATGCGCAAGAAGGTCCATGGACTCGCAAAGGCCAAATATGAAGCCGCAAGAGCTAATGGGCTGATCCCGGCGGAAGAGTTTGGAGCGGACTGGGTTCAGAAAGCAAAAAGCCGCGTGGCCGCGGCTTTCTTCATAGGTTACATCGTGTGCGTTCCGATTGTCCTCCTGTACGTGTGGCCCGACGTCAAAGACGCCGGCACATTCGTCGCGGAGCTTTCAGGGCGTTTCCTTTCGGAAGCGGACGCGGCATCTCTGGAACAAACCTTGCCGCGCCACCCGGATGATTTCGCGGCGCACGTCCAGTTGTTCAGTTACTACGGATATAGCAGTCGCTTCCCCCAGAAAGACTTGAAGAGATTCTATGAGAGGATGTGGCTGTATGGTACCCATCTGCTATGGCTCATTGACCATAGTCCTCAGTTCATTGAAGGGCGTCTCCCTGAACTCGGCCCTGGCGAGTCTCTCGAATCCCTGGAAGCGTGGTGGCGGGAACGAGTCGCGGTATCTCCCGAGGAAATGATGACGAGGCCCATGCCTCTTATGGGCAACTGCAAGAGAACGTCTGCAAAGCGCGGCGTTCGAAGCGAACTCTGCAAATCGGTTGCCCGAAGACTATGCGACCTGGGACCACCCTGGGAGAGGCGCTTGGCCTCGGCGTGTAGGTAGGCCCACGGACAAAACAAAAACGCCCGAGTACAGGGACAGCCGCGAATCGCGCTTGCTCTTGCAAGAGGAAACTCCATTCTTGACTATCCTGGGAACGCCACGCACCAGCGTGGCTGGCTTGGGTCTTTGTGTGCGGTTCCACGCGAAGGATGTGCTGCACATGCGGACGCCATGTTCTTCGGGCTCTAGCCGGGCTGGTGCCCGGCGTTCCCAGGGGGCGCTTTCACGTGGTCTTAACCAGGCCTGGAGCGAATCGCCTCTTCAATCCTGAAAATCCTGTTATCCTGTCAAAAAGGCATTGGTCAAGTACTGCTGACGCACGCCGCCCCTCTCGTACCCCCGCCCCCGGATTCTGAAGTCGCACTGAAAGCACCGCGGGGGAACGTGGGATAACTCCCCTGCCAGAGGAACCAGGGACATCGCACTCAATTGGGCCGCGTTTTCGATCATCTGCAGCAGTACCCCCCGTCACCCTCGCGAAAGCGGGGGTCCATCTTCCCAATTTCGATGCCATTCACGCCCGCAGATGATTACTCTGCCAAAGGGACTTGTGTATGGACTGAATTTAGTCTATATTTAGTCGTAGGCAAAGCAGGAGACTCATGATGAAGTTTTCCACCCAGATCAAACCCATCAGCTATCTCAAGGCCAATACGGCCGAAGTTGTGCGCACCCTGCAAGAACAGCGAGAGCCGCTCATCATCACGCAGAACGGTGAAGCCAAGATAGTGGTTCAAGACATCCAGAGCTACGAGGAGACCCAGGAGACATTGGCACTGCTCAAGATTTTGGCGATCGCCAACCGCGAAATCGCGGAAGGCAAATCTCGGCCTGTCGCAGAAGTATTCGAACGCTTGCGCAAAAGGGGGGCGTCCCGCTAATGCAGTATATCGTCCTTGTGACGCCTCAAGCGGAGCGGGACCTTGAAGATATCAAAGACTACATCGCTCTTCATGATGACCCCGCAAAGGCGCAGCACGTCGTCGATCGGCTTGAGCTGGCCATCTCGAAACTATCAAAGTCTCCAGAGCGGGGAGCGCGAGTCAGAGAACTACAGGTGCTCGGGATCGCGGAGTTCCGCGAAGTATTCTTCAAACCCTATCGGATCATTTACAAACTCGTCCGCAACGAGGTACATATCGCACTAATCGCGGATGGACGGCGAGACATGCAATCCCTCCTGCAAAGGCGATTGTTCAATTTGTAACCAATCCGGAGCGCCTCTAATTTGGAGTGCGGTCACGCCTTGGCGTGACTGCTTTTCTCCCGATCGCGTCAACGGCCTGAGGCGACTCTCGCAATCCTGCTGAATACGATGGCCTCTGCAAAGCTCACCGCGAAAATTCCGTGATCCGTATCACAGACCCGCGTCCACCCCCGCTTCGCCGGCCACCCCGTCCTCGGCGACCCCATCTACGGCGTCACTGACATCAAGAAATTGCCCATCCCCGTCGAACTCCGCCTCACCCTCGAATCCCTAAACGGCAAAGCCCTCCACGCGAACACCTCTGCTTCCAACACCCCGTCACCCGCGAACATCTGATAGGCCATTTCCAGCACTTCGGCCACGGGTTGAAAGACGTCGGTGGAAGGGCTGAAATACACATGCGTTGGTTGCCGTCGTTTCCGCTGAAGTTCGGCTATCAGCATCTCCGCACAGTCCACGAAGACGATCACGCGTCCCTCTCCCGGAAACAGACTGTAGCTTCGGCTATAGCAGTAGACGCAGCCGTGCGCACAACCCGACGTCAAATTGACGCTTGGCACGTCTGCCAGACACGGCAATTGCGAAGGCGTCAGTACAGCGGATCGACGGTTTTGAGCACTCACCTCAACGCGCATGTTCAACCCTTTTCCGAAGCCTTCTTTCCACCCAAACGGCGTCTGGGCCTCGCGTCGCTTAGCGCCTCCCATCTCGCTATCGTGGCGTCACAGTAGCATGGCTGCCGTTCGCAGAGCAAAGCACTCCGTCCCGCCTTCTCTGCCGCAATCAGCGTTGTGCCAGATCCCCCGAAGGGATCCAAGACCGTCGCGCCTACCGGCGTGTAGGTGTGAATACAACGGAAAGGGATCTCAACAGGACACACCGCCGGGTGTCCGAATTTCTTCAGTTGGTTTGTCGAGGGGGAATTTCAGGGACCAGAATGGCACTAACTTCTGGAGCGGAGGCCTGCCTCTGCTTTGACGAAGCAGGCTTGCCTGGGGGAAGTGGGAATAAGGCACAGCCCCGCCGCGGCGTGGCTGTGCCACACGTCTGCCTCCCCTCCCAGGGCTATTCCGATCTTCTTGGAGTCCTTGTGCCGTCCAAAGTCCGGATGAAAGGAAGAACCGGCCAAGGCATGGCAAGCACGTGTGGCACAGGCGCCCCCGCCTGTGTCTTTATCCGGTGTAGCCTTTGCGTCTTTGCGCCTCTGCGAGAGGATGCCTCCTTAAAATGCAAGCAAGGATGCTGGCGCTCCCAGTGGGTCCCTTTTCGCGGGGTGTTCCGCTTTGGTCCAGACTCCTCACCACCATAAGTTAGTGCCATTCGGAACAGACCACGAATTGAAGCCATATGGGATCTCCCCCGTCCACTCACACGCGCCATTCAGAGACTGAAACTCCGTAGTTTGCGACGAGTAGCATATCCGCCAGCGCATCGCCGGGACGTACGCGACGGCTCTCCACTCAGGCAGCGCTGAAGTGCGATACAGTACAAAAACCTCCCGATTCCCCGTACGCACAACCATCGACAGCAGAATCCCCGACCCTTTCGCCGGCATAACCCGGCGGAGCCACAGGACACGGGAACTTGCGCAGACAACGGTCAACTGCTTGGAGCGTGTTTCAGAAGTCTGGCTGCCTGTAGCGCTGCCCTCCAAGTCCTGTAGGGACGATAGAAAGTAGCCCCGGATTTCAATCCGGGGTCCTCTGCGCTCCCCCTTCGTGCAGTCCCGGAGGGACGGCAGAGCCCATCATGCGGCGTCACCTATACCGCTTCTGATGGTTTGTGAAGATGGAGAGAACGCGCGCGGTTCGCGACTGGACTTCCGCTCTCTGCTGTCCCACCGGGACTCGACGCAGGGGGGGCGGCTAAACCCAGGACTGGAAGTCCGGGGCTACTTTCGGTCGTCCCTCCGGGACACGAAATGCGGAGCGGTATGCGTGTCACGGGCACGCGGCGTCGGAAAGCAGGGAAGGAAGACTGCTTCCGAGCAGGCGAGACGCCTGCGCCAGTGCGCGTCCAGGCTTCGTTGATCTCGGAGGTCACGCCTTTTGAAACACGCTCTTAGCCTGTTCTATTATGGCGTGGGAATCGGAGCGAGAAGCGCGCCAAGAGTCAGGTGGACGATTCGTACAAGAGAAGCGAACTTGTCTGATGAAGAGTCAATATGCCCCCGCATTCATGGCAGAATCTGGCCCAACGCTCTGCAAATACTGGCGTTACGAGAGAATCACCGGAAGGGTATTATGCCGCGATGTCGCGGTCCAAAGGTGTTATGAAGAAACCATATAACCGTTGTTAGACGGAGGATAGAGTGATGAGCGCCGATAGAGTCTGGAACCGGGGTGCACTGGAAGCGGGAGGCGACTCGCCTGGCCCCGGGGATCGGGCGCTCGCGTCTCTCCTTCTCGTGCACGGGCTGGTCATGAACGGCGGCGTCCACCATGCGATCGAGTGCGTCGAACCGGTCGAGCTTGCCGCGGCCGCCGACGGCTATGCGTTCTTTGGCTTCCACGACGTTGCGGAGTTCTTTCGCGGCACGTCGGTCGACCATGTCCTGTCTACCTGGGACGACAACACCGAGGTCGTCGCAAACCGACGATACGCGGAGATGGTCCCCGATGACTCGCACTTGGTCGCTCGATTCGAAGTGGTGTTCCGTGAACGACCTCAGCTGTTCGCACCACTCGGCCCTTCGTAGATGGCCGCCTAACAACCGGTAGCAGCGGACGGTCCGCTGCGCGGCCCGCCGCTGAACCGGAACGTTCGCACAAGAAAATGAATCGACCACGGAGGTGATGTGATCGCAGTCCTCGAAGACGACGAGCGGCGCACGGTAGCCATGCGGGAAGAGCTGGCGCAGCTCTTTCCAGAGGTGGAGTCTGTCTTCTTCGACAATGCTCCAGACATGGTGGCTTGGCTTCGGGACAATCTCCGCGCCGTATGCCTCCTGTGCCTCGACCATGATCTCGGCCCCGTTCGGGAACGCGACGGTCGCACCTTCGATCCGGGCATCGGCCGCGATGTTGTCGACTTCCTAGTCACCCAGGAACCGCGATGTCCCGTTCTCATCCATTCATCCAATACAGAGTCGGCGTACGGGATGCGATTCGCCCTCGACGACGCCGGCTGGTTGGCGGAGCGCATGGCTCCCTTTGACGATCTGGCGTGGATCAAAGCAGAATGGTCAGGGCGTGTTGCAGCCTTGTGGGCGTGCGGCACGGCATAGAGGGTGCGAACAACCGGTTCAAGTTGAGGGTCAACAGCCGGGCGGCCCGAAGACGTGCCTCCCGTCCGTTGCCCCCAACTTAATCGTCACGTTAGGCGGTACGATGCCGATGGTCTGTGAACACCTCAAAGCGCTGGACGACGAGCTGACGGCAGCCCGGATCGAGGTCATCTACCGCGACCGGCAGCCATGGACCCGGAACTGTCGCAACTGGACACGCTACGCGTGTTATCTTGATCTTCCATCGGTTCGCGCGCGGCTTCGACTCCCCGAGTGCGTGGTTGATCATGTCTTCAAAGATCATTGGCAAGGGGAAGAGCGTGGTTTTGTCTGCAAGGAACACCACGACGCCGTCATCGGTGAGTATGAGTGCAGGGCCGACCGTCCAGTCGTTCGATAGCACGCATAAACCGCCGCTGGAGCGGACCGCGGAGGCGGTATACTTAGCTTGCGGCCGAACGTCACGCCTGCGCCGCCCGGTTACGGCTGGCGTTAGGCGTCATTGGAGAGCGCTCGAATGGAAGCAAGTCTCGACGATACAACGTATGCTGAGATTAAGCGTCTTTGCGAACTCGGCGATGGCTCCGCTGAGGGCAACGACTACGTCAAAGCGCTGGAGCACTACTGGGCTGCCTGGGACCTTCTCCCTGAGCCCAAAACGTCATGGGAAGCCGCGACCTGGATCCTTGCGGCCATCGGGGACGCCAATTTCGCTTCGGGTGACTACGAGGCAGGTCGTGACAACCTGTCGCACGCCATGCATTGTCCGGACGCCATTGGCAACCCATTCCTTCACCTGCGTCTTGGCCAGTGCCAACTCGAACTTGGCAACCACGATCGGGCGGCTGACGAACTAATGCGAGCGTACATGGGTGCCGGACCGGACATCTTCAACGATCAACATCCCAAATACATCGCCTTCTTGAAGACACGGGCAAAGGACATCGAGAGCCCGACGGCCGCGAAGAAGCCATGGCAATTCTGGAAATGACGCCTAGCACCGCGTTGTTGACCGGCGCCTTTCACTCCACGCTACGAGCCGCGCGCGGCGCGGCAGAACGCGAACGTTAGGCCTCGCGGAGGGACCCCGTGAACATTACCGAAGCCCAAAACAACGCGGCCGGAGAATTCGTAGACCTAATCGCAAATAGGGTCAGTTCCGGCGGCCGCGCTGTCCACCCCGAGACGGCCATCTCTAGCACAGCGCGCGTCGCCGGGAGTCTCTTGCTGAGGTCTTTCAATCTCCGCATTGAGTCCGTCGAGCCGGGCACCGCTGTACTGTCGAACGAGGCCAACGAAAAAGGGCCGCAACTCATTGGCATGATGGCCGCGTTTCTCTCAAACGCAGGAGTACAACTGGACAAGTCCCTTATGGGAGGTGAGAAGGCACAACGGGACGCAGAGCCTGAGCTGTCGACGCTACAGACGTTATCGCTTCTTCAAACTGATGCGCTGAGTATCGCGAACAGAAATGGTTTAAGCCTCGAACAAGCAGCTCAGTCAGCGGCTTTGGCAACAGCCTTCATCGTAAAAGAATGCGCTCGCAATATCCCGGCGGAAACCGGATTCAATGTCGCGGCCTTTGGTATCATTGAGGGAAGCAAAACAGCTCCACCGCCGATTACTCAAGATGCACCCGCTTCAGGTAAGAAGCCTTGGTACAAGCTGTGGTAACCATGCGCGAGCTCACGAGGCCGAACAACGCGGTCCAGCCGACTGTTCTCGTGCTGCACGCTCGAACCGCGCCTGAGCGCGGGTGTTCGACGGAGAAACATGTCTGACCATTACATTCATATCATTCCCGAGGAGCCGGGAGCAGTGCCTGATGCCGACAAGCGAGAAGCTGCCGCATTGTATTTCCGGAGCATCGCGCCTCGGTCCGACACGATCAGCACCTGGAACAAGGAGTCCCTGGAGTTCATCGACTGCGGCGCGAATTTCGGCAGGATTACCTGCCCATCATGCGGTGCAGAGTTCGAGGTCGACCTCTGGAACGATTGGATGGACAGTGATGTCAGTAAGGCTGGATTCACTTTGACCCGACGTGCCATGCCGTGCTGTGGCGCCGGGTTTACATTGCACGATTTGGCGTATGAGTGGCCGCAGGGCTTTGCACGTTTTGGTGTCCGGGCGATGAATCCGAACATCGGGAAGTTGTCAGTTGAGCAACGCGCCCGGTTCGAGTCTATTCTCGGATGTCGAGTGAGGGTCGTATACCAGCATATGTGAAAGGCATTGTCGACCAAACCAGCTGCACCGAACGACGGGATCGCATCTCGGTAGGAAATTCAGAGGAAATTCATGGACAGACTACGATTTAGAACCACAAGGGACCTCCCCCGCTTCACTCACACGCGGCATTCTGAGACCGAAACTCCGCAGTTGGCGAGTAGCATATCCGCCAGCGCATCGGCGGGACGCACGCGACGACTCCACGCTCAGTCCGTCCAACCTGCATACGCGCTCCGTACTCCCAACCCCAACCGACTCCCAATGCAACACCCTGGCCTTTACATATAGGGAGAACTCCGCCCATGCCGAAACGCCGAACCCGCCCCCAGCAACCTCCGCTTCCCCGCTTCCTCCAATGCGCAATCCGCCAATCATCCCCACGACCGCGACGACATTCATCACTCATCATTTGCCCCACCCCTGCCCGGACAAGCCGATGCATCTGACGTGATCGAGTACAGATCCGCAGGCCATTGCTGCTTGGCGCCAGACGTGGCAGCCTTCGGCGAACTTCGGCCGCATGCCACGCAGCCGATCGGCCGGCGCGAGCCAGACAACGGCTCCACACTGAATGCCTCGCTTGACCAACTATACGCCAGTGACGTATACTAACCTATGCTCGAAATCATCGAGACGCCGGTTTTCACCAAACTGGTCCAGGAGTTGTTGCCGCCTGAGCAGTATCGACTCCTTCAGTGGGCCTTGGTTGCCCGGCCGGATCAGGGGACGCTCGTGCCCCATGCGAGTGGTCTTAGAAAGCTGCGTTGGGTAATTCCGGGTCAAGGAAAGCGTGGAGGCCTCAGAGTACTCTATTTCTGGGATAAGCCCAACAGGCAGATCTATATGCTTTATCTGTATTCCAAGCGTGACCAGGCCGATCTGACTCCCACTCAGGCAAAGGCCCTCGGTCGACTGATCCGGGAGGAACTTAAGTGAAGAAAGCCCAATTCGATGAACTGATTGAGAGCGTTAGGCAGGCTGGGCAGGTCCGGCGCGGCAAGAAGCGCGCGTCCAGGAGGTTCGTCTTTAAGCCGGCGGACATTCGCGGGATCCGGGAACGCCTGGACCTGTCGCAGGCACAGTTTGCACTGCTCATCGGAATCAGTGTTTCCACACTGCAGAACTGGGAGCAAGGGAGAAGAGAACCGGAGGGACCGGCACGTGCGCTGTTGCGTGTAGCCGATCGGAACCCCGAAGTCCTTCTGGCTGCCCTCACAGACCCGAAACGAAAGGCTGGCTAACCCGGGAATGCAGCCGGCGAGGACGGCTTATTCCTGGATGGTCCACGAACTGGAACGACAAGGGACCTCCCCGGTCCACTCACACGCGCCATTCAGAGACTGGACCTCCGTCGTTGGCGAGTAGCATATCCGCCAGCGCATCGCCGGGACGCGCGCGACGACTCCCCACGCAGTCCGTCCAACCCGCACACACGCTCCATACACCCAACCCCGACCCGACTCCCAATGCAACACCCTGGCCTTTACATATAGGGAGAACTCCGCCCATGCCGAAACTCCGATCGCAGACCAAGTACAACGCGAAGAAGGAAGTGGTATACTCCATGTATGCAATTCGAGTGGGATTCCGCGAAAGCGGCAGCCAACCTGTCCAAGCACGGAGTCTCGTTCGACGAAGCCAAGACCGTCTTTGATGACCCGCTCTACGTTGATTTTTACGACCCGGATCATTCCGATGAGGAGCATCGCTACATCCCCATCGGGCAATCACAGCAAGAACGATTATTGATGGTGTCGTACACGGAAGCGGTTGACGCTATCCGAATTATCAGTTCCCGAGAACTAACACGGCCGGAGCGGGAAGCCTATGAAGAAGGTTGAAACAAAAATGGACGATGAGCTAAGGCCGGAATATGACCTAAAGGGCTTATGTGTACGAAAGCTGGGGCCCGGTCGAACGAGTTTCGGCGGATCGGTGGTCCGGCTGGAGCCCGATGTTGCAGAGGTCTTTCCGGACGCAGAGTCGGTGAATGAGGCCCTGAAGTTTCTAATACGAGTCACCAAAGAGAACAATTCATCTATCAGGAACCCAAAAGGCGACGCCTAGTCCGCATATCTCATCACGCCGCGGCGTGACTACGAGGGGGGGGCGGTGAGATATGCGGGCTAACCCCCAACCCGACTCCCAATGCAACACCCCGGCCTGTATCTATAGGGAGAACTCCGCCCGTGCCGAAACTCCGAACGCGCTCCAGCAACCTCCGCTTCGCCGCTTCTTCCGACCCGCATGCCGCCAGTCCTCCTTGGGAACGCGCGACATCCATCATTCATCACTCATCATTCATCAATCGCGACCCCCCCTTGTTTCGTCAAAAAGGAAAGGGTGCAACCCCGGTCTTCCGGACTCATCTGTACCGCCCGATTTCCGCACAACCCCTTGTGCAACCTATTCCTGCAAAGAGCATCCCCATGAAAATCCGCATTCCGCTAGTCCTCCTCGGAAACGCGCGACATTCATCATTCATCATTTGTCACCCCCCCTTGTTTCGTCAAAAAGAGAACGGGTGCACCCCCAATCCTCCAGCCTCCAGTCTCCAGCGCGACGCGTGTTCCGGGGGATTGGAGTGGTGTTACTATGGTGACGAGCACTGGAGCCTGGACGATGGCAGAAGAGATTGGGAAACCTGACGAATTGTCGGAGACGGAAGCGCTCCTGAAGTTCCTTCAACTCAAGGGCGCCCAACCAGGCGCTCCAACTGACGGCCTCGCCTTCGGCGTGTCCGCGACCGAGTTTGGGCGTTCGGCGCAAAAACAAGATTATCAAGGATCATGATATGACACCAAAGCAATTCTATGATTGGCAAACCGCAGGTGGGACAGACGATGTCATGCGTTTGGTCGATTGCCTCGAGCGAGCAGATCTCGCATGGTGCGCAATCGGCGGCGTGGCTGTCAATCATTGGGCGGCTGAAGCCATGGTCA
>JADLGB010000170.1 GCA_020849535.1 Candidatus Hydrogenedentota bacterium
GTTGGTCAGCGCCACATGTGGCGTTTCTCCTTCCGCGGAGGCCTCGGTACGAAAGTCCGAGGTCTCTAAAACAACTCGCGGCCAGGAGCATACTTCGGGCTGCGGAGTGTTCAATAGATTTGGACCGGAACCCCTGTGGTTTCGGTCCTCTTTTTGTCTCGTCTCCCTTACACATCCGCGCAGACCTTCCTCCATCTGCGCACACACGTTTACTGCTGCGCCGCTCGTCATCAGGCTATCTACCACTTCGCGAACGCAAGGTGCTACAGTCCTTGTCACATCATGAGGAGGGTGTGGCGATGCGGTACTCGATCTCTCTCGGCTTTATCGCGTTCATGTCCGCGGCATTGGCATCCAGCGCTGCGGCGCAGGACACGCCCCACCTGGAACGCATCGAGTGGACGGATGTATGGGTGACTGGCGCTGACCAGGACGATCTGCCGCGCGTGTTGCTCGTGGGCGACTCGATCGTTCGGGGGTACTACGATGTGGTCGACAAGGCGCTCGAGGGCAAGGCCCATTGCGCGCGTTACACAACCTCGCTGTTTATGGGCAATCCCGATTTCCTGGCGGAGTTGAGGGTGTTGCTCCAGCGCTACCGCTTCGACGTCATCCACTTCAACAACGGGCTGCACGGCTGGGCCTATTCGGAGGAGGAGTACGCCGCCAGCATTTCCCCAGTGCTCGATTGCATCGCCGAATACGCAAAAGATGCCAAGTTCGTGTGGGCCGCGACCACCCCCGTGCGCAATGCATCGGATCTGGCGATCTTCGACGAGAAGAACCCGCGCGTGATCGAGCGCAATCGGATTGCGGCTGAAGTCACCAAAACGCGCGGGATTCCAGTCAACGACCTCTACGCACTTGTCGAATCCCACACCGAGTATTTCTCAAAGGACGGCGTGCACTTCAGCGAACAGGGGCGCACAGTTCTCGGCGAACAGGTGGCAAAGACGATAGCCGGCCTCCTGCCCGAAAGCAGCACACAGTAAGGTGGCAAATCCCCATCGAAGACAAGCAAGGGCGCCCGCCCCACACGGTCTTGCCTGTCCGTGCCTGTCCGTGCCTGTCCGTGCCTGTCCGTGCCTGTCCGTGCCTGTCCGTGCCTGTCCGTGCCTGTCCGCGCTCGTCCGTGCCTGTCCGTGCTCGTCCGTGCTCGTCCGTGCCTGTCCGTGCTCGTCCGTGCTCGTCCGTGTTCGCCCGTGCTCGCCCGTGTTCGTCCGTGCTCGTCCGTGTTCGTCCGTGCTCGTCCGTGCACAAAATCCGCGGCCCCGCATCACTCCAGCAGCTCCCGGCTCCGCATCCACGCCAGGCTATCCTGCAATCCTTCCCGCACACCTATTCGCGGACCATACCCGAAATCGCGCCGCGCCTTACCGCTGTCAATGGACATGTGCTCGCACAAGAATCGAATTCCCGCGTCATTGGCTTTCCCCGTTGAAAGAATCGCTTCCATGGGCACGTAACGCACGGGCGATGTGGATTTCAGCAAGTCCTTGACGGTTTCCACATACTCGTTGATTGTCACCGCGCGATCGGAAGATAGGTTGTAGATTTGTCCGGCCGCCCTCTCACACTCGAGGACATCGCAGAACCCACGCGCGAGATCGGACGTGTGGACAGGCTGCAGGAGCGCGCGCCCATCGTTCGGAATCCAAATCTCCTCGTGCCGCGCCACACGCCCGAACCACGCGGGATTGCGCGCGCCCCATCCATCCAAGGGCACATCGCCTGCGCCGAAGATATTGCTCGCACGCAAAGAACACACCCGAAACCCGGTGTCGCGATGAAAGGCGAGCAAAGCCTCGTCTTGCGCCAGCTTTTCCCCGAACCCGCCCAGCGCCTCCGGACACGGCGTGGGGTCCTCTTCCCGCGCGGGCAACGCGCGCATCGGCGCATAGACCCCGGTGGAACCACAATGGACGAGCTGCCCGGTACTCTCGCGCAGCAGAGGCAGGTACCAATCCAAGTCCCGCGCTTGCAGGATGGTATCGATCGCCGCGTCCCATCCCTTGCGGAGTTGCGGTTCGACCTGGGCGCGGTCCCGTGCATCGCACAGGATGTGCTCCGCATCCATGGGCGTGTCGCCCTCTGTCCGGCCTCGATGCAACAGCGTGACGCGATGATTCCGCGCCCGCAACTCACGGGCGATGGCGGCGCCGAGGAATCGGGTCCCGCCGATGATGAGTACGTTCACAGAGAGCCTCCTGTTCCGCCGAGCACGAGACCAATCATACTGAAAGCGTCAAGGGAAGCCGAAGTGCCGTCCAGATTGATCGCAGGTGTCTTACTTGAAGCCGATTCCCAATCCTTTGATGCGTTTCGATCCCTATGCTAAGATGGCGGCCAAGAAGTGCGAGGGAACGCGATGAGCACCAAGAAGTCCACCGATCGCATGAAAATGGAAATGCGCCAAGGAAGTACCTGCCTCCTGAATGTCATCGGTCAGTATTTCCTCGTCGAAATCCTGGAATTGCTGCCGGACAGTATTCGGGTGAGCTTCCCGGGGAGAGACTATCCCGTTCCCGGGATGATCGTCCACCTGGACTTCCACGACATGGACGGCTTCGACAGCTTCGAGACCGAAGTGCTCGAAGGCCCGAGCAAGTCCGGCCCCGGCCTCGTGGTCTCCCGGCCTTCCGAATCCCGCCGCACCCAACATCGCGATTCCTGCCGCGTCCCAACGGACCTGACGGTCCAAGTGAAGGACCAGGTCCACGTGCGGCGTTACGATGCCGCTCTCCTCAACCTGAGTGCGGGCGGCGCGCTGATCGAGACGGACGCTCCCTTCGATTTCAGCACCTCTCTCGAACTGACCCTCTCCCTTCCAGGCGAGCCGCTCTTGCGCATGCTCGGCCAAGTCGTTCACGTCTCTGACGAATCGACCCGGCCAGAGTGCAGAACCTTCGGCATCCGCTTCGTGGCCCTTTCGCCGGAACTGCGCCAGTCCATCTCGCGCTACGCATGGCACCGCCTTCGCGAGTTGTACCCTTCCTCCCCTTGAGCCGAGGCTCGCCAAGAAACTCGCACCCAAATCACAAGTACTGTATTTTCAAATACTTATATCCTGAATGATGCTGCCGCAATCCGCCTACTCGCAAATATTGGGGGTGAATTCTCGTCCATTGCCATATCTTGTATCTACGTGGGATTCGTTTGTGTTGACGCGTGGCCCAACACAATATATTGTATAAGACGCACGAGATCACAACATGCACGGATGTATCTTGCGTGAGACGGTCAAGTAAATACTCGGTGCCCTCTGCACACAGGCCAGTATGGATCATGGTCGGTCTGTGCTTCCTGCTCTTTGCCCTCTCCACTGTGAGCGTAGCGGATGCCATCAGCGAGCCTGTTGACGAGTACGCCACGGCCTCTTTCCGGAATGGACGCCTGCTGGTCCTGGAGTGCAGTCCACCCGGCGGGGATGCCGCCGAATCCTTCCTCAAGCGCTACCTTTCCGCCGATGCCGATTGGAAGACCTATGCCGGCAAAGGCGCCGTGGCGATCGGATTCAACACCTTGAGTCCAGCCGTGCAGCGCCGCGTGTTGCTCGCCATCTTCAAGGAAGACTTTGTTGACGAGCAAGGCTGGCATCACACCGTCCTCTACACAGGCCGGGATCAGGAAACACTCTGGAGCCTTTCCGAGTGGTTGACGGGCAAGGGCACCAACCACGATGCCATCGCCCAACTGAACAAGCTTCCCGCCGGGAATCTGCAGGAGGCCCAGGCCATCCTGTTCCCCAGGGAATTGCTGCTGGAAGTCATGCGGGAACCCACCGTGACACCGCTCGCCAAAGACCTGCAGGAAGCCGCGGAGGAACCGGAGGAACCTGAAGAGGTCGACCTCAGCAAGGCGGCCGAGGAACTCGCCTACACGCGCCGCGGCGCGAACCGGTACGCGGTGTACAAGTTGAAACGTGGCGAGGCCCTCTACACGGCAGTAGTGGTGCGCTTCACGGATTACCGCGAAAACGCGGACATCCTGGCGGCCTGCGACACGGTCCAGGAAGAGAGCGGCATCAAGGATGTGCACGACATGAAGCCCGGCACGCCCATCTTCATTCCCGTCGACATGCTGTCGGACCGCTTCAAGCCGGAAGGCACGCGCGAACGCGCCGCGTACGAGGCGTCGATCGAAGAAGCCAACCGCCTGCGCGGACAGGTGACCAGCAAGGACCTCGAAGGCGTGGTCGTAATCCTCGATCCCGGACACGGCGGAAAGGACGACGGGACCAATAACGTCGATGGCGGCTTCAGACTCTACGAGGATGAACTCAACTATGACATCGTGTGCCGGGTGAAAAAGATCCTGGAGACGCAGACTCGAGCCAAGGTCTACGTCACGATGCTGGACCCCGACCAAGGGTATAACGCGCAGGACATCGAGCGCTTCACAGCGGATGAAGACGAGAAGGTGCTCACCACGCCCAACTACTGGAACGGGGACGCGAAAGTGTCCGCAAACCTGCGTTGGTACCTTGCAAACAGCATCTACCGCAAGGAAAAGAAGGCCGGGGTCGATCCCCGCAAGATCATCTTCACGAGTTTCCACTGCGACGCCTTGTTCAACGGGAAGTTGCGCGGCGCGATGGTCTATATCCCCGGCGCCAAATACCGCAAGGATCGCGAGACCGGCTGGCCGCCCGGCGCCTATGACAAGTACGCGGAATTCAAGGAACACCCCGAAGCGAAGTCCACCGCCGAAGAGCGCCGCCGCGACGAGGCGCTGTCGCGCAACTTCGCCGTGACGCTCCTGGAGCAATTGGGCAAAGCCCAGATCAAGCGCCACAGTGTGGGCGATCCCGTCCGCAACGTGATTCGCCAATCGGGGGGCAAGGAATACGTCGTCGCCGTGCTGCGCAACACCGAGGTGCCCACCAAGGTCCTCATCGAATGCGCCAACCTCACAAACCCCACCGACTGCAAATGGATCTCGCAACCCTGGTGGCGCCAGCGCTTCGCCGAGGCCTACGTCGAGGCCCTGAAGGCCTACTACCGGTAACAGCGCGGGTGCATGGCCCCGGCTTGCCTGCTATACTTTCGTCTCCTCGTTGCGGCGCGAGGGCGTGTCCAACACAAAAATACTGGAGTTAGCAGTACATGATGTGGGCGTTTTGGGCTCTACTTGCTTCTCTCCTGATCATGACGCTCGGCGCGGAGGTGCTGGTACGAGGCGCCTCGGCTCTCGCACGCAAGTTCGGGGTGTCATCCTTCTTTATCGGCCTCACCATTGTCGGGTTTGGGACCAGCGCCCCGGAGCTGGCCACCGGCATCACTGCCGCCCTCAAGGGCTTCTCCGATATCAACATCGGGAATGTCGTCGGCAGCAACATCTTCAACCTCGCGTGCACACTCGGTATCACGGCGCTCATCGCCCCCATTATCGTGAACGCGCGCGTGGTACGAAGTGAAGTTATCCTGGTCATCGCCACGGCCTTTCTTCCGCTTCTCGCCGGCCTGACCGGGCGCGACATCACGCGGTTGGAAGGGGCTGTCCTCACTGCCTGCTTTGTAGCCTTCCTCATCCGGGGTTACCGCAACGGGCGCAAGGAGGACCCGAAGCTCGCCGAAGGACTCGCGCATGAACTCGAAGAAGAATTGGCCGTACCCGGTGTGAAAACCGTTCCCGCGTGGCTCGCCATTGGATTGGTCGTCGCGGGACTCGCGCTGCTCGTGGCGGGCTCCCACCTGCTCGTCCAGTCTTCCGTGGCGATTGCACGCCGGTTCGGCGTTTCTGAACTGGTCATTGCGCTGACGATTGTATCAGCAGGCACTTCCGCGCCGGAGTTAGTGACTTCGCTGGTCGCCGCCGTCCGTAAACAACCGGACATCTCCATCGGGAACATCCTCGGGTCGAACATCTTCAATGTCCTGGCGATTCTCGGGATTACGAGCTTGGTCAAACCGCAACATGTCAGCGATCAGGTCATCTGGTTCGACACGCCTCTGCTCATCGTCTTGAGCATCGCGTGTCTGCCGATCATGATGAGTCACCACCGCATCAGCCGTTCCGAAGGCGCCGTCTTGTTTGCGTTCTACATCATCTATACCTTGGCGTTGTACACCGTGATCCCGGCATGGTTCCCCGCGAATACATGAAAGGCGCGTGTGGAGCAAGCGCGTGTGGGACAGGCGCCCTCGCCTGTCTCTTAACCGGAAATCCGGTAGTCTGAAAGGCAGTAACATGGTAAGCATGCTCCGGACAATGACTATTCTAATGGCTGCTATGGCCTCATCAGCAGATCCGCTCATGCAGAATGCCGCCTTCGACGCTGGCCTCGCCCATTGGCAGAAGCGCCCGGAAACCCTTGACGCTCAGGTCACGCAAGTCGACGGCCAGGCCGTCGCGCAGCTCACGATTCCAGAAACCGAAACCCCCGGCTACCCGTGCATCTACCAGTACCTTGCCGCGGCTCCCGGCGATCTGCTTACGGCCTCCACGCGGGCGCGCGGCCTCAACATTCGCAACGGCAACGGCGTCTACCTCGCCCTCGAGTTCTTCGACGCCAATGAAACCCGCATCAGCCTCAGCCAGTCCGGCATGGCCTCCAA
>JADLGB010000171.1 GCA_020849535.1 Candidatus Hydrogenedentota bacterium
CACCATTCCCGCGTGGCGCTGCGCGATCAGTTTGAACGCTTCCGCGTCGCGGTCTTTGTACCAGCGGTCGAGCAGGATGTTGTCGGAGGCAGCCATTGTTCGTCTCCCATTCAGAGTAGCGCATGTCTTGGTTCCTACTCTATAAGACAGCGCCGGCGGCCTTTGGGTGAAAGCTACAACAACTACCCAGCGTAGCCGAGGTTGCGAAGTGCCTCGGACGTCTCGGGGTCTACCTGTTGCGGGGCCGTTGATGGTGCGGCTGTGGGGAGGCTGTTCAGATAATTCGTCAGGCGAGTCTCCAGTTCGCGTGCGCGTTCTGGCAGCGCGGTGAGGAGATTCTTCTGCTCGCGCGGATCCGACTCCAGATCGTACAGCTCATGTGTGCCGTTGCCGTTCAGCACGAACTTGTGCGGACCTTCCCACAGGCATTGGCAGGAACCGCGGCTGCTTGCCGTCTCCAACGGAAAGACCTCCGCAATCACCGGGCGCGCGGGTGTGCCATGCGCGACGCCTTGAACATTCTCCGGCGCACTCAACTCGGCGCGTGCGGCCACCATGGGGAAGATGTCGAGAATCTGCACGCGGCGCGAGGATTCCGAAGGCGCGCCCTCGCCATGCGGCGGCTTTACAAAGAAGGGGATGCGGGTCACTTCCTGGTAGAGATTCTTGCCATGGCCGGTCATGCCATGCTCTCCGAGCAGCTCGCCATGGTCCGCGGTGACGATGACCTCTGTGGCGTCGTACAGGCCGAGGTCACGCATTCCGGCCATGAGCTGCCCAATCGAGTCATCCATGAAATGGATTTCCGAATCGTACATCGCGTTGCGCACCAACATGGACTGTGCTGGAGACAGGGCGCGCTCGTTGTCTAGCGGAATCGATGGTGGCACGTAGCGGCGCACGAACTCCTCGTGAATCGCGTACGGCGCGTGCGCATCAAAGTAGTTGAGGAACAGAAAGAAGGGTTTGTCTTCAACCTCCTTCAACCAGCGAAGCGCGCTATACGTGACACTCGGCGCTGGCCTACCCCCCACGCCCGCGATTCCTGTGTCATCATAAAAGTCAAAACCCCTATCCAAGCGGAACACGCGCTTGAGCCAGGGGCCCGCCACCACTGCGCCCGTGAGATAGCCCGCGTCTGCCAGCACCTGCGCCAGGGTGGTTTCCTCCGGCGAGATGGCGTTGGCGCGATAGACATCCAGTCCTTGCCCTTCCTCGAGGGCCGCGGACAACACAAACTCCCCTTCGGGGTGGTAGCGCGCGCCGTGGCTGCTCACGAACTTCCCGGTGAAGAGCGACGCATGCGCCGGCAAGGTCCATGAGGACGTCGAGTACGCCTCGCGATGGAAGATGGACTCCGCGGCCAAACGGTCCAGATTGGAGGTCGTGGGGCGTTCGTACCCATAGCAGGAGAGCCGGTCCGCGCGCGTGGTATCGAGCGTGATGACGAGGAAGTTTGGGCGGCCCCTGCCGCGTGCGCAGGCTCCTGCCGTGAGGAGCGGCAGCGCCCCAGCCCCATGCAAGGCGCGCCGGAGAAAGCTTCGCCGCGTTACGTTCCTGGTCATAGCTCAGAAATGCCGTGCGGCGCCGTACCAGTTGCTGCTGCCATGGTCGAGGTGCAGCACAGGCACGCCGCTCAGGCGCGTTTCGGGTCCGAAGGCCTCGCGCATGTCTTTGCCAAACTTCCAGTCGGCGCCCTCAAAGTGATTCATTTCTTCGTACTGCACCCGATCGAGACAGACGCGCCGCACACACTGACAGTAGCCGACCGGTACGCCGTCGGCCTCCAGCATGCGATACTCGCCTTCGCCGTTCAGCAAGTCCTGCCACTGCTCCCACGGACGCACTTCGCCCAGCAACACGCGGGCGGTCGTCTTCTTGTCGAGCATCTTGCGTCCGTCCGGGATCGCGAACATGGACGAATCCGGCAATGCGGCAATGCGTGACAGCATGTCCGGAGCCAGCAGGATATCGGCATCCAGGATCATCACCCACTCGCCGCGTGCCTTCGACAGGCATTCATTGAGCATGAGCCCCTTCGCATTCGCTTGCTCCGCGGCAAAGGCGATCGGCACGATCGTCAGCGCGGGATGCGCCAGCGAAATACTTTCTAACACATCGCCCGTGGCGTCCATACCGGGCACATGCGCAGCGAGGATCTCCACGTCGTTTAATTCGATATCGCGCTGGTGCGCCACGCTTTCGAGGGAAGCCTGGAGACGCCGCGCGTAGCGCGTGCTCACCATCACGATGGAGAAGCGCGGAGCGGTCGCAGTGGCCGGCACGGCCCCTTCTCCCTGCCACAGGTAGACTGCCTGCGTGCCGATCGTGCCGTCGATGTTCCAGATGGATATCCGGGGTTCCAGTCCCTTGGCGAGCCGAAGCGGCGAATAGAAGGCGCCCGCGAACTCCACCTGGCGCACCGGGTGAGCATCGCGCAACAGAACGAACTGTCCGTCTGCCTCCACGTGCAGAACGAGCCGGTGCGTGTACGCAATCATGGGGCAAACCAGTCGGCAGCCTTTTCCCAGGCTGAATCCGATGAATTCGGCAATGCCTCCGCCGAATGTCACCGAAAGCGTGAACGGCGGATCCAGCCGCGCGAGCGGTGTGCTGAGCTTTTCGCAGTTGGCGAACGAAAACCAGCGCAGGCAACCCGGCAACGGCCAGCTCCAACTTCCATCGACTGAATAATCGAAGGCGTCCACCTCGCGGTCCGGCGCGCGGTTAGTCACGAGGGCGTTGGCGCGTGCGGCCAATTCCACGACCGCCGCATCGCGCTCGCGCCGCGGAGTATCGAGGGCGTCGTAGTAGCGCGTTCGCGTCGCGGAGAATTGGAAGGGGTCGAGTATGGGCTCGCCCTCCTGGGCCGCGATGCCGAGTCCGGGGAAGGCCCTTGTGAGTTCCGGCGTGAGGCCATCGCAGATGCGATTGAAGCGGCATTCGGCGCACACAGGTCCCTTGGCATTACGCCGCGCCGCTCTCACGCGGTCGGCCTCCAGGCTGTGCGCGGCGGGAAACGGATCCACCGAACTTGCGGGCATGCCCTGCTTCCAGTGACGGGTCAGCTTGTGCCACGCCCACACACGTGCGCGCACCCACGGGCGCTCCATGATCCAAGGCAGGAGGATGCGGTCAATGGGGTTCCCGGTCGACGTGGCCTGCTCCAACAGCATGAGCAACGCCAACCGCACGCGCGCGGGATGCCGCCCATACATGCGCCGCGCGAAGTCGTAGGCGTCTCGCTGATAGTGCTGGTGATCGCAGTGGAACTGCGTGGCATTCAGCACGAAGGGCCACAGGGCCTCGCCCACGATGCAGAAGGGCCAGTTCACGAGGTTGACCTCGCAATCCGCTTGATCGAGCAGCCTTGCCAACACGATCATGCGCTCGACGCTCTTCTGGGAATGCATGGTATTGCGCGCGGGCGCCGCTGCCACGAAGGGGTCGTGGGCCGCGAGGTTCACCGAAGTCACGTTGAATCGTGTCAGCGTGTTCGCGAGTGCCTGGACATCCGTGCTCTCCTCGAAAGGGCCAGTAATCTGTACGCGCACGGGAATCCCAGCTTCGTGACATACGGCAAGCCACGCCTCGAGTTGGGGCGCAGCCGGCCTCGCAGGACACAGCAAGACATCCCAGGTACCCAGGTTGCGAAGCATTTCGACTGGTGGAGGTGGCGAGGAACAGTCCGTGCGCACGGACAACTCCACGTGGAGCGGCTGCGCGGCTTCCATGAGCGACTCGAAGAGGGAGACGTTCAGGCCACAAAAAAGGACGTCGATCTTCGCGGTCTTGTAGACCGTGCGATTGAGACGCAGCCATCGCTCGAGATCGACGATGGAAAGGACGCGGCCGCGGGCGTTGTGTGAAAGGATCAGCCCTCGCGCCGGAGGTAACGGGTCATACTGCGACGGTGCCGGAGCTGTGGATTCACCATTCATGGCATGACTATAGACGGCCCCTCAGGGGCGTTCAATGTATTCAGGCCCACTGCAATCAAAAATGTTTGGCCGTGCCGTACCACTGGCTGCCGCCGTGGTCGAGGTGAAGAACGGGCACGCCGCTCAGGCGCATCTCCTTCCCGTAAGTATCCTGAAGCGCCATGCCAAACCACATGTCAGCCCCTTCGAAATGGTCCAGCTCGGCGTACTTGACCTTCTCCATGAACTCGCGCTTGAAGCATTGGAAAAAGCCCACAGGCACGCCCTTGGCCTCGCGATAGCGATACTCGGACGCGCTATTCACGAGGTCTTGCCACTGCCGCCATGGTTCAATTTCTCCTATCAGCACCTTCCCGGTGGTCTCCTTGCTCAGCATAAGCCGTCCATCGGGCGCGACGAAACTGCACTCCTCCGAGACTTCCTCTACACGCGCAAACATAAACGGCGCGATCACGATGTCCGCATCCATGAGAACAATCCATTCGCCGGATGCCATGCCCGCGGATTCGTTGATCATGAAGCCCTTGGAGTTCGCGTTCTGCGCCGGGAACGGCGACCGCAAGATGCGCAACTCGGGATAGGCGCTGCGCATACTGTCGATAAGGTCGTCCGTGGCGTCCAGGCCCGGGATGTACGCGATGATGACCTCGATCTTCGTGAGGTCGATACCTTCCTGATGTGCAATGCTGCGCAGCGTCGCCTGCAAGCGGCGCGCATACCGCGAGTTCACGATGATGATTGAATACTTGACGCCCGCGCCGCTCGCACCCGTGACCATCCCGCCGTGCCATACCTTCACGAACTGCGTCACAATCTGTCCGTCGATGTTCCAGATCGAGATGCGCGGGTCCAAGCGGCCGCCCAGGCGCAGGGGAACGTAGAACTGTCCCTCGAACTCCACGGGCCGCACCGGCGCGCCATCGCAAAGTAGCACGTAGTGTCCGTCGCGGTCGACGTGCAACACGAGCGTATGCCGGTACCCTTCCATCGGACACAGCACTTTGCAGTGCCGCCCAAAACTGAATCCGATGTACTCGGCGATGCCGCCTCCAAACGTGACGGAGATCGTGAACGGGGGCTCGACCTGCTCGAGCGACGAGCTGAGCTTCTCCGTGTTCGTAATCGAGTGCCAGCGTACGCCGCCTTCCAGGTGCTCCCACGGCGCACCGTCCACCGTGTACTCATACGGCATGACCTGGCGGTCCGGCGCCCGATTCTCCACAAGGGCCTGGGCTTCCTTTACCAGCTCGTGTTCACCCTCATTCGCCTTCAATCGTGCAGCGTCCACTGCGTCGTAATGCTTGGGCTGCTGCCGCGCAAAATGCATCGGCGAAAGTACCAGATCACCTGCCACGGCCTTCGTTTCCAGGCCCGGCAATACGCGCCGCGCGTCCGGCGAAACGTGATCGCAGATCCGGCGCAACGCGCATTTCGCGCATGTCGGCCCCAGGAGCGCGTCCTCTTGCTCGCGCCGCTTCTGGGCCTCGCGTTCATGCGCGTCCAGGGACGGCGCCTTCACGCGCGTGCGCAGGTGGCGCGTCAGCTTGTGCAGCGCGGCGGCCCATCCATACACGAGCCGCATGTGCAGCAAGAGCCGTAGCAGCACCGCATCCACAAACGTGCGCTGAAACGTGGAACGCGCGAGAAGAATGAGCACGATCTTGCCGACCGCGGCGGGCACGTTGCGATATAGCGCCACGGCCAATTCGTATGTGCCCCGGTTGTACTGCTGATGGTCCCGATAGAACTGCGCGCTGTTGCTCACATGCGGCCAGAGATCTTCCGGTACCGCGCAGAAAGGCAGATGAATCAGGTTGGCTTCCATCCCGCGCAACACGAGGGCTCGCGTGAGGGCGACCATCTTCGTGACGTCTGCCGCGGACCGTGTCGTGCGCACAAACGGGTCCAGTGGAGCCACATTGATGGCGACAAAAGGCGGGATTGCGAGGATGCCCGCAAGCACGTCCACATCCGCATCCGCATCGGGAATGCCCGTTGCCTGCGCGCGGCAATCCAGACCGCATGCCGCGCACGCATCCCGCCACGCGATGAGCTTATCCGCCTCCTTCCACCCGAACGTGACGTACACATCGAGCAGACCAGCATCCTTCCACGCTGCCAGCGATGCCGGCGGCCGCATCTCGGCTTCCGTGCGGAGTGAAACACGCAGTCCCAGCGAAGTTGCATACTCAAGCAAAGCGGGAAACAGAGCCAAGGTGGCAGCATTGACAAGCACGTCCACCTTCTCCGAGTTGTAGACCAGGCGCTGCAAGCGCAGCCACCGCTTGAGGTCTATCAAGGCGAACGGCTTTCCCCACTGATTGTATAGTGGGAGGATGCCGCGAACGGGCAAGATGCGCTGCTCTTCAACCTGCGTGGTCACGTCAAAAGCATACCCGCCAGCGCCGCAGGCAGTCAAAGACTCCGTATTGGGCCGCCCGGCGCACCGGGGTTTTTCCTTCCCTGTTTTCGGGCAGGTATAATCCCGCAGGTGGACAGGGCACCACGCCCTGCCGAGCGGAAGAGAGGGCTACGTGAACGAAGAGACCAGCGTCGCTGCCGGGATTGTCCCCGAGGGGGAGCGTTGTCCGCATTTTGGCGAGTGTGGCGGCTGTACGGAACAGCATGTGGCGTATGCGGAGCAACTTTCGCAGAAGGCCTTGCGCCTGGAAGGTCTGTTCAAATCGTATTGGAGCGGCGCGGTCGGCATCACCCCGTCTCCGTCCGTGTGGCACTACCGGAACAAACTGGACCTCAATTTCGGGCGCAAGCACTACCCGGAGCCACCTCCAAAAGACTTTCCGCGCGAAACGGTCCTGGGGTTCAAGCGGGGTGGCAAGTGGTTCTGGACGCTCGACATTGAGGAGTGCCGCATCGGCCCGGAGGGAACGGACGCCTTGCTGGCATCGGTGCGGGGCTGGGCACGTGACCGCAACCTGACGGCGTTCAGCTCCAAGACAAAGGATGGGTATCTGCGGATCTTGTTGATCCGCGAAGGCAAGCGGACAGGCGAGCGCATGGCGGTCCTCATTACGAATGAGGGCGAGCTGGACCGGCAGGGATTCATCGAGGCGGTGCAGTCGTCTTTTCATTGCGACAGCATCCAATGGGCGGTGTTTCGCGGCAAGGCGGAGATCGCGGCCGCGGACGAGATCGTGGTGTTGGATGGCAAAGCGACCATCGAGGAAGCGCTCGAGGTGCCGGACGGCGCTTCGACGCGCCGGCTGCGTTTCCGGATATCGCCCTTCAGTTTCTTCCAGACGAATACCTTTGCCACGGAACGGCTATACGGGATCATCCGTGGGTGGGTGCGAGAGTCCCGTCCGCGCATTCTCTACGATCTGTACGGAGGTTCGGGCGGCATTGCGTTGACGTGCGCGGACCTGGTGGACCGCGTGGTCAGTGTGGAGAGCGAGGAGTCCGCTTCCATCGACGGGACGCACAACAGCGAAACGAATCGCGTCGACGACGTCATGTTCATCACGCAGAAGGTGGAGGACTACCTGCGCGACACGCTTTCCGCGCAAGGCGCATTGCAGCCCCGCAGCATGGTGGTGGTGGATCCGCCGCGCGCGGGCTTGCATCCCAAGGCGCTGAAGCGGCTCGTGGCGCTTCATCCGCCCGAGATCATCTATGTGTCGTGCAAACCGCAGGTCCTGGTGGGGGAATTGCCTTCGTTTCTTGCGGCGTACGATCTGGTCGATTTGCATGGAGTTGACCTCTTCCCCCACACAGAGCATGTGGAAGTCCTGGCCCGCTTGAAGCGAAAGGAAGAGGCTGCGGCTCCGTGACGTGGACAGCATGTGCCTTAATATTGAATCGGACAGTGGATTCCGGCGTTCCATGCACTCACCCAAAACCGCAGGCAAGCCTGCTCAGTCAAAGCGGCCACGCCGCGGCGTGGCCGCACTCCATTGGGTGCTCGCGGACGTCTTTTAATGCGGTTCGGCGGGCGGATCCTGGACGTCTTTCACGACCTTCAGCCACTCGGCTTGGCTCCAATAGGCGAGGGCAATCCAGAGTACAAACGGCAACGTGATGAAGGCCTGAGCGATGGCGGTGGGCAGAACCGGGTTTTCCGCCATGGCGCTGGAGTAGGCGAAGGCCAGCACAAGGTACAGCACGTGTCCCACTGCCAACACGCCAATTCCGATGGCCCCGATGGCGGCCAGCCGTTTCCACGGCACCCCGGAGGTCGCTGTCACCAACGCCGCATACGTCGCGATGTTGCTCACCAGTTGCGCGATGGGCAGTGCGGGATTCTGGCCGCGCAACGTGAACCCCAGAGTGGTTCCTGTGTTGAGGATCCCGGAAGGCTCGACCGTGACGCTGTCGATCGGAAATCCGAAACTCAGTCGCAGCACGACGGCCGCAACGGCGCCGATGCAACGGGCGTAGTACGGCAGCACCAGCCACCACACGGCAAGGCAGAGCGGGGTCGCTACCAGTACCTTGGCGAAAAACCACAGGAAGCGTCTTATGCGGTCTTCTTGCGCCATATGCCCCCCGGCCGGACGAGCAGCTCCACCCAAAGCAGCCAGACCATCACCACGAAGATGATGTACACCGCTTGCCACACGTACTCGTGCGCGAACTCGAACTCCTTGCCGTTCCCCCAGTAGGCGCCGATCACCGCCAGGCAGGCGAGCCGGGCTACATTGATAATGTAAAGTGCGGGAATCCCCAACAGCATTCCCACGAGCTTCTTCCAGAGGCGCGCCGGAAACGCGAGAATCGCCGCGACAAAGATCGCCATCGAGGGAAGCGCCCCGCAATCGGGCACGACATTGAAGTGAAACCTCACATCTCGGTCGAGGATGGCCAGTTCCGCGGGGCTGGTGGCGGCTGCGCGTTGCGCTTTGAGCGCTTCGACTTGCGCCCTGAGTTGTTCAGCGCGGTTGCCGTGTGAAGCCAAAGGCGTTCTTGCCAGTTCGGCTTCGGCAAGCCGGAGCTGCGCGGCCAGTCCCGCCTTGGCGACATACGATACGGTGGGTCCGTGACGGTCGTATTCCTGCATGGAAAGCTGTGCGGCTCGCGCGCGCAGAAACTCATTCTGCTGGGCCAGAGCGCCGGCTATCTTCGTCTCCAGTTCCGCAAGCAAGGCGCTGCGCGACGCCTGTGCCGGCAGCGTGTTATTCTCCAACTGCCGGAGGGCGTCCTCGGCCGCCTTCAGAAGCTCTCCCATTTGCGGCGGCATGACCTGCATCCGCCCCGCCGGGCTGTCCTGGCGCGTGGATGTGGCCAAACGATCGAAATCGTTGCGTAGTGCCGCGACACGTTGGGGTTCGTTTGCGGGAATGACCCCTTCACGTGGCCGTGTTTCCTGAATCGCCGCGCGCGTTTGCTCGGATTGGCGCTCGAGCAAAAGGGAACGGTAGAGCCACACTTCGTACGCTGTCAGGGGAGGCTGGCCATCTTTCGGCGAACGCATTTCTTTCGAGCTCTCTTCGGCAGCGGCGCCAGCGAGCGCGGCGCGGATGCTTCCCTCGCGGCCTTCGTACATCTGCGGATCTTCAAGGCTGCTGGACTCGCCGATGAGTCCGAGTGCCCATGATGTACTGCGAGCGACCTGAAACAAGTACCAGTTGACGAAGGGCGTATTGACGGTGTAGCGCGCAAGCACAAGCAGCGCGACTGTCGCGACGAGGAAGACTGCGACAAAGGAGACCGCGCCGCGGCGCCGTGCGGCGGGCGTGTCCTGCGGGGCGGCAGGAGTTGAAACAGTATCGTCTGTCTGCGGCGATGACTCCGGCAACGAGTATACTCCAGGGCCGCGAGGCCGCTTTTCTTGCGCGAAATCCGGAATGCACGGCGTGGCGACGTGTCCGCGTGAGCATATCAAGTAAGTCGAACGTGCTCAACAAACCGCGAACGCGCGGGGCCACACGGAGACAACGTGGGCGCACGGCCGGGTTTGGTTTGCGTATACGCCGCGGGTGTGTTAGACAAAAGCTGCGTGCAAGCAAGATGGACTTCGCCCGCTCGCAGTGAATCGACAGGAGGATATGGAATGTTTGCCAGTTACCACCGAGCCCGCCTCTGCGCTTTCCTCACCCTCGCGCTTGCCGCCACGGTGTTGGTGTCCTGCGCGCAGGCGGGACCATTTAATGTCTACCTGACCTACCCGGGCGATCCCAGCACGACCATCACCGTGAATTTCCAGACGAACAAGCAGGACCGCGAGACGGAGGTCTATGTGGACACCGTGCCGCGCGATGGGCGCAAAGATGCCTACGCGCGGCGTGTGGAAGGCGAATCCACGACCATCCCCGGGTTGCCGGTACAGCGCACGATTCACTACGCGATGGTGGATGGGTTGACGCCTGACACAACGTACTACTTCATCGCGGGCAACGATTCGGCCGGCTTCAGCAAGGAGCAGTCGTTTCGCACAATTCCCGCTGGAGGCAGCCCTATCCGTTTCGTCGCGGGTGGCGACATGGACGCAACGCGCCTGACGCGCAGGCTGCTGAAAGTCGCGGCGCGGCAGAATCCGCAGTTCGCCATCGTCGGGGGCGACATCGCCTACGCGAACGGCGATGTGAAGAACTACCGGAACTGGGACCGGTGGTTTGCGAACTGGGACCGCTACATGCGGACCAGCGAAGGGCATCGCATTCCCATCGTGGCCGCCATCGGCAATCACGAGACGAATAAGGTGGAGTCCGAGGTATACGCGCAACGGGCGCCTTTCTATTACGCGTACTTCGGGCGTCAGGCCGATGTCACATATTTCGATCGCACGTTCGGGTCGCTATTCGCGCTGATTGTGTTGGATTCGGGCCACATTGCCCCGCACGACGGAGAGCAGCGGGCGTGGCTTGCCGAAACGCTCGCGCGTCACGCGGACGTGCCTTACCGCTTCGCGGTTTACCACGTGCCGCTGTACCCGAGCCACCGGGGTTTTGAGGGCGAACAGTCCGCAAATGGCCGCACGCATTGGGGGCCCTTGTTTGACGAGCACCGGCTGACCACGGCCTTCGAGAATCACGACCACACGTTGAAACGCACGAAGCTCCTCAAGAACAACGAGGTCTCCTCCGAAGGCACGCTGTATCTCGGCGATGGATCCTGGGGCGTGAAACCTCGAGACGTCGACGCGGATCGGCGCTGGTACGAGGAATCTGCCGCGGGCAAGGGTCACGTCTGGGTCGTGGACGTATCCGCGCAGGGCGTGACGTATCGGGCGCTGGGGGTCAGAGGCAAGGTACTGGACTCGGCCGAAACCCCGGCCCCCTCGCGGCCCTGACCTGGGGCGTGCATGCCTACTTACGTGGAACGGCGAGAAAATTGAAGGCGCGAAAGGGATACACGAGCGCGTCCACAAACTCCGATTGAGTTAGCGGCGTGCCATTTTTCACCCAATCGCCCACGGCAAAGACGTCGTACCGATGCTGCTCCGTGAGGAACAGGTATACGGCTTTGGGCGGAATGCCGTATTGCGATAGCCCGGAGTACGTGCACTCGAACAGCACCACGGGCCGGCTGTCGCGCAGGACCCGCTCCGCGCCCTGGAGCACTTTGAACTCCGCGCCTTCAACATCGATCTTCAGGAAATCCGCCCGGTACGCCTCGGGGAGCAGGTTGTCCAAGCGCTCACCGCGTACCGTGTGCTCGCGAAACCGCTCATCGTGGTACTGGTGCGGGGTCATCCCGCTGAAGCCCGAGCGCTCGAGGTTCTCGTAGAAGGTGATCGCGCCGGGCGTGTCGCTGAGCGCGACCTGGTGCACGGTCACTTCCGGGAATCGCCGACGGAGCCACTGGGCCTTGCGTGGAAGCGCTTCAAACGCCACGTGCTCGCCCCTGGGCGCGAGGCGTAGCATCTGCACGAGCATCGAACCCAGGTGGCTGCCCACGTCAACGCAGTTGGAAGATTCGTTGACCACCCGCCGCAGCATGGTGTCGATGTACGCGGGCTCGTCGTGGATGTGACGGAGTCCGGGGTGCTTTCTGCGCTCCCAGAAGTTTATTGCATGGCGTAGCCGCGACAGCGCACCATATAGCGGTGTGCGGATGATCAGATGCTTGAGGTAGTCCATCACAAGTTATTCTTGGCCGTGGTCAATGCTACATGTCTCGGGCGGTGCGCAGAATACCCTGGGCCGCGTGAGAAGCGCCACTTCGCCCCACGCCCTTGCGCACACCGATATTCAAGTTGTCACAGTGAACACCGTGGTGGTAGCATGCCGCGGCAAGCCGGTAGGGAGTTTTTGAGCATGGCAGAAGAAAAGCGGGGCTTTTTCGGCCGCTTGCGCGACCGCTTGAGCAAGACCCGCGACACCTTGAGCGGGAGTGTCCGGCGCGTATTCACCGGGCGCTCTTCCATCGACGACGAGATGCTCGAACAACTGGAAGAGACTCTCATTGGGGCGGATTTGGGGGTTGAAGCCGCGACGTCCATCATCGCCGACATGCGGCGGCTTGCCAAGGAACGGCGTGTGTACGATCCCGACGCGTTCCTGCAACTCCTGAAGGACGAATTGGTCCAATTGCTGGAACCGGGGGATCATGCCTTGACCTGGGAGACGGAGGGCGGCCCCCACGTGACCCTCATTGCCGGCGTGAATGGCTCAGGGAAGACGACTACCGCCGGGAAACTCTGCGCACACCTGACAAAGCAAGGCAAGACCGTTATGTTGGGGGCGGCGGATACGTTTCGTGCGGCTGCCGTCGAGCAGCTAACGATCTGGAGCGAGCGCACGGGTGTGCCGATCATCAAACACAAGGACGGGGCCGACCCTGCGGCGGTTGCCTTTGATGCGGTGGATGCGGCGGCATCGCGCGGTGTGGATTGCCTGCTCATCGATACCGCGGGGCGATTGCACACCAAGGTCAATCTCATGGAAGAGTTGAAGAAGATCCAGCGTGTCGTGGGGAAGCGCGTCCCCGGCGCGCCAAACGAGGTACTCCTCGTCCTCGATGCCACGACTGGGCAGAATGGACTGCAGCAGGCGCGCATCTTCACCGAGGCGCTCCATGTCACGGGGATCGTGTTAACCAAGCTGGACGGCACGGCCAAGGGGGGGATTGCCGTGGCTATTCAGAAACAACTGGGCATTCCGATCAAACTCATCGGAGTGGGGGAGTCGGTGGAGGACCTCCAGCCGTTCAACGCGCGGGAATTCGTAGAAGCCATCTTCAACTAGTCCGCGGGGTGCGGAAACGACGGGCGGGCACAGCACGTGAACCAGTCTGAGAGGGCGCCGGACAAACGATCGCTCGTGGGCGAGGCCCTGGTGAAAGAGGGCGTGATCACCGAGGAGCAACTTGCGCGCGCGCTGCGTATCCAGCAACTGCTCGAACAGCCTCGCCAACTGCGGGAAGTGCTGCTCGAACTCGGTTTCGCGACGAAGAAGGCCATCGCCGACGCGATCAACAAGCATGGCAGCGGCATGCGCTTGGGCGACATGCTCGTGGAACAGGGCCTCGTTAGCATGGAATCGTTGGAATCTGCGCTGACGATGCAAAAAGAGCGAGGCATGAAGCTTGGCGAGGCCTTGATCGAGCTGGGCGTCATCAATGAAAGGACCCTCCTCCAGAGTCTCGCAACCCAGGCCCGAGTCCCCTTCATCGAGCCTGTGCTCGGCATGATTGAGCCGTCTGTGTTGAGCGGGGTCTCACCCGACTATCTCACGCGCTACCAATTTGTCCCCTTCAGCCGTTCGGAAGATGGACGGGTGCGAGTGGTCGTGAATGAGCTTCAGGAGCAAAACTGCCTTCAGGCCATACAGGAGTTCTACCGGGACGAATTCGACTTGGCGCTCGGTCCGAAGGACGCTATTCGCCAGTGCATTGAAGACTTCCGACGCTTTCGCACGGAGCGCTCACGGGAAGGTCAGGGCCGCACTGAGCAGGCAGGCGACAGTATCGTGCAGCTCGTCAATCACATTATCGCGACCGCAGTGGATGAGCGGGCCAGTGATATCCACATCGAGCCGATGTCGGACAAGATCCGCATCCGGTACCGTATCGATGGGGTCTTGGTTTACAAGACGGACCTTCCCCTCGATCTCCTTCCGCGCATCATTTCGCGCATCAAGGTTCTCTCGGAAGTCAATATCACCGAGCACCAGCGTCACCAAGGGGGCCGCTTCCTCTACTCCGTTGGGGTGAAGGAATTCGATCTCCGGCTCTCCATCTATGTGACGGTTCACGGGGAATGCGCCGTTATCCGGATTCTCAGCAAGCAAACGGGGCTTCTGGAACTGGACGAGCTGGGCATGAACCGCGCCATGAAGGAACGGTACCGGGTGGATGTTCTCGACGTCCCCACCGGTGTGGTGCTGATCACGGGACCGACCGGGTCGGGGAAGACCACGACCTTGTACAGCAGCCTTGCGTACAGTAACAAGATTGATATGAAGATTATCACGGCCGAAGACCCTGTAGAGTACATGATAGATGGCCTGATTCAATGCTCCATCCACGACAAGATCGGGCGTACCTTTGAAAGCACGTTGCGTGAGATTGTCCGGCAGGATCCGGACATCATTGTATTGGGCGAGATTCGCGATCGCACCAGCGCGGAAACCGCGATACAGGCCGCCTTGACAGGCCACAAGGTGTACTCCACGTTCCACACCGAGGATACGATTGGAGGGCTCTTGCGCCTTATCGACATGGACATTGAGACGTTTCTGATCTCATCGACCGTCATCTCGGTGGTTGCGCAGCGGTTGCTTCGCCGCGTTTGTTCGCATTGCGCAACGCCTGTCGCCCCTCTGCCGCGGGAACTGGACCGGTTGGGTTTGTCGCTGGAAGATGTGCACGATTTCGAGTTCAAGAGAGGCCAAGGGTGCAAACTGTGCAACTACACGGGCTATCATGGCCGTGTCGGCGCGTATGAATTGCTCGTTCTGAACGAAGAAGTGAAGGAAGCCATACTGGCGAAGCGCCCTGCGCATACTATCCGGCGCATCAGCACGGAGACCACCGGTCTCATCAGCATGCGCGAAGATGCCATTGCGAAGACAGTGCGCGGTTTTACCACGTTTGAAGAGGTGCTGCGGCACACACCGCGGACGTTTGACACGCGTTCCCTGAAGCAGATTCTGGCTATGACCCAATAAGAGAGTCATCCCATGCCCGGTTGTCCTTACTGTAGTGAAGATATCGATCCGTGCGTTCTCGGTGCCTCGGGTTTCACGATTGTCGCCTGCTCAAGGTGCATGAACCCTTATGTAATCGAGGGCGAAAGCACCTCGACCGTCCCAGGAGCATCGGACATCAGGCTGCTGACCCGCGAAGGTTCGATTGGGGAAGGATTACTGCGCGCAACGCCCAAGGCCATCCAGGAGCTGCCGGTCCTCCCGGAAATTTCGACGCGCATCATGCAACTGCTGCGAGACCCCGAGTCGACGGTCAAGGACATCGCGGAGACCATACGGCAGGACCAGGCCATTGCGGTCAAGATTCTCCAGCTTGCGAACAGCGCACTGTACGGCGGGCTCAGCACCATCTCCAACCTGGACGCTGCGTGTGCCCGACTGGGCACACGAACTGTGGCAAATGCGGTTCAGGCCGTTGCCAACGGAAACCTGTATGTCACCGGGCACAAGGAATTCCGGGACCTCATGCGAAACTACTGGGTTCACGCGGTGGCCACGGCGCACTGCGCCAACCACATCGCAACAGTTATTGCGGAGCCGCGCGGGGACGCCCTTTTTGTCGCAGGTCTCATCCATGATGTGGGCGCCGTGGTGCTGCTCGACATCATAGCTTCTACCCGAAAGGGGGCGCTTGGACAACTTCACAACTCGCCAAAACTGGTGAACGAAGTCCTGGCCGGCTACAGCCACCTGGTGGGCCTACATGTCGTACATCACTGGAAACTGCCTCCCCTGTTCGCCGTGACCACGTACTTCCACCACTCTCCGGATCTTGTCACTTCGGATGAGCTACGAACCGCCGCGCACGTGGTATGTCTTGCTGATGCCGTCGCGGAGGCCTCGGGATTTGGCGTCGATGATGGCAGTCCTTCGCTTGTGACACACCAATCGGCGAAGTATCTGGGCCTGAGCGATATCAAGCTGGCCGTGATGCGCGCAGACCTGGAAGACGCCATCAAGCCCATACTCGCCATTGCCGGTCCCTGACGCATTCGCACCCCGCTCCATGGCGGCGTCAGTTCGGCGAATTGACGCCATGCCCGCGAATGGCTATGATCGCGCCCATTAACCCTCCTCGATTTCTCATCGACGTGGAGTACGACCGGAGATTGGCATGCCGATTCGCTTCTTCAACACATTGACGCGCGCGAAAGAGACTTTTGATCCGCTGGAAGCCGGCAAGGTGCGTATGTATACCTGCGGCCCGACGGTGTACAACTTCGCCCACATCGGGAACCTGCGCACCTTCATGTTCGAGGACCTGCTGCGGCGGTATCTCAAGTACCGGGGGTACGCGGTGCATCACGTCATGAACCTCACGGACGTCGAGGACAAGATCATCCGCGCATGCCGCGAAACCGGCGAGCCGTTGAAGTCCCTTACCGCGAAATACGTCCAGGCCTTCTTCGAGGATCTAGACACCTTGGGCATCGAGCGGGCGGAAGCCTACCCAGCGGCTACAGACCACATCGGAGAAATGGTGGAGCTGATCAAGACGTTGCGCGAAAAGGGTCACACCTATGATGTGGACGGCAGCATCTACTTCAAGCTGAGCACCTTCCCGCAATACGGACGCCTCAGCCATTTCGACATGGAGCAACTCAAGACCGGTGCAAGCGGTCGGGTGGACTCCGACGAGTACGAGACCGAAGACGCCCGCGATTTCGCTTTGTGGAAGGCCTACGTCGAGGACGACGGCGAAGTGTACTGGGAGACCGAGCTGGGCAAGGGCCGCCCGGGATGGCACATCGAGTGTTCGTGCATGAGCATGAAATACCTGGGCGAGTCGTTCGACATCCATTGCGGCGGCATCGACAACATGTTTCCGCATCACGAGAACGAGATCGCCCAGTCAGAAGCGGCCACGGGAGAACCGTTCGTGCGCTACTGGCTGCACAGCGCCCACCTGTTCGTCGAGAACCGGAAGATGTCGAAGTCGCTGGGCAACATTTACACGCTTCGCGATCTCGTGGCCAAGGGCCACAATCCGCGCGCGATTCGCTGGGCCCTCATCTCGACGCATTACCGGCAGCCCAGCAACTTCACCTTCGAGGGTTTGGCTGCCGCGCAGGAGGCGCTGAACCGCATCCGCGATTTCCGGATCCGGCTGGCCGAGATTAAGGGCGATGGCGCGGACCTGGCCGCCGAAGTAGAAACCTGTGAGCGCGCCTTTGGTGAAGCCCTGGACGACGACCTCAACATTTCCGGCGCGCTGGCGGCGGTCTTCGAGTTCATTCGCGACGTGAACCGGCTTATGGAGAAGTCGGAGCTGGGCATGGCCGGCGCGCACGCTGCGCTCGCCCTGCTGGACCGGCTCGATGCGGTCACGGGACTTTTCGGCGCGCCCGATTCCGAGGAAGCCCCCCAGGCAATCCTGGACCTCGTCATGGAGCGCCAGCAGGCGCGCCGGGCCAAGGATTTCAAACGCGCCGACGCGATCCGCGACCAGTTGGCCGCGGAAGGCTGGATCCTTGAAGACACGGCCGACGGCCCCCGCGTCAAGCGGGGATAAGGGGTTCGGCTGAGAGGCGGCAGTCGTGGAGCGTTGCATCCCCCTGGCGCCATGTGCGTTCCCAATTGCGTCGCGCGTGTAGAAAGCCCGGTGTCGCTGCTTCGCGTGTTATGCCGGTCGAGGCGTGCCCATCGCTTCCAACGCCTTGAGGTGCATGGGCGACGTGACGGCGCCGTGCAAGATCGGATCTTCGGTATCTCGTAGATGGGTATGCAGGCGCTCCAGCAATTCCTTGCTAATCTCCGCGTGCTCCGGCGAGTCCGACAGGTCGTTCAGCTCCCAGGGATCCGCTTCGAGGTCGTACAGCTCGACGGCTTTGTGGTAGTCGCGCGCGTGGTTGGCTGGCGCGATCGTATCCGAACGCGGCCGCCACGATTGCGACGGGTCCATGAACGACGGCGCAGTCGTGAAGTTCACGATGAGCTTGTGCTTGCTCGTGCGAATGCACCGCCTCGGATCGTAGTAGTCGTGATACGTAATCTCTGCGAAAAGCACGTCGCGCTCCGCGTAATCACGCCCTTCCAGCAGGGGTGCGAATGAGCGGCCGTGCAGGTTCGATGGCGTGATTATCCCAAGCGCTTCCAGCAGCGACGGCACAACATCGATATTCTGAATCATCGGTTCCATCACGCGGCCGCCATGCCAGCCCTCGCGCGACGGCCACCGCAAAATCAAGGCCACCTGGATGCCGGGGTCGTAGAGCGAGCATTTGGCGCGCGGCATGGCGATGCCGTGATCGGTCGTGAAGATGACCAGTGTGTTGTCGCGTAGCCCCGCCTCGCGCAGCGCGTCGAGGATGCGCCCCGCCTGCGCATCCATGTGGCGCAC
>JADLGB010000172.1 GCA_020849535.1 Candidatus Hydrogenedentota bacterium
AAAAAGGATGGTACTCAAAACTTCTGCAGTCAATACGATGTGTCCGATTTTCGTCTTGAGTCTTGATTGAATTAAACAGTGCATTAACCCATGCTCCTATTACAGACTCGCCAAGTGTCTCCCCATTGTACACCAGAAATTTAATATTGATTTTGTATGTCTAAGAGCATATTATAATGAAAGAAACCTAATCAGTCAAGACAAGTTGCGGATTCAATCTGAAAGTGCAACGCCTAAGCCGAAGAAGACCTCCGCAGGTGTCCGGAAGTCCAGTCGTTTTCGGGGTCTATTGTTGAGTTTGTCGACGATGCGGTTCAAGGCTTTCTGTGTTAGTCCCTTGAAGTCCGTTCCCTTGGGCAAGTACTGGCGTATGAGCCCGTTGATATGTTCATTGAGGGCGCGGTCGGTGGCGCAGTACGGCCGTGCAAAGTAAACGGTGGTGCCAAGTTGCTCTTCCAGTTTCTCGAATGCGGCGAACTCCTTCCCGTTGTCGACGGTGAGGGTGTGGATGGGCATCTCTGGCAAGGGTGCGAAGGCGCGTTTGGCGGCGTCGATGAGAGACGTGGCCTGTTTGTCGGGCATGATGGCGGCTGCCAGGTACTGGGTCATGCGTTCGGTAAACGTGGCAATGGGGTGACGGTGTCCCTTGCCGAATACGGTGTCGCCCTCCCAGTCTCCCATGCGGCTTTTCTCTTTGACGGCTGCGGAACGCTCCTCGATGGGCCGCCGGTTTGGTATATGACCCCGCAGGCCTTTGTTGTTGCCGCGGCGGCGGCGCTTGCGATGGGACTGGCGCAGGTGGGTGTAGAGCGTTCCAGCAGCACGTTTATCGGCATAGACGAACTGGTAGATGGTCTCGTGGGAGATCCGCATTTCCGGGGCATTGGGGTAGTCCACGGTCAACCTGCCCGCGATCTGTTCGGGCGACCAGTCTTCCCGAAGCTTCGAGACGACATAGTCCCGAAGGGGCTCATGATCAAGCTGTGGCGTGCGGCTGTTTCGGCGCTGGTGTTCCGCCGCGCGCACTTGGGCACGCAGGGCATTGTACCGGCCACGGTGATCCTTGTTCCGCTTCAACTCCCGCGAAATCGTGCTGGCTGGCCGCTCCAATTCCCGGCCGATCTCCGTGATTCCGCGGCCCGCACGGTAGAGGTACTGGATTTCGCATCGCTCAAAATAGGTAAGATGGTGGTAGGACATCGCAGGTCTTTCTGTTGGTGCTTTGGGTTTGGCGACTTAAGTCTACCGAAGAAGGCCTGCGATGCTCCTCTTCAGTCTGCTCTGAACCCACCAACAGGAAAGGGGGCGCCCTTACCCTCTGTCGCTCGTCCATGCGCGCCTGACCCCTACCGGTGCCGTCTGGCCGGCTCAAGGGTGCCCTCGCTGCGCTCGGCGCTACGCGCCCTTGACCAGTCCAGCCCGCTCCGGTTTAACGGGGGCGCGATGGACGGCTCCGACGGGAAAGGGCTTAGCAGCCACCCTGACACGAGCTATAGTCAGTTCTATCGTTGCACTTCAACTTTGAATCCGCGTTTTATGTAGTGCATCGGGGTTGTTTTCCACCGAGTTTTCCACAGGCTTCAAAGGGTGTTTCGGTGATGAGGAGAGCCCTCATAATGGTGACGAGTTTTCGCATGATCACACCCAGTGCGACCGCGCCTTTTCCGCTGCGTTGTTTGATTCTTTCGTAGATTCTTCGCAGTTCGGGGCTAGTCCGGATCGTGGTCATGGCGGCCATGTAGAGCGCTTTGCGGACCCGTGGATTTCCCTTCTTGCACATTTTCGTTTTCTTGTTAACGCTTGTGCCGGACTCTACACGCCGTGGCGTGACGCCGGCATAAGCCGTGGCTTGGCGGGCCCGCGTAAAGCGGCGCAGGTCACCCATTTCCGCCAGGATCACGATGGCGGTAACGAAGGCGACACCTGGGATGCTGGTGAGCAGCTTGTAGTCCCGCTGGAGGTTGGGGGAACGGCGAAGCAAGTTCTTGATCTCCTCCTCGACGCGTTCGATATTTCGCTCGAGTTGCTTGCGCCGCTGCTGCTGTATGGACCGCAAAGCCTTGTTGGCCGGCTCCTGCTCCGTCCGGTTGCCTTCGGCCACTTTCTCCGTGATGAGCACATCCCGATAGCGCACGAGTTCGCGCAATTGCTGGTGCTCCTCACTGAGTGCTTCATAAGGCTTGGGATGGCGCTCAACCCCGTAAAAAGACAGGGCCCGGGCATCCGTGCGGTCCGTCTTGTTCCGTAGCTTGAGGCTTTTCACATAGGCGTGAGTCTGAGCCGGATCCGCGATAGCAGGCGCCAATTCAGGCCGCGCCTGATTCAGCCAGGCGCATAGTTCCAAGGAGTAGAAGCTTGTCGCTTCCATGACAGCCCGCAGGTGAAACGCTTCCGGACGGGACTTGAGTTGCTCATCCACCCAAGCCAGAAGTTCCGCGACACCTTCAGGCGTACGGAGAAAGGACTTCACCGGCACGCAGCGAAAGGTTTCCGTGGTGGGCCGCTGTCCAGCGAAGCCCAAGCCAGCTTCGAATGTGTCTTTGGCAACATCAAT
>JADLGB010000173.1 GCA_020849535.1 Candidatus Hydrogenedentota bacterium
ATGCGCGGGTTGTTCATGGGTGGTTTCCGAGTCTGTCTGTTGGGACGCCGTATTGAATGCCCCTTTGGCGGCGTATTCGGCGACGGCCTGGAAAGCCCCCGCGGAGGAGACTCTATAAGCCAGGGAGTATAGATCCTCGGCGAACCGGAAACGGCCGTTCTCGCCACGCATGGCCAGCCGGTGTTTGGCGGCGAGTTGGATGTCGCCTTCCATAAGCGCACACGCCGTCATGAGCAGGTTGCCGTAGACGTGGCGCGGCTTCTCCGCAAGAAAATGCTCCAGCATGAGCCGCGCGGCCTCAAGTTCATCCACCAGCAGCGCGGACCGCGCAGTGCGTAGTGCGCGGGGAATTGACGCGTCAAAAATCAGGTTTAGCAGCAACGGCGTCATGAAGGCCGCTGCTACCAAAGGCCAAGCGGTGTCAGGCGCTGGCGGCCCGTACCGGCTGTAGAGGTGGTCAAATGCCGCTGACAAAACTATGAGCAGCCCGAAACAGGCCGAGAGCGCGCTCGCCTGCAATGGTATTAGGAACACCAATGATACCTGGGCCAAGCGGCCAGGTGCGCTGGAGGTACGGCAGTCTTTGCACCCATCTAGGAGAGCTTCAAGCGCCGGGTCTGCACCCGGGATGTGATCAAATCCGAAGCGCAGAGTTCGGTCCAGCGTCTTCACATGAAGGGCCGTGGTGCACCAACCTGCGCGGCGTTTGCGCCGCGACAGCAAGGTCACCAGAAGCAGCGTCGCCAAGAAGAAACCGACAAGCGTCAATCCATGGAGAACAATGGCCAATTCATAATCGAGGAAGTGTTCTTCCACCGCAAACAGCCAAGGAAAGACAAAGACCAGGCCGTACATTGCATAGCGCGTAACGCCCGGGGGAGGTGTCGCTGCCGAAACCGGCTTCGCGCGGTGTGCAATCCGCATCCGGTCTTCCGGCACCGCCGCAGTCTCCGTGCGTCCCAATGCGTCCACAACCCGGTAGAACAAGATGCCGTCGCGGTGGATGATCCACTGGCCTTTGCCGATGTCAATGCGCTGGTTGTTCATGCGTGGTTACCACATCCGCGTCTGGGGACGCCGTATCGAATTCTCCCTTGGCCGCGTATTCGGCCAGGGACTGGAAGGCTCTTGCAGAGGACACTCGCTGGTTCAAGGTGTACAGGCTTTCGGCGAGCCGGAATCGGCCGTTTTCGCCGCGCATGGCCAGGCGATGTCTGGCGGCGAGTTGGATGTCGCCCTCCATGAGTGCGTAGGCGGCCATGAGCAGGTTGCCGTACACGTGGCGCGGCTTTGAGGCAAGGAAATGCTCCAGCATGAGCCGCGCAGCCTCCAGTTCATCCGCCTGCAGCGCGGACCGCACCGCGCGCAACGCGCGTGGGGTCAGCACATTGAATATGAGTGTCAACAGGTTTGGCGTCAGCATCAGCACAGCCACCAGTAAACAGGCGGTGGCAAACCCTATCGACCCCTGATCGACATAGAATTCCACTATTCCCAAGCTCAGGAACGTGAGGACAGAGAGCGCCGTACCGAAGCTGGTATCGAAACGCCTGCGGAATGACACTGCTATCGCGATTGGCACGCCGTACTTGTCGACAGAGCGTTGCTCTCGCCAGCAATCCAGCAGCGTCTCCAGCGCCGGGTTCGCGCCTCGGACGCGGTTGAAGGTGAGTTCCAGCATTCGGAACCCCATTTCCGCCGTCAGCTTCACGCTGCGCCAGCCTGCGCGTTCCAGGCTGCATACTCTCCAAATCCCGAGCATGCACAGGACAAACAATGAACCGAATCCCATGGTGAGGCCGAAGATGATCGCTCGTGTCGAATCCAAGAGAATCAGCGCCCAGTAGAGAAATGCGAACGCCGTAAGGGCCAGCACCTTGACATAACCTATGGCCTCCAAGTCGATGGTCCAGATCGACGGCGGGTTCGCGCGATACTCGACCCGTACACGCCCCTCGGGGGCAGCACTCACCTCCGCCGGCCGCCGCGGGTTCAACCCCCGAAAGAAGGCAATGCCATCGCGGAGGATGATCCACTGGCCTTTGCCGATGTCAATTCGCTGCGCGCTCATGATGACACCAATTCGCAGCGCGCATCTTCCGCGGCCCTGGATGCGCCGCGGGCGTAGTCCGCGAGCACGCGGAATGCGGGCGCGGACGACAGGTCGCGCGTGAGACCGGCGATGAAGATGCTGAGTCGCTCCCGGCCGGTGTTGCCGTCCATGGCGTCGCGGTGTTGCGCGGCGGCTTCCAGGTTGCCCGTCATGACCGCGTGAAACGTCATGAGGTAGTTGGCGTAGAAGTGATATGGCCTCTTCTGCAGGATGGCCTTCGCCATGAGCGCGGCGGTCTCTACTTCCCCGTCGAGCATCGCGCCGCGCGCGGCGCGAACCGCCACGCCGATGGGGTGGTTCATGGCATACGACAACACGAGCGCCGTCAGAACAACGCATCCCGAAATGAACAGCAGGAGCTCACCCACAAGACTCTCTTCATCTTCGGCCAGAATGCAACCCCATCCCAGTAGGGCCAAGCCCGCGGAATAGCCGAAGATTCTGAACCAGTCCCACCAGGATTCCGCGAATTCTACCGCACAACCCTTGGGCGGCACTGCCTCCAATTCGTCGCAACGTTGGAGGCGATCCAGCAGGGACTCCAGGTCCGGGTCCTCTCCCTGCACGCGCGTAAACAGAATGGGGATCTTTCTGCGTTCGGTATCCACCACGATTTCGGTCTGGACCCTTCCGCTCTTGAGCCGCCACGCGAACACGTCCGCGGAGAAGAAGACGAGCACCAACGTGAGAATCCCCGCCGCGATCAGCGCCCGTGCCGGCGATGGTTCAAACACGACGGGCAGGAGGTAGAACAGCAGGATAAGCACAAGCCAGAAGCCTGCGCCCTCTATCTTGCTCCTGCGAATGCGCCGGTGCTCCGCGCGGTGAACGACATCCACGCGCGCCTTGGGCGCGGCCAGCGCTACCGTTCCACGGCTACGGCTTTGCTTCACGTAGTAGAAGATGCCGTCGCGCAGTTCCATGCGCTCGCCCGGGCCAATCTCCGCGCTAATGCTCGTCATGACGGCTTTCCCAGTGTTTGTAGTAGAGGGCGCGCATGAGCCACGAACGCCTCCAGGGATCGAACTCGTCTCCCTGCACGATGAGCGATTCCGCCACGTCCATGTCGCAGCGCATGAGTTCGGCGATGGTCAGGAGTTCGCGCGCGTAGGCGTGATCGGGCTTTCGTTCAATGAAACGCTCCAGGATGGCGGTGGCTGCGTCCAGCTCCTTCTCTCGCAGGAGCGCGTGGGCGCTGCGAAGATCTCCGGAGACGATCAGGTGCAGCTGCTGAAAGAGCACCAGTCCGACTCCCACGGCGGCAAGCGAATAGAGGAAGCCGCGAACCGGGCCGGCTGTGTCCGGCAACCAAAAGGCAACCCCGGCGAGAACTGCGATCATCGCACTGATGTAGACGGCGATCTCGGCCCATGAATAGAGGAAGAACCGATGGGCCTTCCGGGGCTTCTTGCTTGCCGCTTTCGAGCACGACTCCACGTGCTGCACAAACTCTCCGAATTCCGGGCGGTCAGACTCCGCGCGGGTGAACGGGATTCCTGACGTTCCGCCGAACGCGCCAAGGCTATACTCCAGCATGAATTGCCCGCGCCGCAGGTACCGCTGAATCGCAGCAGGTACTTGGAGGGCAGCGATACCGGCGAGCGGCAAAAGACCGGCAAGTGGGCCGGTGGGAGATAGGAGCGCTATCGCCAAGAAGCCAGCAATCACGAGTGCGGTCCCCGCGGCGGTGCGCCGGGGATTCTCGCAGAAGACGGAGCGTTCGAAGATGACATCCCGGACCGGCGCCAGGATGACGGCCACGGAGCGCCGTTGAGCGTTGACGTAGAGAAAGGCCTGTCCCCCGGCGGCCATCCACCGGTTCGGGCCGAGGTCGATGCGCTGGTAGTCCACCATGGGCGGTCCTCTCATGGATCGGACACGCAAGAATAGGATCATAGTAGATCCAGCGCACGGAAAGTGCAAGGGGAGGAGGGGGACAGGTCCGGGTATTCAGACGATGAGCGGCAAGACTCCTTGTGCAAATAGAAACAGGGCAAAGAGAAGAGAAGAGAAGAGAAGAGAAGAACATCCCCCTACACCCCCTTCAAAGGGGGACTTGTGCGATACCACATATATAGATTATCGATTGACTTATGGGCAACGCGTGGACTCTCGGTGCGAAAAATGCGCGGCCCGAAGGGCACGCGCTCTGGGTCCCCCTTTGAAGGGGGCAGGCACGAAGTGCCGAGGGGGATGTTCAGCCCACAACCGCAGCGCTCGCCAGTCACTCACTCCGTCGCCGCTACAGGCTGTCGACCACGGCCCTCAGGATTTCGGCCACGGAGCAGGCCTGGAAGGGGCAGCCGCGGGGGCGGTGCGGCGCGTCGCCATCGGCGAGTTCGCAGGCATGGCCGATGCCCGCGGTGCGCAGGTGTTTTTCGATCGGTGGGAAGAAACGTTCGCGCGCCTTTTTCTTCACGTCAGGCTTGCCGCCGCGCACGCGGACCCATGCGTCGATGAAGGGACCCAGCAGCCACGGCCACACGCTGCCCTGGTGGCAGGCGCCGTCGCGGTCCGCCACGCCGCCTTCGTAGCGGCCCCGATAGCCGGGGTCGGCCGCGGCGAGCGAGCGCAGGCCGATGGGCGTGTAGAGATGCGACTCGACGTTGTCGACGATCTTGCGCGCGTCCTCGCCGTCGATGAGCGCAAAGGGCAAACCGCCCACCGCCAGGATCTGGTTGGGACGAAACGCGGCGTCGGCAGTGCCGGGTTTGTGATCGACATCGACCACGTCGAAGAGGCGTCCGAGCGCGGCGTTCCAGAAGCGTTCGCGAAACGAGGCGAGCCCGCGCTCGAACGGCTCGTTCCATTTCTCGGCGTACGCGCCGCCCGCGCGCAGTGCGTTCAGCCAGAGCGCCTGCACCTCGACCGGTTTCCCGACGCGCGGCGTCACGACCCAGTCATCGATCTTCGCGTCCATCCACGTGAGTTGGATGCCCGGCCCGCCCGCCGCTAGCAGTCCATCCGCATCCATGCGGATGCCGTAGCGCGTGCCTTCGCTGTATGCGGTAAGGATGCGCTCGATGGCCTCCAGGATCAGCGCACGGTCGGCTTCGCTGATGGATGCGCCTTGCGCGTCGGTCGTTTGGAGCAATTCATGCGCGGCGATGACGTACCACAGCGAGGCATCGACGGAATTGAACTCCGGTCCGGCGTCCGGCTCGGGAAACACATTGGGGAACATGCCGCCATCGAGGGTCGGGACCCACGCGGTGAGGATGCGGCATGCCTCGTCCAAGCGCCCGGTGCGTAGGCACAACCCGCGCAGAGACACGAACGTGTCGCGGCTCCAGTCCGCGTACCACGGGTATCCCGCGACGATGGTCTCGCCCGCGCCCCGGCGGACGACATACGCATCCGCCGCGCGATGGAGTACGCTCGTGAAGGCGTTGCGCCGGTCGCGCTCGCGTTTCCGCAGTTCCTCCACGACCTCGTGGATGTCCGCTTCGCGCGCTCCGAAGACTTCCTCGTGTCCTTCGGCGGCCACGATCCATACGGCCTCTTCCTGCGAGAGGTCCCAGCGGAACGCGCCGGGCGACGCGAGGTCTTCGAGGTAGTCAAGACCGCGCAGCCGTTCCTCTTCGTACAGAAAGCTTCGGTACCAATCCCCTTCGTGAAGGTATTCGCCGTTGCTCAGCGACACGATGGCGGGCTTGTCGTGATACGGACGCCACAGCACGCGGCCCCCGACCATGGACGGGTCGAAGCGGAAGTCGGGGTTCTGGCTGTGCAAGGCGTGGTAGTCGCGCACGGACACGAAAGGCCGCACCGACAACACGTGGCCTTCGCCGTCGCCCACGACGCGCCACGTCAGCACCGCGGCGGAGTAGCCCTTGGGCATGAACAGCTCGTGCTCGATGTAGGTGTCGTCCGGCAGGCGGAACCGCCACGTGGGCCAGGGATCCGCGCTGAAGGACTCGATGCGTTCCCACGCGTTGGGATGAACGACACCGGGATCGTACACCTGCGAACTGAGTGCGACGTTGCCCTCGGGCGTGTCCACCCACGCGTCAAATCCATTCACCAGCACGAGCCGCCCCGTGGGCGGATTGGCCGCGGTGAGCAGCACCGCGTGGTAGCGGCGCGTCCGGATCGCGCTCACCGTGCCGGAGGCATAGCCGCCCAATCCATCGGTCTCGAGCCATTCATCGCTGGTGTTTAGTCGTGCAGCCATTCCCCAACCCCTATTGCGTTGCTGCCGCATCCCCGTTCGCGCGAAACAGTTCAAGCGTCACGGCTGAATCAAGGGCCAGCCCGTTCCTCGTTCCGGTTGAAAGTCAAGCGTTTCAGTAGTTCGAATGCGACGGGGTGTCGCTGTTTCGCGTGACCTGTTTGAAGTAGACGATTTCGGGATCTTCGTCGTCGAGATTCTCGATGTTGCCGCTGCGCACAAAGCCCAAGGCCTCGCACAGACGCTGCATTTCGACGTTCGACTCATTGGTCGACGTGAACAGCTTGTCGGTCGGCGCGATGGACTCGGCGTATTCGATCAGGGCCGACGCGATGCCTTCCCGGCGATGCCCCGGGTGCACGATGAGAAAGGAAATGAAGGCGTGCCCGTAAAAGGTCTCTTCCAGCACCATGAAGCCCAGTACTTCCCCGTTGATGGCCGCCTTGTAGCAGTGCCGCGACGCGATGGCACTGGATAGAAAGCTCCGGCGCTCGCTGCTGCCAATGACCAGCCGGTCGATGGCGCACAGGGAATTTAAATCTGACTCGGTAGCTTCTTGAACCTGAACCATGTATATAGTGTAAACCTAACGGTAGGCCGATTCCAAGCAGAAAGCATGCGCCCTCGCCCCCACCCGGCTGGCCCGTGGCGGCACGGCCCGCGCATGGGTGGATGCGTGGCAGCTACGTGAGTGCCCAGATCCCGAATCTCAGATCTCAAATCTCCGATCTCAGATGTCTCTGCCGCCCGCAACACGGCTGCCATCCCCGTGCGCGTTCACGCGCGAGAGGGAAAAAGGACGGCGGCCACGCCCGCAGCGGAACGGACATGGCCGCTTGCTTACAGAGGGGGGGGACCCTCAGGATGGTTGACCTTCCCTGCGGCTACGGACGCCTTCGCCGCGAATCTATTCACAATACCGGTATGTCCGGCGTTTATTACGGGCGGCTCCCATCGCATCACGGTGCGCTCGCACAAACCTAATACGCCGGTAACATGCTCTCGCTATTCTCGTGCACGTTGGCACACCCAAAGGAATCACTGAGACCCTGATATAAGGCTACTCCTCGGGGCTTCCGTGGCGGCAACTCCGCCACTTCCCGTTGCTCCGACCACGTCACGGAAGCCCATTCCCGCCTCGGGAGCGAAGGCCGCTGCCCACGCCTTCGCTCCCGTCATAATTCTCCGCTAACGTTTGCAGGCTACACTGAAAGCACGATCGAGAAGAAGCGGAAAGACTGCAAGACGGCGAGGGCGTGCCAATGAACGGATACGTGTACGAGCAATTCGGCATGTGGTGGGTGTTTCTGCGCGAGACGTGCGGCGAGGGACAGAAACGGCGAGGTCCATTTGCGTCGCGGGACCAGGCGGCTCACGCCTGCGACACACTGAGCAGCGAGTCGAGCCAGGCTACTCTAACCCATACTTCCGGATCTTATACTGAAGCGTGGTCCGCTTGAGCCCGAGATGTTCGGCGGCCTTGGTCTTGTTCCAATGGAACCGTTCCAGCGCGGCCGCGATCATCTGGCTCTCCAACTGGTCGGTTCGCTCGGCCAGCGACGAGGTATCCGGAGCGAGGTACTCTTCGGGCTGGATTTCGTCCTGCATGAAGAACATTTCGGGAGGAATGTCTTCGCGCGAAACCGCGTTGCCTTCCGCCAAGACCACGGCGCGCTCCAACACATTCTCCAGCTCCCGGACGTTGCCCGGCCAGGGGTAGTGCATGAAGAAGCTCAACACGTCGTCATCCACGACGGACACATCCTTCTCTTGTTCACGGCTGAACCGTTGAAGGAAGTGGTCGATCAGCGCGGGGATGTCGTCCGCGCGGTTGCGCAGGGGCTCGACCTTGAGCGAGAACACATTGAGACGGTAGTAAAAATCTTCGCGAAACGTGCCCGCCGAAATGGCCTCACGCAGATCGCGGTTGGTGGCCGCGACGATCCGCACATCCACCTTTACGGGCAACACGCCGCCGACTCGCTCGAATTCGCCTTCCTGCAGCACGCGCAGCAGCTTCGTCTGAATGTTGGGATCGATTTCGCCTACTTCGTCGAGGAAGAGGGTCCCCGTGTGGGCCATTTCAAAGCGGCCGATGCGCTGCTTTTCGGCCCCGGTGAAGGCGCCGCGCTCGTGCCCGAACAGCTCGCTCTCCAAAACGCCAGGCGCCAGGGCTGCGCAGTTCAAGGCCACGAATGGTCGGTCTTTGCGCGGGCTCGCGTCGTGGATCGCCCGGGCCACGAGTTCCTTGCCGGTTCCGCTCGGCCCCGTGATAAGCACGGAACTGCGGCTGGGGCCAATCTTCTGAATCATCCTTAGGAGCTGCCGTGTGGCGGGGCTATCCCCCACCATTCGCCGTTCGCCCGTCTTCGGCCTGGTGGGCGGCGGCGGCTTCCTGAATGCGAGCACCTTCTCGACCTTCAGTTCGATCTCGGCCAGCTTGAACGGTTTCGAGATGAAGTCCCGGGCGCCGAGACGCATGGCCTCGACGGCCGTCTCGATCGTGGCATAGCCGGTCAAAATGATAACGGGACTGTCAAACGGCGTGGCCCGGGCTGCGCGCAACACCGCGATACCGTCCTTCTCCGGCATCTTCAGATCGGTGATAATGACATCGAAAGGCTGGCGCTCAATGAGTTGAATAGCCTTCGCGCCATTGGAGACGGCCGTAACACGAAAACCCCGGTCACGGAAGTTCTGTTCAAGAACGTCTCGCAAACCGGCTTCATCATCGACGACAAGCATGTGAAGTTGCTGCGCTTGGGCTTCCACGCTCAACCTTTCCCGTTACTCCGCCCCACAGACTCTACCACCCCTTTTTTTCGGGCGTCAAACGGCCGCACCGTTCGCAGGCGCATTCCGGCATCCGTACGCGCCTCAATCCCCCATCAGCTTCTTAAAGGCGTCGAGCCTGTCCGAATCGGTTTTGACTTCGCCTTCACCGAACATCGAATCGAGCAAGTTCCGCGCGGACGCGGAAGCACCACCGTCACGCGATTGGGCGTCCTCGTCGCGAAAGTCGTATTCATCACAAAAGTTGGCGCCCGCTTTGTCGCCCACCCAGTCGGTTGTGGGAATCGCACACTGATTGTGCAGTTTGGGCTCATAGAAACGGCAATTCAGACAGCAATGAAGGTAGGCGGAACAGTTTTCACAGTATTCCTTTACCGCGGGTTGCTTCTTCTCGCTCACCCAGGCCTGGCCGCACTTGTGGCATTTCTTCATCGCACGTCCCTTGGCGGCGCAACACATCGCGCCTTTCCTCACTAAGCGTACGGCGACGCGCGCCAGCCTGTCAATGTCGTTGAGATTGCGGCCCTTCAGGCCACGGCAGTCGATCGGGCTGTAGCGCTGGATTCCCCGCGTTTCGAGAGGTAGAATACGCAGGTGCTGCGTCGTGAAATGGATGGAGGGGCTCATGGTCGACCCGAAACTGCTGGAAATCCTCGTTTGCCCGGAAAACAAGACGCCGGTCACCGAAGCGGACGCCGCTCTGGTTGCGCGGATCAATGCCGCAATCGAGGCTGGCACGCTCAAGAATCGTGCCGGAGAGAAGGTTGAGGAACGGGTGGATGGCGGGCTCATCAGAGAGGACCGGGCCTACCTCTACCCGATTCGCGATGATATCCCCATCATGCTCATCGACGAGGCCATTCCGCTTTCCCAAATGTGAGCGGTGACGCCGGCCGCTACAGGAAACTGAACGTCCACCGTATTTCGAGATTCTGATTGCGGTACACTTCAGGCACCTTGAACGGAAAGGGTGGAAAGGGACCGGCCCGTTCGATGGCTTCCTTGCACAACCCCGCATATGAAGCGCTTTCCCCCGGCTCCACCACCGCCACGCTGATCAGCCGTCCATCGGGAGCAATGGCGCAATCTACGACCGCTTTCGTGCTGGACGCTCCCGAATAGCGCAGTTGGATGAGGGATTTCCATCGCCGTTCGACCCGGTTGCGGACTTCCCGCAGATAGGGCGCAAAATCACTCTCCATCGCCTCGAAGCTCAGAAAACCCTTGTTCTTGACGCCACCATCGACACGGCCACGGGTCTGGCCCTGCTCGGGTTGCGGGGCCTGAGGCGCTTCCGCCTTGGCAATCTGAATGCGCTCCGCCTCGGCGGCCGCTGGTGCAGCTTCCGGTGCGGGTGCCGGTGCGGGCGCCTGCGCGGCCACACGCGCGGCATCGTCCTTCTCCGGGCTGGCGGGGGGAACGTTCTCCGCGGGCGACTCGGCGGGCGGGTTCTCAGGCGCCTTGACCTCCTGCGGGGGCGCCGCGGGTTCGGGTGCGGGTCCAGGCTGGCGCATCTCGTCGGACTCCGCCGCTTTCGGCACGAAAGGTGCCATGCGCTCGCCGATGACATCGGACATGTCCTGGGCCTTGGACGCCTGCTCCGATATCAGGTCCGTGTTGGGATCGACCGGTTCCGTGGCGGGGGCGCCGCTTTCGATGAGGCGCACCGGCCGCTCCGGTTGCTTCATGGATAAGACAAGGGGTTGCCTCGCCGCGGCGGCGCCCGTTCCGTCCCACGTGCGCGGACATCCCGCGGGCAACGCGAGCACCACAAGGTGGATTACCAGCGCCACCGCGAAACACCGCGTCATTCGTCTTCTGTAGTCCATCGCGCCCATTCCGTTTCGAGAATCCTCATTGTAGCAAAAGATGGGGGTCTCCGATCCGGAACGCGTGTTGTCACGGGCAAAAGCGTTGGATATACTGTTCATTCATGTGCGGGTATTGTTGGTCATCGTTCTTTCGGAGGGGGCACTAGATGCGTCATGGAGCCAGCCTGATCATGGCACTCGAAGGCCTGAGCAAGCCGGCGTTTCGCATCGCCCGCGAACTGACGCTGAACAGCCGTTCCGGGTTGACGGTCCGGTTTCTCTCCAAGAAGCTCGAGCTTCCCGAAGAAGAAGTCGAGTACCTCATCGACGTCAATCACAAACTCTTCTTCACGGACCTTACGAAAGTGAAGCTCGTGGCCGAGGGCGGGGCCGCGGTCAAACGCATCTCCGACGGCCTCGAGAACCGAGGCGATATCCCATCGCTGTTCAACGGCGTGAAGGCGCTGGGGCCGCACGAATTCCGGCGCCTCGAGGACCAGATCGGCGTCGACAAACCGGGCGGAAAGAAAGCGGCGGCGGAAGAGTTGATCGCGCACTGCTATGCCCGGCCCGATTCCATCGTCGAGTACGTCGCCTCCAAATCATTCTCACCGAGGGCCCAAGAGACCTTCGATTTCGTCTGGCAGTACGAGGGCGGCGTGGCCCCCGCCGCGGCGATCCGCGCGGGATGCGGGCACTCGGATTACGAAGTCGAGCAGGCGCTGCTGGAATTGTTCCAGGGATTCGCGCTGTTCGAGATGTTCCGTTTTGATTCGGAAGATCGCTTGGTGCGCGTCGCCGGCCTGCTTTCGGAACTTCGCCAATGGAGGGAGGTCGCCGCGGCGCAAAGCGGCAAGAACTCCTCGCTGAAGCCCGTCCGAAGCAAACCGGATGAATGCGATTCGCGCGGGCTCGACTTCTCGGATCGGATCTGCCGTATCGTGGCGGCGATTGCGGCCAAGCCGGCGCGGCTGCGAGGAGACGGCGATCTGTTTCGCGAAGATCGCCGGCGCCTCGGGGAACTGTGCGGCGAAGATGAAGACCCTTCCTTGCAGACGTGCTTGTGGGTTGCACAGGGGGTCGGATGGATTGCCCGGGTCGACAATGAACTGCGCGCCGGCGTTCTGGAATCGCTCGTAGCAATGCACCGCGTCAGCCGGCACCGGATCATCTTCGAGTGGCTCACCCAGGGCGGCAATGAATCCGCCTCGCGCCGCGTGCTCGCCGGTTTCCTCGATGAAGTGAAGCCGGACGCCTGGTATCCCATCACCGACTTCATCGACTACGCGATGCGCCTGGGCTCGGAAACCGAGCAGCCCATGCTGAAGTGCGCGGGCGGTCACTGGCACTACGTCAGTCCTTCGGCCACTAATTCCGAACGCGGCCTGGCGCGCTCCATCGAGGAAACGTTTCTGTGGCTGGGCGTGGTGGACCGCGCCCACGATGGGAGCCGTGCGCTGTTTCGCCTCTCCGCACTCGGCCGGGCCCTGCTGACCAATGCGGACGCGAAGGCCGTGGCGAAACTCTTCCCGAGCCGTACGGCGGAGTTGGTTGTCCAGCCCAATTTCGACATTGTCGTGCCCACGCAGGACATGGACCCGCTGCTGACTGTCCCGCTGGATCAATTCGCCATACGCGGCAGCACCGGGTTGGCGACCGTCTACACGGTGACGAAGGATTCGTTTACCAAGGCCGTGCAGGAAGGCCACGACGGCGACGCGTTCGTACAGTTTCTGCTCGACCATAACCGGGGAGGCTCGCTGCCTCCAAACGTGATGACGACCTTGGAGGACTGGCGCGGCGGCATGAAGCGCGTCCGCCTGCGCACGCTCCATGTGCTGGAATCCGACGATCCGCTGGTGATGGCCGACCTCTTGCACCGCAGGCGCTTCGGGAAACACTTCGAAACGCTGGATCCCCGGCGTATGGTTGCCGTGGGCAAGATCTCCAAAAGCGATCTCACCAAAGAGCTGGAAAAAGAGGGATTCGTCGTCGGCTGACCCGCACGGCCCCGTCTCTTGCCCCTTCCACATTGCATACACCCTTCCTCTCTACCTATGATGGAGGAAAACGGAAAGGAATCCGGCTTTGCAGGAAGACGGCGGTCTGGTGAATTGGGGACAACCGAGCAACATGACCCTCATCGGGTTCGCGCTGCTGTTTGCGGCGCTGCTCGCCGTTGCCTTCGTCATCGAGAGTTTCCGCAAGCGCCGCCGCCGCGCCGAGAAGATCCAGTCCGCGTGGAGTTTGGTGGAATCCATTCAACGGGAGAAGGAGTTTACCGAACCCGAGTCGATCGCGTTGGCCGCCATGATCAAACGCTGGGCGCCGAACGAACCCGACCGCGTTGTGACGCTCCGCGAGCACTTTGACCACTGCGTAGACAAGGAGATGGAGATGTTGCGGCAGCAGGGTGTTGAGGCGCAGGCAGAACGTCTGGGCGTGACACTCCGAGATGTCCGCGTGAAGCTGGGCCTCGATTTCGTGCCTATCGGCCAACGCATTTACTCCACCCGGGAACTCTTTCGCGGTCAGGAGCTCTGGCTGACCCGGGAGTCCGATTCCCCACCCAAGTGGATTCGCGCCCATGCGACTACCGTGAATGAGGCCTGCCTTCACATCAGTCCCATCGAAGGGTACGATCCGGCGCGTCCCCCCTTGTCCGCGGGAGACGTGTACCGTTTCCGCCTCTATCGCGATGAGGACGCCCGGTATCAGTTTGCGATGTCTTTCTTGCGCCGGGAAGCCGATCCCCTCGAACTCGTGTTCCGGCACACAAGCGACCTCAAACGCATCCAGGCTCGCGAGCATTTCCGCGTCCGGCATGAGCAGAATACCAATGTGGGCGTCATGAACGCTCCGTTGGACACCGAATCGCCCACCACACGCGACCGGCGCATCGTTACCCGGACGCGCGGCAGGATTACCAATATCAGCGCGGGAGGCTTTGCCCTGCTCATGCCGCATCCCATCCCCGCCCAGGTCCTCATTCGTGTCACCCTGGAATTGGAGGTGGAGGCTACCGAACCCTTCGATGTGGACGCGCGTATCGTGGGGACCACCCTCTTGCCGGGCGGGCGCTGCTTGATACGCGCCGCATATTACGATGTGGAAGACGACCGGCGCGACCTCATCGCCCGCTATGTCATCCATCGCCAGCAGCGCCAACAAGAAGCCATCATGGTAACGGAGTAGGCTCGTGCAATTGGTTCGAGACGCGGCGGAAGCCGTTCAGCGGAATCTCTCGTCGTTTGCGCTCTATATGGGAGTTCTTATAGCCGCCAACGCGGTTCCGACCCTGGTCAGCTTGCCCCTGAGAAGCTCGGACCCTTCCTCCGCAAGCCTGACACTGCAATTGCTGGACGTGGCATTGCTGATTGTCATGATTCACGTGTTCGCGTTGGCCCAGGCAGTGGTGTTCTCGCGGCTGGGCCGCGAGATCGACCGTCCCTTGTGGAAGGTACGCGATGATCGCGAGGCTTTGCGGCGCTTCTTCGTGCTTTGGGCCGTCGTCAACCTCGTGCTGTACGGCATCCTGCACCTTGCCAATGTCGATTACGGCAACGGCGAAATGCATTCCATCAACTATGTCCTCGCGCTGGCGACGCTTGCGGTGGCGCTCTGCGCGGTACCCTTTGGCGCATGCATGATGTTCACCGGCAGCGCCCGTTTCCGCCTCCTGGGAGAAAGCCTGGCGCCTTTGGCCAAGCAGCCCGGCAAAACGGCTGTAGTCATTGGAATCACGCTGTTCCAGTTCTTGCTGTTCATCGTGTTCAGCCAGGCGGCCGTAGGGGGCGAAGGCCAGGAGACCCCAATCCTGAAAGAACTGCTCATTGCGTCGGCGTCAGCCGTTGTGCAGGCATATCTCGACTGCCTTGCCTTTGCCGCGACGTGGCTGTTGTGCATGACCGACCGGGACACCGTGGATGAAATCGACCTCGACTTCTAGGAAGCGGCGCGGCTGCTTTTTCTCGGTCTTCGGCGCGCTCATCATCTTCTTCAGCATCGGCGTGACCTGGCTCATCCTTGCCATTAGTACGCCCGAGGATTCCCCGCGCGCCCGCATGTTCCGGACCGAGGCCGACCTGCGCGCCCTGATGACCGCTGTCGAAACCTACAAAGCTGAACTGGGCGAGTACCCGCCTGAGGGTCCCGAGGGGCTGCGGCTGGCCACGGAGTACCTTTCGCGAAACGTCGCCTACCTCCCCGGAGGCCCACCCTTGGACGCTTGGGGAAACGCCTACCTGTACGCGCCGGCGACTGCTTACAGCTCGCCTGGCTCGCCCGCATTGAAGGACGACGGCGGCTTTCTCGCGCCGGACTCGTATCAGCTCTATTCGACGGGCATGGACGGTGATGCCGGTATGGAGGAGACCTTGAAACGGCGCGACAACATCGCGAGTTGGGACTCTCAACGCAGTTGGCGCAGCGTGTACACTGAGAGGCAGAAGAAGTTCCTCTTGGAAAAGGGCCGCGCGCAGTAGCCCACGTGCGGGGAGCAAGAGGCCAATGCGTATCCAGGCACCCTATGGCAGTTCCATTCAACATGCCGAGGCCCCTTGGCTGCAAGACCTCGGAACCCTCGACATCGCCGGCGTCCCCGAACTCTCGGAGCGCGAGCGCGCAATTGCCCACGCCATCGAGAATCCCATCGGCCTTGACCGGAATCTGTACACGATAGTCCGCCCCGGTGAGCGCGTGGCCATCATCTGTTCCGACGCGTTCCGCAACACGGCAGTCGACATCGTACTACCCATATTGGTGGATGGACTCAACCGATGCGGAATTCGGGATGAGGACATCCTCTTCGTGTTCGCCTCGGGCACGCACCGCCCGCCCACCCCGGAAGAGCAGGCGCGCATTCTGGGACCGGATATGTACCAGCGATTTCGAATGCGCGCATTCACGCATGACCCGCGCGACGAGGCGATGCTGGTGACCCTGGGCGTCACGAGCCGGGGCACCCGGGTCGAGATCAACCGGCGGGTCTGGGAATGCGATCGCATCATCGCCACCGGCGCCGTGGTGATGCACTATTTCGGCGGATTCGGCGGAGGCCGCAAGTCCATCCTGCCCGGCATCAGTTCGGCCCGAACGATTGCGCAAAACCATGCGATGAACTTGCACCCCAGCGAAGACGCGCTCGATCCGGCGGTGCGCATCGCCGCCATGGATGGAAACCCCGTGGCGGAAGATATGCTCGAAGGGGCCCGCCTGCTCGGTGTGGACTATGTGATCAACACGGTGTTGAACCGCCATGCCCAGATCGCGGGGATCTTCGCGGGCGAACTCGAGGCCGCACATCGCCGCGCGGCGGACTTCGCGCGTTCGTTGTATGCCGTACCCATCGCGGAACGGGCAGACCTCGTCGTCGCGGCCTCGCCGGCCACACGGAATTTCGTCCAGACCCATAAGGCGCTGTACAACGCCTACCAAGCCATGCGGCCGGGGGGACGCATCATCCTGCTGGCGCCATGTCCCGAAGGCCTGGGGGGGGAGGCGTTCGTGAAGTGGCTGCGGTTGGGCACACGCGCGGAGATCATCCGTGGCCTGCGCCGGGAAAGCGAGATCAACGGGCAAACCGCTCTCTCCACCGTTGAAAAGGCGCCAAGCGCCATACTCATCACGGAACTGGACGACGAAGCCGTGGGCTTGCTGGGAAGCCGGAAAGCGGCGGATCTTCCCGAGGCCATCGCCGCGGCAAGAGCAATGTTGGAGGGAGATGCTGGAGGAACCTGTTACGTGATGCCCTCGGCGGCATACACGGTACCCTTCCTGACTTCAGGAGGGGAAGGCGGTGGACCGCACGCGTGACCGTGCCACAGACCGCACGCAAGGGGAGAAAGAACGCGTCAAGCGTTTGGGCTTGCTGGATTCTTCGCAGAAGAATCCTGAGACGGGGGGCGCACCACCCGGATTTTCCAGATGGGACCGTCGTTGCGCATGCACCCGACCCACCCATCTTCCAGGAGTTGGCGGAGCCGCACCTCTCCTTCCGCCTCTTTCCTGAACCAGAGCGTCATTTCCTGGATGCTTCGTTCACCCGTCATACACCGATCTCCTGAGAGGCCGCGGCAAGCAGTCTCGATCGCTCGGCACCACGTAAACAGAAACCGTGATTCACGCCCTCAGGGTAGATCAACGTAAAGGCGGAAGCTGAAGCGATGCAGGGAGCGAACTTCGGCTACCCCAAGGAAAGATTAAATTGGGGGGCACGGCCAGACAAAGCCTAAGGTGAGACTGCTGGCCGTGCCATGCTCGGAGGATGTTCCCTTGGGTGAGGAACCGTCCCGAGGATTGGGTACAAGATAGCCAGCAACTTGCGCGCCAAATCCTGCAGATCAAGAGGCATATGTCACAAGCCATTATAAATAAAGGAAGTACAAGGTATTAGTCCATACAGATACGTATCATGAAGGTAAACTGAGAACGATAGTCTGTAACAAACCGATACGTCATGTAACCAAATTTTACGTTACGGTTCCGTCGTCTCGCGGATATCGTACTCGGCCATCTTGCGGTAGACCGTGGGCCGGCTCACCCCAAGAAGCTTGGCCGCCTGCGTGATGTTGCCGCCTGCTTTTTCGAGCACCTCGAGGATGTGCTTTCGCTCCACTTCGGCAAGCGAACGCTCTTCCTCGCTCACGAGGTTGGCCAGAATGGCTTTCGGAAGCCGGAGGTCGCGTACTTGAATACCACCATCTGTAGTTAAATAGCATGCTCGCTCTATGCAGTTCCTGAACTCGCGCACGTTGCCTGGCCAATGCCACGCCGCGAGGGCCTGAAGCGCGTCCGGGTGAATGATGCGCTCCGGTTCACCGCGCCCCGCCTGGGACAGGCGGATGAAGTGCTGGGCGAGGATCGGGATATCTTCGGGCCGTTCCCGCAATGGCGGCAACTCGATGACAAACCCGTTGATTCGGTGGTAGAGGTCGGCCCTGAAGCGGCCTTCTTGCACGGCCGCGGGGATGTCCTTGTTCGTTGCGGCAATCACGCGCACATCGACCGAAATCTCGCGATTGCCGCCGACCCGGTAGAAGGTGCCGTTCTCAATGGCACGGAGGATGCGCGCTTGATTCTCGAGGCTGAGATCGCCGATCTCGTCGAGAAAGAGAGTGCCGCCCTGGGCCTCTTCCATTCGGCCGATCTTGCGTCCCAGGGCCCCTGTGAAGGCTCCTTTCTCGTATCCAAAAAACTCACTTTCCATGAGATCGGGCGGGATGGCGGCGCAATTGACCGCCACGAACGGCTTCGAAGCGCGGTCCGAAGCTTCGTGCAGAAGACGCGCGGCCAATTCCTTGCCGGTTCCGGTTTCGCCCATGATCAGGACCGACATGCCGGAGCGCGCCGCCTCGCGCAATTGGGCATGAGCCTTGCGCATCGCAGGACTCTCTCCCACAAGAGCGCCGGTCTCCGTCGCACCGGCGCGCAGCCGCTCATTTTCGATCCGAAGGGATTCCACCTGCTCGATCATGTGAAAGAATGGCGCAAGCTGATAGGCGGCGGCACAAAGGAATTGAATGGTGTTGTCATCGCTGTTCACGACGCGCGCCAGCGCGCACATCGCGAAGACGCCGACCTTTTCTTGGCCGGCCGTCATCGGAAAAGCCACGGCGACATAGGCCGACACCGGACCCTCCAGACGCTGCTGGAGCATCTGTTGTCCCTCGAACGAACGCCGGATCAAGTCCAGTGACGGCGCGAGTTCCGCTGGCAGGGCCGCTTCTCCTTCGCGCTGATAGACCGTGAATTCAGCGTCTTTTCGGGCCCGGGCGAAACACAGGGACCGCGTCGCGATACGTGGTTCGAGTTCTCGCTGCACGACATCGAGAAGCCCCGCGATGGAGGCCACGTTACTGACGTTCCTGCAAAGCCGGAAAAGGTCGACATAATCTTCGATCGTGGAAAGCCCTTGGATCGGCGGCGGCGTGGCGAAGCGAGGGGTATGCGGGCCATCCGCCCGGGACAGGCCCAAGGTATCGCCATCACCCTTGCCTGACGTTTGGGGTTCCGGTTCCGTCGATGCCAGGCTGACTACGAAGACGGTTCCCCCAACGGCGACTTCATCACCGGGACGCAACGTGGCCTCACGCACCGGTTCACCGTTGACCAAGGTGAGGTTGCTGCTCCCCAGGTCGCGCAGGCGTATATCGCCCTTGTCCAGATATACGGCGCAATGCTGGCGCGAAATGAGCGGATCGGCTATGGTGACATCGCAGCCGCGTCCGCGCCCAAAGACGAGCGAACGCTCCTGGATGGGCCAGGACGACCCCCGAATCGCTCCCAACCGTGCCGTAATCCAGTACAAGGGCACCCTCCCCATTTACGCGCACACACGCTTCGCAACCCAATTGCGCTTTTCTATCCTATAATACATCTCGATCGCCTCTAAGTCTATGAATCCGGCGGTGTTTGACTTGGAGCACCCCCTTTTGCTAGTCTACGCGGCAACCCTGTATGCGGAGGTCCTCCCGAGGTGAGTGCTTTGCAGGTTCCGCTCTCCGCTGTCTCCGGCGGGGCGTTGCCTATCGATCTGGAGACTGCCGGGCAGAGCCTTCAACCCGAAGGGGTGTCGGGACTGCCGATTGGCCCTGTGCGCATCAGGGGAACGCTGACCGGCGACGGGGTGCAGTTTGTGTTCACCGGACACGTCGCGGGTTCCTTTACGGGGACCTGCGCACGGTGTCTCGGACCTGCGGAGATGCCTTTCGACGTTGAGGCCATATGGGTGTTTTCGCAGGGTCCCCTCCCCCACCCCTTGGAAGATTGGGAGGAGGAGGAAGTGGAGGACGAGGAAGCTGACAGCGGCGTCACACGGATTCCCCTTGACGGCAATTTCATTGACCTGGCCTTGGCCGCTTGGGAAGAGATCGCGTTGGCGATGCCCCTAAAGTTTTTGTGCAAAGAGACTTGCGCCGGCTTGTGCCCGGAATGCGGCGCGAATCTGAATGATACCCGTTGCGGCTGTGCCGCCGGGACAAATGAAACGACTTTTGCCAACAAGGGATTGAAAGCGTTGGGAGATCTGTTCCCCGACCTGAAACCCGACCGTTCGGAGGATTGACCGTGCCGGTACCAAAGAGACGAACCGGGAAGACCCGGAAGAACACGCGCCGTTCCCACCATGCGCTCAGCAAACGCATCTTCTCGGATTGTCCGAGTTGCGGAGAGCGCATCATGCCGCACCGGGTGTGCCCCAAATGTGGGCACTACAAGGATCGCCTCGTCGTAAGCACCGAAGGCAGCTAAACCCAGTCCGGGTTGGCGGGAGCCTGCCATGCGAATCGCCGTAGATGCCATGGGGTCCGACAATGCGCCTCTGCCGGAAGTCAGGGGCGCCTTGAAGGCGGAGGTGTCGAGTGACGTCGAGATTATCCTCGTCGGCGATGAGCCGCGCCTGAAGAGCGCCCTCGGAACCACCACCGCCCGCCACAAAGTTTCGATCGTGCATGCTTCGGAGGTCATTACCATGGATGACGTTCCGATGCTCGCGGTGCGCAAGAAGAAGGACGCATCGCTGCTGGTGGCCATGCGCATGGTGAAGCAGGGCGTCGCGGACGCGGTCGTGAGCGCGGGCAACACGGGCGCGGTAATGGTCGCTTCGAGAACCATACTGCGCCCCATACAGGGTGTTGCGCGGTCCGCCATCTGTCAGCTTCTTCCCACCATGAAGGGTACCTGTCTCGTACTCGATCTCGGAGCCAACGTCGATTGCAGCGCCCGGCACCTCTGCGACTTCGCGGAGATGGGAGTCGTGTATTCGCGCGAAGTCCTGGGCAAAGACAATCCACGTGTTGGACTGCTCAACATCGGCGAGGAACAAGCCAAAGGCAATGACCTGGCGAAGACCGTGCACCGCAACCTGCGCGCGGCTCCTCATGTAAACTTCATTGGCAATGTCGAACCCAAAGCCCTGTACGCCGGCGCCGCGGACGTAGTCGTGTGCGACGGGTTTGTGGGCAACGTCGTGTTGAAGACCAGTGAGGGCGCGGGCGCGCTCATTCGCCACCTTCTCGCCAAGGAACTACGCTCCAGTTGGATCAGCACGCTGGGCGCCATCCTGAGCCGCGGCGCTTACAAGCGCCTGAAGCGCACCGTCGATCCCAATGAATATGGGGGCGCCCCGCTGCTCGGCATCAATGGCGTGGTCATCATCATGCACGGCGCCTGCTCGCACGTCGGCGTTGCCAACGCCATCGAGATGGCCTGTCTGGCGGTCAAGCATGAAATCAACAAGCATATCGAGGAAGGCATCTCCGAGTTGCGCGACACGGTCGCCCACCTCGACGGAAGCCTGTCTCCGCTGGGACGCCGGGCTAACAATGCCTGAGCCTCACTGGCACGGGAATACCTGAGAATCGCAAGGCGCGGGACGTGCCATTCCCAACTCGGCGGACAACAACAACCGCAATCATGGAAAGGGACTACCTTGAGCGAGTTTTCTGACAAGACGGTGTTGATCACGGGTGGAACGCGTGGCATCGGCCGCGCTTGCGCGGCCGCATTCGCGCGCGAAGGGGCGCGGGTCGCCATCTGCGGCAGGACCGCCGCCACCGCCCAAGCCGCCGCGGAGGAGATCGCCGCGGAGACCGGTGGAAAGGTCGTCGGCTTCGAGACCGACATCGCGAGCAGCCCCGCCGTGGATGCGCTGGTCAAGAGTGTTACCGAAACGCTCGGACCTATCTACGTGCTTGTCAACAATGCGGGCATCACGCGCGACGGGTTGCTCATGCGCATGAAACCCGAGGACTGGAGCGCCGTCATCGACACCAACCTGACGGGCGCCTTCAACTGCTGCCGCGCCGTGAGCCGCGACATGCTCAAGCAGAAAACCGGCCGTATCATCAATATCTCGTCCATCATCGGTATCCGCGGCCAGGGTGGCCAAACCAACTACGCCGCCGCGAAGGCGGGTCTCATCGGTTTCTCGAAAGCGCTCGCGCAGGAACTGGCGTCCCGCAACATCACGGTCAACGTGGTGGCCCCGGGATACATCGACACGGACATGACTGCCGTGCTCAGCGAAGAATTGCGCGCCGGGCTTCTGGAACGCATCCCGATGCGCAGACAAGGCACCGGTGAAGACATCGCCGCGGCCGTGAAGTTCCTGGCGGGAGCCGACGCCTCGTATATCACGGGCGCGGTGCTGCAAGTGGACGGCGGCTTGGCGATGTAGGTACGCCTGTAGCGTTGGGGTGTAACATCCCCCTCGGCCCTGCGGGCCTGCCCCCTTCCAAAGGGGGACCGTGTACGCGTGCCCTGCGGGCCGCGCATTCTTCGCACGAATAGCCCGCGTGTTGCCCTCAAGTTTTTCCGTTATCTACAGACATAGTGTTGCAGGGATCCCCCTTTGAAGGGGGATCAAGGGGGATGTTCTTCTCTTCGTCTTTGTCCCGAAGCGCGAATGCGCGTTCCCTCAGAGATCCGCGGTGGACATTCCGTAGATGTGCACGCCGTGGTAGGCGTCGTGAACGAAGAGGGCTTCGCGCAAAGTCCCTTCCCGCCGAAACCCGACTCCCTCGAGAAACCCCTGAAGTCCTTTCTCATACTCGGCGGCGGGAACCGTGAGCCGCCGGATCGACTGTTGCCCCCCGGCCTCTTTCAATATCGTGCGAAATCCCTTTCGCACATCGTCCGCCGCGTAATCGGCCTCTTCATGCATGTAGACCCATGCTTGCGCGGCGCCCGGCTCGCGTTCGGGACGCAACTTGATCAGCCCGAATGAAGTGCCGTTCTTCTTGACGAGAATCATCTCCTGGTCAATTGTGCTCGGATGCAGTGCGTCCATTTCCCGGTCGTACTTCGTGGTGATCAGGATGCCTTTCTCGTTGAAGAGAAAGTACGACGCCGTATTCCAGTTCTCCCAGTTCATGAGCATTTCGGCATCGCGTTCTTCAATCGGACGCATCCCGATGGTCATGCGAAACGCCGCGCGCATCAGGGTGAATAAGGAAGGCTTGGCAGTACGGGTCAGCGTGCTGTACACGCGCGTGAAATTGACCCCTTCAGAGGAGAGCAGGTTGAACGCGGACACGGCCGACGCCATCCATGCGCGCTGGGCCTCGCACCAGGGTTCGTGCGGCTTCCGGTGCGAGCCGCTCAGTGCGTAGTGCACGGCAGTGTTGCCGCCGCCACAGAGGTTGCGCGCCCAACACCGGCGGCACACGCCGGTCGTCAAGGAGCCAACCTCATCAAATCGGCCGCGCTTGGTCTCGTCCAATGCACCGTCCGCCAGGGTGCCGAGGCGGAATTCATCAATCCCGAGCAGGCGCCAAGAGGGATAGATGCCGCCGCCGGCATCGACCGCCAGTTCGTTCATGCCCGCAGGGTCGGAACGCCGCAACGGCGAACCGTCATAGATGCGGTAGAACAAGGACGCGATTGGGTCCAGCCGAAAATAGCGATGCGCGAGCAGGCGGTTGGCATAATACACGGCGGTCTCGCGCAGGGCGGCGAGCATCTCTTCGGGCTGCAGGCCCGGGTTCGCCACGTAGGAACCATCAAAGTCCAATTCGATGGCCGCGAAACCAGCCTTATCAAGTTCCTGAACGACGCCCCCAAACCGCGGATGATTCGGCCGGACGACAATGCGCCCGGTCACTCCGGGAGCGTCTGGATGCAGTACCTTCACCAGCTTCGCGAGCGAATCCGCACCCGGCCTGGCAAGTCCGCGAACGTACGCAAGAATGTCCGCATTCTCCGCGAATTCGAGCCGCGCGCCCACGGTATGTCCCTGAAGCGCGTCCGGGACTTTGTCCAATGCCAGATTCGCAACGTGCACGCTCACGGTGAGTTTCTTACCCGCGAGGCGGCCGCAGCGCAGCGCGTGAGCGCCGAGCGCCGCAATGAGTTCCGGATTGGCGACGGCCTCGTCTTCCAGGAATTCGAGGGTCAATTCCCGCTGTTCGCCCGAGCGCCCGAGCAACAGGTCGATGGCATCGCGCCCGATGTCCTTCGCAGAACTGGAGACCACTGCCGCGCCCTGTCCAAACCAGCCCTTCTTCTTGACAGAGACCTCGCCCTGTTCGCGGGGAAGCTGCACGGTCAGGCGCTTCACGCCGCGCTCCGGCTGCGTCTCCTTCTGCAGGTCTTCCTTCTTCTTCGCAGGCAGGATGGCACGGGTGGCACGCAACCACTCCAACTCGCCAAGGACCTCCTCCAGTTCCTTGACACTGTGTTTGGCGCCCAACTCATGATAGATGCGGTTGACCGAAGCGTGGGGATAGTGGCCAAGGACGTCCCACGAGATCTCGTCGCATTCGAAGCAGAAGCACGTTTCCGGATCGATCGCGAAGCGGCGGCCGTTTTCCACGAAGCGATGCAGAGACTCGCGTGCCATCAATACGCTCCCAGGGTGCCTTTGTCGCGGCTCCAGTTCTCCATGTACTTGAAGCAGGCCACACCCAGCGTGGTCCAGAGCGCGACGTTAATTAGCAGGAAAAGAAACGAAGGATGGGAAAACACTCCCAGGCCCAACCCCTTGATGAGCACCAGTTTCAGACAGATCGACGCATCCGTGATCGGCACAACATGCGCCGCGCCCAGTATCACGGCCGGAAGTTTGTACCAGTCAGGGTTTGCGGCAAACGCGACCGCGACCATGCCCATGCGGATCAGCAGGGTGGCTTGACCGATCTGCTTGAAGACGAGTGTCAATCCGCCCACCATGAATCCGAATCCGATCAGGTTCAGGTAGGTCAGGAGGAGAATCACAAATGTTGGGAAGGGATCCGCATGGAGGTCGCTGTTCAATGTCGCGGAGACAAAAACGAGCAGGATCGTCCATGTCGGGATACTGATGAGCGAACTGACGAAGGATCTCGCCAGAAAGTTCGTGATCAAGCCGTGGGGACTCATGTAGACCTGCTCGAGTTCGCCCGTGCGCGCCATGCCTTGAAGTCCCTGGCTGAACATGCCGACGATTCCAAATGCGAATATGCCGACGACGAATCCGAGCACTTTCTCGGTCTGGTCGGTGGCCCAATGCGCGTCCACGGTGCCGGACCGAAAACCGAAAATGAGCCCGATAAGCATGCCGTACCCGACAATCATGCCCATCAATGTCGCGAACCAATAACGGCGCATGATGATAAACGAACGGACCAGCTCCGCTTTCATCACGAGGAAGAATCCCATACTTATATCCTTTCCTCGCGCTGCTCGGATTGCGTGGCGGTCAACTGAAGAAACACGCCTTCGAGATTCTGTTGCCGCTGCGTGACCGTTCGCAACAGGACGCCCTGCGACTGCAAGTGGCCGAGCGTCGCATACAGCGCGTTGGAGCGCTCCGCTTCATCGCGGGATGTCTGAAGGATGAACCCGGGCCCGCCTTCCGAGTTGACCGGCTCCACGCCTGATACGCCGCGTATCCGGCGGATGGGTTCAATATCCGGCATCCGATCAAGGCGCACCTCGAAACAGTGATCGGAGAAGACGTCTAACAATTCTTCCGTCGGTTTACAGGCCACCAGCACGCCGTCCTTGATGATCCCGATCCGGTCGCACAGCTCCTGCGCGGTGCCCATGTCGTGGGTGGTCACCAGTACGCACTTGCCCTGTTCGCGGGTCATCTCGATGACCTTGTCCTTGATGGCGCGGCTGCTTTGCACGTCGAGCCCGGTCGTGGGCTCATCCAGCAGCAACACGGGCGGATCGGTGATCAACGCGATGCAGATTGCCAGCTTCTGCTTCTGCCCGCGAGACAAGCGCCGCACCTGGATGTCCTTCTTGTCCCTCAGTCCGATGAAGTCGAGCAAGCGGTGCGAGCGCTCCTTGAGGATTTTGCCCTTCACGTCGCGCAGGTTTCCGAAATAGGCCAGATTTTCCATGGGTGTCAATGGCCAAATGCAGGTGCGCGTGCCTTCCAGTACAACCCCGATGCGGCGGAGGATCTGCAGGCGCTTCTTCTCGACGGGCAAACCGTCAACGAACACTTCGCCGCTGCACGGCTTCACGAGACCGGAAATCATCTTCACGGTCGTGGTCTTGCCGGCGCCGTTTCTCCCAAGCAAGCCAAAGATCTCGCCGGGACGCACCCCGAACGAGACGTGATTGACCGCGTGGACAATCTTCTTCTGATAGATAGGCCGGCGGCCGCTCTCTTCATCTTTCGAAAGAAAGTGCCGGGTGTTGAACGTCTTGTCGACGTTGCGCAGCTCTACCGCAAACGGATGGCTCATACCTTCTCCGGACGTCCAGGCGTGTACGCGAGTTCGATGGCCCGCGCCGCTTCTTCTTCGTCCCCCAATTCCTCGACTTTGATCAAATACTCCAGGTAGGCGATCTCGATGTCACGCAAGGCGTGAATCACCATGACGAGGATGAAGCTCGACGTCCAATGGTACAGGAAACCGATGAGGACCGCGAATGCGACAAACTCCAGGGAGATGTACCACGTGTTTTCAAAGAAGTGCTTGTGCACGACCACAAACCCGGCGGCGACCAGGAGCACGCCCGCAATGACGGCGGCAGTCTCCGGCATCCACTGACGGAACTGTTCGATGATGAGCGTCTGCGCCGCGGCGCGCCAGATCAATTCTTCCGCCAGGGCGACGCCCAGGAACCGGGTCAACACAATGGGACTGTCCATCGTGAAATTCCAGATCGGGCCGAAGTCGAAGAAGTGGCTCAGGGCGTCTCTCCAGGAGAGATGCGTCGCAAGCAGCGAGAAACCAAAAACGAGGTGCCCCGCGACAAGCCCGATCCCGATATACAGGGGCGACACGAGCTGGCGCGAGAAGACGCCCGACTCCCAGGCCAGGTACGTGGCCAGCCAGAAGAGCGGGCCCTGCATGATGACGTGAATCGTGCGGGTGCGGCCTGACGGCTGAGCCCCGGACTGATGGCGGTTCGTCGCCAGAGAGAAGACTACGTGGACCAACAAGAGCGCCAGAAAAAGAAGGGGGACAATCACGGCGCTGCCTCAGTCTGTTGCGTGGTTTTCATGTCTTCAATCATATGAGCCAGATCGATGCCTTTGAACTTCTTCTTGAAGAATTCGCGCAGTTCTTCGAACTCGGACCGAAGCAGGCCGTAGCCGTACATGTCATACAGCTTGCCATCCCGGGCGACGTGCTCGTGCAGGACGATCTCCCGCTTGCCGCCCGATAACTCGAAGTTGCGCCAGGACCGAGTGTTGAACCCATAGATGTAAATATTGATGCGGTGCATGTTGAGCTCGTGGAAGCAGTACTCGAGCACCCGGTAGAAAGCGATGGTCGCGAAGAAACCCGTGCGCCGCTTCTCGGAGACATAGGAGTCGATGTTGCACGAGCGGTTGCGCCAACTGATGTTCACCACGGAGAACAAGCCCACGGGCCCGAGCTTCGCGGAATCCGCCATGAAGTAGATGCCGCCGGGCATGCTGTGATTGGCGGAGCGCCCAAGCATCCCCACAATCTGCTCGCGAATCTGCTTGGGCGAACGCGTGGGATCGCCATAGAGAAATCGCTGAAACGCGGGGTCCTCCATCCAGGCCACGACGGTGTCCAGATCGTCGCGGTCAGCCCTGCGGATGAATACACTCGATTTCAGCGCCATGTCAGACTCCGGCCTCCTGGGTGCGGCCTTTGCGGGCCACGTCGAACTCGCTGCGCAACACCCCGTAACCGTACACGTCGGAGGGCTGCCCGTCACGCAGGCCATGGCCCCGGAGCACCAATTCCCTGCGTGCGCCGGCCTGCTCGTACGCACGCCAGGCGGCCTCATCACGCGCATCGACACGGGCACCGGCCCGGTGCAGGTTCAACTCGTCGAAGCAGTATTCGAGAATGCCGGAGCAGGCGCCCCCGTAGAAATCCTCGGGACTACATGAAGGAGACCGGTACGTGCTCACGATACATGAGCGGTTGCGCCAGCAGAGGTCGAAAACACCGGCCAACCCAACGGGTCCCCGCTCGCCCGCATCGCAGACAAAGTGTCCTGCCGCGGCCGTGGGCAATGACATGGCGCCTCCGAGGAGGGCCAGGATGTGCGACCCCATCTGGCGCTTGAGCCGCTCGTCGTCGCCATAGATGAAGCGCCGGAAGGCGGCATCATCCAGCCAATCCACGAGCACGTCGAGGTCTTTTCGCTCAAGCCGGCGCAGCAGCATCTTCAACCTCGCGGTTGCGCAGGCGAGTGAGGCCCGCGGCATGAAACAGGGTGAACGATTCCAGGTCGAAATAGCGCCCGCGGGTGTACACCATGTCCCGCTGAACGCCGTCGCTCTCGAAGCCGCGCGCCACCAGGAACTCGCGATAAGCAATCTCAGTGCACAGGCAGTGGGCCTGCAGCTTGTTGAGCTTCTTTTCGATGAACGCCATGTGGAGAAGGAACTGAAAGACCTCTTCCGCCAAGGGTGTGACGTATTCGCTATCTTCACCAAAGGCTACGACCATTTCGGCATATTCCGATTCAAACTTGGCTCCGCGCAGCACGCAGCAGCCGCAGACCAGCCCCTGCTTGTTTTCCACGGCAAAAAAGGTGCCCTGCACCAGGTCACGGCGGCCGAGCATCTCGCGCAGCTCGTCCGCAGTGGGAATCATAATCTCGCGCTGGGGGCCCAGCAGAAAGGAACGGGGGCGCGACGGGTCATAGAGCTGCCACAACGCAGGCGCGTCGTCGGGCTCCGCGGAACGGATGACAGCATACTCACCGGTGATCATGTGGAAAGCCTTGGTTAGCCGGTCCCGGCCGGGGCCGATCCGGAAACAGCCGTCTCGCCGCCCTCGGGCTTCCCGGCACAGAGTCCCGGAACGTCAGGGCCCACTCGCGCCCTCCCCTGCGCCGACGGCAAATACAATAGGAAAAAGAAACCGGGACTTCAAGGATGTCCGAAGTCCCGGCGATCGATTGGCCGTATAACAATTACGTCGTCGTATCGATGATGGCGTTCTTCTTCTGGTACACGTAGTCCAGCCACGCCTGCCAGATGGCGTTATAGAGGTCCGCCAACGCATCGGCCCTGACCACCTTGCTCGCCGAGATTCCACGGATATGTTTCATGGTGATCCCTCTCCTGATCTTCCGGTCCTGCCGTTTCGCTGGGGCCAACCCCCAACTGGCAACACGAGCCAATTCTCCCAAACTCACCACTCTGAGCCCACGCAAGTGTCCGCGGCTCAAAGATCAAAACCCTCAGTGCGTGTCTGCCGTCAGGTCGTGGACGGATTCTTCACCTGGTTCCACGTGGTCAGGGCAGTCAACAGTCCTTCAAAGACGGTCGAGAAAGCGCCCACAAATGTGGTAAGCAAGTCGAAACCAAGACCCAGTATCGAGAGAATGAAGGACAGGTCGGTGGTTTCTTCGTTCGCAATAAGCGGCGTCTTGGTAATCGTATTTACATGCTTCACAGTGTAGTCTCCCGCCAGGAACTTCCAGTGCCCTCGGCCTGTTCGTGCCGCATTCTTTGCGGAACCACGGCTCCAGCCGGAGTATAGCACCGCCCCTATTTGGTGTCAACAGTTTCCCAAACTACTGTCACGTCTACAGTTACTCGGTCACCGCGTACGGCGAGGCGCATTTCGCTTCCCAATTAGTCTACCGCGAAAACGGCTCCCCGTTACGCCCTCTTTCGGCTGTCTATACCTCCCCTTACTTTTATGCTCAAACGCGCCGAAAGGTTTCGCCCGCGGTCAACCTTTTACACCGCTCAACGCGACGCTGTCATAGCCATAGCTGTAGGCGCCGGGCAGGTCGGAACTGCCCATCAGGTTGATGTCAATGGCACGGGCGGCTTCGCGGCCCTCATGGATAGCCCACACAACCAGGGACTGTCCCCGGCGCGCATCGCCCGCGGCGAACACCTTGTCCCGGCTGGTTTGATAGACGCCATATTCGGCCTTGATGTTGCCTCGACCGTCCAGTTCCAGCCCAAGCTGTTTGGGCAGGGCGTGTTCCGGATGGACAAATCCCAAGGCGAGCAGGGCCAAGTCGCAGTCCAAGGTGAACTCGCTACCGGGAACCTCTATCATCTGGGGTCTGCCGCTCGCATCGGGCGCGCCCCACTCCAGCCGAACCGCATGAATCTTCTTCACCTTGCCATTTTCTCCACTGAAGCCCTTGGTCAGGATGCTCCAGTCGCGGTCGCCCCCCTCCTCGTGGCTGGAGGACGTGCGCAGGACCTGGGGCCAGTTCGGCCACGGAGTCTTCTCGTTGTATCCCTCGGGCGGTTTCGGCAGCAGTTCGATGGACCACACATGCTTCGCGCCTTGGCGAATGCTGGTGCCGTGACAGTCCGACCCGGTGTCGCCTCCGCCCAGGATGACAACGTTCTTGCCTTTCGCAGAAATCTCCTTCGCGGTCACCGGCTTGCCGGAAACCCGCCGGTTCTGCTGGGTCAGGAAATCCATGGCGAAGTGAATGCCATCGAGTTCGCGCCCTGGAATAGGAAGATCGCGCGGCTGGGTCGAACCCGTCGTAATGAGAACCGCGTCGAACTGATCCACCAGTTCCGGACCCGTGACATCTTTACCAACGAAGACGCCGCACTTGAAGATGACACCTTCCGCCTCCATCTGGCGCAGGCGGCGGCGTACCACTTCCTTGTTCAGCTTGAAATCGGGGATGCCGTAAAGCAGGAGTCCGCCGGGCTCGTCGTCGCGCTCGTAAAGTGTGACGCTGTGACCGGCGCGGTTGAGCTGCTGCGCGGCGGCAAGGCCCGCGGGACCCGAACCCACGACGGCGACCTTCTTGCCCGTACGTTGCGCGGGTGGCTCGGGCTTGATCCAGCCTTCCTTGAAGCCGTGGTCGGCGATCGACCGCTCGATGAGCTTGATGGTCACCGGAGGCTCGTTGATGCCGAGCACGCACGAGGCTTCGCAAGGCGCCGGGCACACGCGACCTGTGAATTCCGGAAAGTTGTTCGTGGAGTGCAGGCGGTCGAGCGCCTCTTTCCACTCGAGGTCCTTCACGAAATCGTTGAAGTCGGGGATGATGTTGCCCAAAGGGCAGCCCGACTGGCAGAACGGCACGCCGCAGTTCATGCAGCGGTACCCCTGCTCCTGCATCTTGTCGTCGTTGAAATCCTGCAGGAACTCATCCCAATGCTTGACCCGCTCTTCCGTGGGCGCATAGGGCGGTGTGTCCCGGCGGTAAACCATGAAGCCCTTGTCTTTGCTGGGGCGCATCCTTGAACTCCTCTAGACTTCAACCGGCTCTGCGGCCGCTTGCTTCTGTTTCATCTCGCGCAGGACACGCGCGTAGTCGCGCGGCATGACACGAACAAATCTGGTGATGGTTTCGTCCCAATTCGCGAGCATCTTCTTGGCGACGGCACTGTCCGTGTACTTCACGTGCCGCTCGAGCATGTGGCGCAGGTCGGTGATGCTCTGTTCGTTCATGGGTTTGAGGTCCACGGTGCTCTGGTTGCAGTGCTGGGCGAAGGTGCCGTCCGCATCGTATACGAAGGCGATGCCTCCGCTCATGCCCGCGGCGAAGTTCCGGCCCGTCTTGCCGAGGATGGCCGCGCGGCCGCCGGTCATGTATTCGCACCCATGATCGCCAACACCCTCGACCACCGCCCACGCGCCGCTGTTGCGCACGCAGAAGCGCTCGCCCGCGATGCCGCGGAAGTAGGCCTCGCCGCCCGTCGCGCCATAGAGCGCCACGTTGCCAGTGACGATGTTTTCCTCCGGCACGATGGGGCAATCGGCTGGCGGCGTCACGATGATCTTACCACCCGAAAGTCCCTTGCCGCAGTAGTCGTTGGCCTCGCCCGTGACGTTCAGGGTCATGCCTCGAATCGTGAAGGCTCCGAAACTCTGGCCGGCCGTGCCGGTGCAGTCGATCCACACGGTGTCCTCGGGCAGATAGCCGGTCTCGAGGCCCACTTTGTGGCGGCGGGTCAACTCGCTGGCCAGCATGGTGCCGACCGTGCGATTCACGTTGCGAATGGCGATGGGAATCCGCGTCTTCGCGACATCCTCACGGCTGGCCTTGGGTTCCAGCGAGGCTTTGCACAATTCGATCAGCTTGTGGTCCAAGGCTTTCTCGATGCCGTGGTCCTGCGTCTTGCTGCAGTACAGCGTCTCGCCATCCCAAGGCTTGGCCTGGCTGAGCATGCGCGACAGGTCGAGCTTGCGCGCTTTCCAATGCTCGGGCAGGGGGTCGAACTCAAGCATGTCCGCGCGGCCGATCATCTCGTTGACCGTGCGGAAGCCGAGTTGCGCCATGATCTCGCGCACTTCTTCGGCAATGAAGAAGAACAGATTGACCACGTGCTCGGGCTTGCCTGCGAACTTCTTGCGCAGTTCGGGATCCTGCGTGGCGATGCCCACGGGACAGGTGTTGAGGTGGCACTTGCGCATCATGATGCAGCCCGTCGCGATGAGGGGCAGCGTCGACATACCCACTTCATCCGCGCCCAACAGAAACGCGATGGCCACGTCGCGGCCCGTCTTGATCTGGCCGTCGGTTTGCACACGAATCCGGCTGCGGAGGTTATTCTCGACGAGCACTTGATGACTCTCGGCCAAGCCCAGTTCCCACGGGAGCCCCGCGTGCTTGATGGAACTCAGGGGTGAAGCGCCCGTGCCGCCGCTGTCGCCACTGACCAACACGAGATCGGCCTTGCCCTTCGCGACGCCCGCGGCCACGGTGCCCACGCCCACTTCCGAGACGAGCTTCACGGAGATGGCGGCGTGCACATTCGAGTTCTTGAGGTCGTGAATGAGCTGCGCCAAGTCCTCGATCGAGTAGATGTCGTGATGGGGAGGCGGCGAGATCAACTCCACACCAGGCGTGGAGTACCGAATGCGCGCGATCTCCTCAAACACCTTATGACCGGGAAGCTCGCCGCCTTCGCCCGGCTTCGCGCCCTGGGCCATCTTGATCTGAAGTTCGTCTGCGTTGACCAGGTATTCATTGGTCACGCCGAAGCGGCCCGAGGCCACTTGTTTGATGGCGCTCCGGCGGAGATCGCCGTTCGCGTCGGGGATAAAGCGCTTGGGATCTTCCCCACCTTCACCGGTGTTGCTGCGTCCCCCGAGGCGGTTCATGGCGATGGCCAGGGTCTCGTGGACTTCTTTGCTGATCGAACCGAACGACATCGCGCCCGTGCAAAAGCGCTTGACGATTTCCTTGGCGGGCTCCACTTCGTCCAGCGGAATGGCCGCGCCCTTCTTGAACTTCAACAGCGCGCGCAGAGCGGACAGGTTCCGGTTGCGGTCATTGATGAGACTGGCGAACTGGCGGTACTTCTCCCGGTCGTTGCCGCGCACGGCTTGTTGGACGGTCGCGATGCTGTCGGGATTGTACTGGTGGTGCTCGCCGCGCTTGCGCCACTTGTAGACGCCGCCCGGATCGAGTTCGCGTGGCCGCGCATGGTTCCTGGGGTAGGCCACCGCGTGGCGCATCAATGCCTCGCGGGCCACATCTTCCACATCGATGCCGCCCACGCGTGAAGCCGTGCCGGTGAAACAGCGTTCGATGAGTTCAGTGCCCAGACCCACGGCCTCGAAAATCTGCGCGCCCCGGTAGCTGTGCTGCGTGGAGATGCCGATCTTGGACATCGTCTTGAGCATGGCGGCTTCGATGGCCTTGATAAAGTTCTTCTGGGCCTTGCCGGGAGTCTCTTCCACCAGCTCTTCTTTTTCGACCCGGTCGGCGATGGTCTCAAATGCCAGGTACGGATTCACCGCGCCCGCTCCAAAACCCGTCAGCAAACAGAAGTGCATGACTTCCCGCGGTTCGCCGGATTCGACGATGAGGCCGCAGTCGGTGCGGCGCTGCTCGCGCACCAGATACTGGTGCACGGCTCCAGTCGCGAGGAGGCTCGGGATCGGGCAGTTCTCCTGGTTTACGCCACGGTCGGACAGCACCAGCAGGGACGCGCCGCTGTCTAACGCCTTGATCGCTTCCGCGCAAATCCGGTCCAGCGCGGCGGTCAACGCCGCGGGTCCATCCTGCACGCGGAACAGGGTCGAGAGGACCGCCGTCTTCAGACCCGGCTTGTCGATATGCTTGATGTATTCGAGCTGCTCGTTGGTCAAGATCGGCGACAGGAGATGAAGCTGCTCGCAGTGCTCGGGCGTCTCGCCGAGCAGGTTGCGCTCCCGGCCGATATCGGTCTCGAGCGACATGACGATCTCCTCGCGGATCGGGTCGATCGGCGGGTTCGTCACCTGTGCAAAGAGCTGCTTGAAGTAGTTGAACAACAATTGCGGCCGGTTGGACAGCACGGCCAGCGGCGCGTCATTGCCCATCGAGCCAAGCGGCTGCTTGCCCGTCTGGGCCATGGGCTCGAGGAGGATTTCCACATCCTCCATCGTGTAACCGAATACCTGTTGGCGTTCCAGCAGGGAGACTTCCTGGGGCTCGGACTTCCCGTTGCGAGCGATGCCCTCTTTCGGGAGCACGTGCCGGTGTTTGCTCAGCCACGCCCGGTACGGCTGCCGTGTGCAAATCGCGTTCTTGATTTCGTCGTCGCCGACGATGCGGTGCTGTTCGGTGTCGATCAGAAACATGCGGCCGGGTTCAAGCCGGCCCTTCTTGACGATCTTCTCCTGCGGCACGTCGAGGACGCCCACCTCCGACGCCATGACGACGAAGTCATCGTCGGTGACCCAATAGCGCGAGGGACGCAGGCCATTGCGGTCCAGGGTGGCGCCGATACGAACACCGTCGGTGAACGCGATGGACGCGGGACCATCCCACGGCTCCTGCAAGCACGCGTGGTACTCGTAAAACGCTTTCTTCTCGTCGGACATGCTTTCGTGTCCGCTCCACGGCTCGGGGATCAGCATCATCATGGCGTGCGCGGCGGAGCGTCCACCCAGCATGAGCAACTCGAAGGTGTTGTCGAGAATAGCGGAGTCGCTGGCGCCAAGCGTGTGGATGCCCGGCAGTTTGCGAATATCACCGCCGAACAGGGGGCTCTCCAGATGAACCTCACGGGACCGCATCATGTTGATGTTGCCGCGCAAGGTATTGATTTCGCCGTTGTGCGCCAGGTACCGGAACGGGTGGGCCAGCGGCCACGACGGGAACGTGTTCGTGCTGTAGCGCTGGTGAACCAGAGAAAGCGCGCTCTCGGAATCGGGGTCGGAGAGGTCCAGGTAGTACCGGTCGATCTGCGGCGCCAGCATCAGACCCTTGTACACGATCGTGCGGGACGACATGCTCGGGATGTAGAACTGGCTGATGGACTTCAAGCCGGAGCCGAGGGCCGCGCGCTCAACAAGCTTGCGGATGACATACAGCTTGCGCTCGAAGGCGTCCTGGTCGAGGCCCTTGGCGCGCTGGATAAACACCTGCTGGATGACCGGCTCTCCGTCACGCGCGATGGTGCCGATGGAGGAAGAATCCCGGGGGACGTCCCGCCAGCCGAGAACGGTCTGCCCTTCGTCCTTCACGGCTTTCTCGATGAAGCCAACGCACTGCGCCCGGTCCGCCGCGTCGTGCGGCAGAAAGACCATTCCCGCCCCGTAGGCGCCCGGCTCCGGCAGGGAGAACTTCAGCCGCTCGGCCTCCTTCTGGAAGAGCCGGTGGGGGAGCTGGATGAGCATGCCCGCCCCGTCCCCGGTCTCCGGGTCGCAACCGCAAGCGCCACGGTGTTCGAGGTTTTCGCAGATCTGAATGCCTTGACGGATGATCGTATGCGTCGCCCGCCCGGTCAGATTGGCCACGAACCCCACGCCGCAAGCGTCGTGTTCGTAAAATGGCTCGTACAAACCACTTCGAGATATTCTTCTGCTGGACAACTGAACCGTCCTTTCTCCATACATTCCGGAGGGGGCAGCCCCTTGCGGGACCGCCAATACCAGGGAGATATAAGGCAGCCGTGTCTCCCGGGTACAGGCTTGTGCGTCTTCTCCTTGAAGAACGACGCAATTGCTATCGAATTGGGGTGGGAGTGTAGCATATCGTGTACCGTCGATCAACCCGAATGAGCGCGCAAATTGGGGGCTCCGTGCACCTTGCCCCAATCAGCCGGCGACATTGGGCGGACCACCCCTGGGCCAGTGTTTCGGCCAAATTCCGCCAGCCACACTCCCTGGCGGCGGCCCGTATCCCTGCGTCCGCGCGGGACTTGCCTCTTGATCAAGCAGGTACGGATGCGCACCCGCGCCGTGGGGAAGCTCCGCCGGGAAATCCGCCAATGGTAGCCGTTGCCTTGCCACAACGGGCTGCCTGAAGCACCGGGTTTATTCGCCGAGCCGATATCACGTAGTATACCACCCGGTAGGGGCACTCCTGGCAGTTTAACCGTGAAAGAAGGGCGGCGTCGTGTCACCAGACGGGATTTTGGTTTTTGGGGGATCGGGCAGTCCAAAACTCGCCCAGAATATCGCATCATACCTTGGGGTGGAAGTAGGCAAGAGCGAAGTCCTCCGGTTCTCGGAAGGCAACCTCTTCGTGCGCATCCAGGAGAATGTCCGCGGGCGCCGGGTCTACCTGATTCAGTCGACCGCCTTCCCCGCCAACGATAACTTCGTGGAATTGTTGTTCTGGATCGACGCCTTCAAGCGCGCCAGCGCGGAGACCGTCACGGTCGTCATGCCCTATTTCAGCTATGCGAAGGGCGATAAGAAAGACGAACCCCGCGTCGCCATACGGGCGCGGGTCTGCGCGGACGCGATCGAGGTGGCGGGCGCCGACCGCGTGGTGACGCTCGACCTGCATGCGCCGCAGATCCAGGGCTTCTTCAAGGTGCCGGTAGACGACCTCTACGCACTCCCCGTGCTGGGCAAGGCGATACAATCAAAGAAGCTGAGCAATCTCATTGTGGTTTCGCCGGACACCGGTTTCGTGAAGCAGGCGCGGAAATATGCGTCGTTTCTGAAAGTCTCCATGGCCGTGGGCGACAAAGAACGCGCGGCCCACGACGAGACCGCGGAGGTCCTCCAGATTATTGGGGACGTAAAGGACAAGACCGCGATCGTGGTCGACGACTTCACAATTTCCGCGGGCACACTCGTCGAGATCGCCGAGAAACTCATGGAAAACGGGGCAAAAGCCGTCTACGCGGCCGTGACCCACGGCGTGTTTTCTCCCAACGCGAAAGACAAGATCGACAACAGCCTCATCGAGAAGCTGCTCGTCACCGACAGCATCGAGACCCAGCCGGGACCGCTGTCCGAGAAAGTCGAAGTGGTCTCCGTCGCGCCCCTGCTCGCCGAAGCCATCCGCCGCATCCACAACCGCGAAAGCGTCAGCGTGCTCTTCCCGGAGTGACCAGCGCGTGGCGCGCTGTCGTCCACCGGGAACGCCAAGCACCAGCTTGGCGTATTTGACTTTTTTTCACCGCGAAGCCGCGAAGATCGCGAAGGAAGAAGAACTCCCTCTTTGTCTTACCTTCGCGATCTTCGCGGCTTCGCGGTGAATCAATCTTCTCTTTCACAACGTTGGCGAGGCCAGAGATGCCAGGCTGCCGCCTCGCGTTTGCCCACTCTCGACGGTGGCGATAATATGGAGGGCGTGGTCCCACGCGGAAGGCAAAGCTGATGATGTGCAGTGCTTCCGCAGGGCGGGCGATACGAGCGGTGGAGAACATTATGACAAATTGCCATCCAGGTCTCCGTTTGGTCTACCTGGCCTTTATGCTCCCTGCATTTGATCTTCGTGGGGCCGCCGAGGAAATGGAAAAGGAGTCGATCGTGATGGCTCAGGCTCAAGTCGCTCTGGCCGCGGCGGAAGACGCCGTTCAACATCCTGGGCTGCGCGTGGCCATGATCCAGATGGATGTGATCGACGGTGACCTGGCGGAAAACATGCGGCGCGCGGAGCAGGGCATCCGGGAAGCGGCGGACCAGAAGGCGGATCTGGTTTGTCTGCCCGAGGCAGCCGATCTCGGCTGGCTCTATCAGAAAGCGCGCGAAGACGCCCAGCCCATTCCCGGTGCGTATACCGACCTGCTGTCGAATCTCGCGAAGGAACTCAAGGTCTGGATCTGCGGCGGATGTCTCGAAAAAGACGGTGACAAGACTTTCAACTCTGCAATCCTCATCGACCGCTCGGGCACCATTGTGCTCAAGCACAGGAAGATCAGCACGCTTCCCAAGCTTACGGCCCACCTGTACGACGCAGGAAATGCGGAAGACATCAAGGTGGTGGATACCGAATTTGGACGCGTGGGCGTGACGATCTGCGCCGACAACTTCAATATCGTGCATCCGCAGAAGGTTGCAGACCAGGGCGCGTGGCTGCTGATCACCCCGCACGGTTTCGCGGAGAAACAGGAAGACCTGCTCGACAACGGGGTCGCCTTCATCAACCACATCAAGAACGTGGCAGGCAAGACCAAGCTCTGGGTAGTCGGCACCAACACGGCACTTTCCGAAGTCGCCGGAGGCGATTGGAAGGGCTACCTGCACAGCGGCGCCTCAACCGTCGCCGACCCCACCGGTAAGGCCAGGGTCATCGGCAGATTCCTCGAACCGGACCTCGTCATCTACGACATCCCGGCCGCGCCCCATCCCAGGTGAACGGGGGAAAGTCCGCTGGGTCGCTGACCGCCTCTGTAATCCGGCATTCATCGGATCCTTGGCGCTTGGAGATAGGGAAAGAGGTTAGTCCGGATTTCTCACACGTACACCGTGCAAGCGACGAGGACGCACCAGAGTCTCGGAAACCGCTGGTTCAACTGGAGACAGAATCACGGCCCCGCGTGCTGCTCAGCACGCAGGGCCGTGTGATGAGTACTTTCGGGTGGTCGCCTACTGCTCTTCGTTCTCCAGAACGATAGCGGCGTCTTGATTGCCCATCTGAATCGCCACATCCAGCGGGGTGCGGCCTTCGTTGTCGGTCGCGTTGGACTTGGCGGGATACTCGTTCATCAGCATCTCGATAACATCGGGCTGGTTCCCCGCCGCTGCGTGGTGCAACAACGTCATCCCAGTGTCATCTGGTGCGTTGACATCAAACCCCTTGCGTAACATCTCTCGTAAGGAGTCGGTATCCCCCGTCTCCGCAGCTTCATAAATGGAGCCACTTCCCGAGGTGGGAACACGGCCGCAACCGGCGAAGCCGAGAACTGAAACAGCGACTATCGCAATCACCATTCGGATGAACAATCTCTGCATACCACCTCTCCCCCTTCGACAATTAGGCATCAACAGACTCATCAGGGCGAATACTGAACCGAGTCGCTCAGGAGTGCATGGCTCGTTACCCAGTACTTCGACCCGTCGTCTGAGGGATACTTACTGAATTCCACATGCCCATCCATGAACAGAATGTTGGCGCCGCCCGGGAGGTGGCAAAAGTCCTTTCCGCCCTCAGAAACCGCGCCCGACGTTCCCGAGGTGCGGATCGTGTCCCACATCACGGACACGCCAGATTGCGCAGTGGCCGCGCCCGCCGGATTGTTGATGTCTGTGATGAGGAAACGCTCGATACCTTCCTTCAGCCACTTGATTGTCGGAAAAGAGCCGTCCGTGAGCGCCACGGGCATTTCATAGTCCTTCCCTTGATTGCCCAGGCATCCCATGCCCCTCGGGGTGTCGGTGTAGCTTCTGTGCATCTGCAGGAAGATCGCTGCCGAGTCGGCCGGAAGCCTCATGGTCAGCGGATCGAACAAGACCCCCCAGTAGGAGTACGACCAATCGGCGCCGTAGGCGTAACAGTCGTTGGGGCTTGCTTCACAATCATTGTTTGAAGCCAAATGTACTTTGCTTGCGACCGGATAGTTCGTGCCCGCCCATCCGGTGCCAACCGTGCGAAGCAGGCCGTTCTTGTCGTAGGACGTTCTTAGCGCTACATCGGCACCATTCTTCAGTGGTCCAGAATCCACGTCGGAGGGGCACTTGTAAATGTTCCAGTCCGTACAGTATTCCGGCCACAGCATCATCATGTCGATGCCATGCCAGACCCGCACACTGGCGCCTGCCACAAGCGGATCATAGGTGTTGTCGTACCGCACAGTTCTGTTGACCCACTTGCCCTTGTTCTCATCGGCGAACATTTTGTGAATCAGTCCGAACTGCTTGAGGTTGTTCTGACAGGAGGCGCGGCGCGCCGCTTCACGGGCACGCGCCAACGCCGGCAACAGAATGGCTGCAAGAATGCCTATGATGGCAATCACTACGAGCAATTCGATCAAGGTGAACCCTCGTCGTCCGTTCTTCATACCGTTAATCTCCCCCAGATTCGATACTTCAAATACTCTGAAACACAGCTTCTCAACGCCTCACGCCCCTTCCACAGGCGCTTCCACCTCCTCTTTTTGAATGCAATACAACAGGAGCTGAATATGGATAGGGATTTGCACCTTCCCAGTCCTCACTTCAAGACTTATCACGAAAATGCAATTTTTGTCAACAAGTATTGTTTGCGCATGGATGCATCGGGTTCGCATCACTCGGAAGAAGCGGGCGGAGCACACCAAACGTGCCCTGAGTCCCGTAGCGGAAGTCCTTGGCCTGCACGAAATTGCGCACTGCGGGCTTTCAGGACTCGGAGACGCGTCTCCATTGGGGAACGTGAATGACTGAGCGGGCTCTACGTAGAGGCGATACCGACCCGTGGCCCCTGCTCAAACGAACAAGTGGACTTGGCGCTGCCCGCGCGGTGAGTTCGTCAACCCGACGCCGGTAACCGTCACGCCGCGGGTTTTGGCTTGCTGCCCCACGCGACCGCGCCACCCACGATAGCGAGCAGCAGGCCCACCCCACCGGCGAGCAGCAGTTCGGTGCGGCCGGATATCCATGGCAACACGGCCAGCAACAGCACTCCGATACATAAGACCGCCACACCGACGACGCGGAATGGCGAGAAGATGTCTTTCTTCTCGACAGGAAGGCTGTCTTCGGGTAGTTGGCCGATGGGGGTGTGCGCACGTTTGAGAAAGGCGTCTGTACGTTCCTGGGCCTCGGCAGTTGCCGGCTTGAGCCAACTGATCACGCTCATGAAAAGAAGGGTCACGGTCGAGGTGAGCAGCAGGTAGACGATTTCCATCTTTATGGCCAGCCCGCGCAGCAGGATCTCGTCATCGCGCGAGAACAGCCAGTCCATGGAGAAGGGCAATGAAGCGAACTGCGAACGAAAGAAGCCGTCGTAACTCTTGATGGCGAACAGGGTGAGCCCAGCGGCGAGGCCGGCAAGGCATCCGATGACTGCTCCGGCATTATTCATGCGCCGGGAAACGAGACCGAGCAACATGGGGATGGCGACGGGCGCCGTGGCGAGACCGAAGAGGGTCACCATGGTGCGGAACAGGTCCTCGGACTTGCCGCGCGACATGAGAAGACCAACCCCCAGCGCAAACAGGCCGAACACAATCGTCATGACACGGCCCACCTGTACCAATTCCCGTTGACTTGCCTGAGGATGGAAGAGGCGGCGGTAGACGTCATTGGTCAGGACGCTCGCGCAGACGTTGTAGTCGGAACTGAGCGTGGACATGGTCGCGGCGAACATCGCGGCGACGATCAGGCCCAGCATGCCCGCGGGCAGAAGCTGCGTACACAGGAGGGGATAAATGTGGCCGGCATCTTCCACGCCGGGAATGAATTGGTTCGCGGCGATGGCCGGGAAGAACATGAGCGGTGGCCCGATCACGTAGAGCGCCACGACGGTCCAGCCCACTTTGAGGGCGTCCTTCTCTTTGGGTACGCAGTAGTAACGCTGGATGAGCGACCAGTTGATGCTGCTCCACGCCAGCGCATAGAGAAGGATCACCGGAATAACATAACTCCAGCCAAACTCCTCGGAGGTCGGACGGAAGAACCCCTCCGGGGCCGTCGAGAAGATCTTCTCCAATCCTCCCGCGCGCGAGATGGACAGCGGCAGCAGGATGAGGACGCCGGCCATGAGCACCACGAACTGAATGAAATCCGTCACGGTCACCGCCCATAATCCGCCCAAGAACGTGCTGATGAGGATGATGCCGCCCGCGGCCAGTACGCTGTACTCGATGCGCAATCCGGTGCACACCGAAATGAACGTACCCGTTGCGAACAGCTTGATCCCGTCGTCCACCAGCTTCACGGGCACGCCGTGCCAGGCGAAGAGTTGGCGCAGGAAAGGACTGTATCGCGTCTCGATGTACTCGACGGGGCTGTCGATGCGGGCCCGGCGCCAGCGGACCGCGAAGAGTGTCACGCTGAAAATCGTCGCGGGGATCGCCACCCAGAGCAGCGTAACGCCCACCCAGCCGTGCCGGTAACACAGCCCGGGATAGAACACGAAGGCGGCCACGCTGAAACTGCTCATGTAAAAAGAGACGCCGCTCAGCCACCACGGGATGTTGTTCCCGCCGCTGAAGTAGTCCTTGATATGGCGCATGCGGTTGTAGAAATACGCGCCGATTCCCAGCATCAGCACGAAATAGCCCACGATGATCAGCATGTCGGGGAGTTCGAGGTGTCCCACTGATTTCGGCATGGCGGCAAGTCTCCTTCCGTAAGGCGATCGGACGGCGGGCTATTTGAAGACGCCGATGGAACGCGCGTACGCGACAGAATCGGCGATGGCTTTGAGGGTTTGCTCTTCGGTCAGATCAACGCCCTTCGTGCCTTCGAACTCGAGCGTCACAGGGCCGGAGTATCCTTGTTCGCGCAGCATCGAAACGACGGCCGGGAAGTCCACGACGCCCTGGCCCAGGACCGGGAACTCCCAAGTCTCAAACGCGCCCGAGTGGTCCTTGAACTCGACCGTGGCCACGAGACCGATGCTCTTGCGCAGTTCGTCTACGGCGGTCGTGTTCTGGTTGTAGTAGGTGATATTCGCGGTATCGAAGTTGACGCGGACATTAGGGTGGTTGACCGCTTTCATCGTCTCAATCTGAACGTCGCCGTTGGTTCCCAGGTCGGGGTGCGTTTCCAGGGCGATGATCACGCCGTATTTCTTCGCCACCTCGCCAGCGGCCCGGAGCCGCTCGTACGCCGCTTCCTTCGGGGACTCGCCGCGTTTCGCGGAAAGGAACAGGTACTGCACGCCCATCTTCTGACACGTCGCAAACTGGGGTTCGAGTTCCTGCGCGAAGGTGTCTTTGCTCAAATCCGCGCTTCCGCGAAAGACCACCGGCGTCAAACCGTGGGTCTTCAGCTTGGCGGACACCGCCTCCACGTCAGCGGGGGCGGGCACGGCCATGAAGAGGTACTTGACGCCGATCTGCTGCAGGTGCGCCCAGGCGGCTTCTTCGTATTTGCCATAGCTCATGATGCGCACCGCGAGCGGCCAGGGCTCGCCTGTGGCGTCCTTCTGCTGTGCAGTTGCGTAACCTCCTGCAAGCAGAAGCAGAGTCAGTGCGATGGAAAGTGTGAGGAACCCGGAAAAAACGCCCCGCAGACAAACAAAAGTTCTCTTCATGGTTTGGCCTCTCATGTCGCTCTCCCCCGAGGAAAACAGGGACTGTCCCCAGCGAAGCGAGTCTTCGAGCGTAGACGGGACTGTCCCTGTTTTCCTCAGCCCCCGTCTTCCTTATAAGTCGGCGCGGTGCGCCCAGACTTTCTCAAACGCCTTGACGTATTGATCGCAAACTTCGGGCACGTCTTTGGTGAAGTACGGCAGTGCGATGCTGGTGGCGTTGGCTTGGGTAGACCCGGGCAGCTCTGGAATGACCGGCTTGTGGTGCCACCACTCATCTTCCGCGTACAAGGGCAGCTCATGCTGCAATGTGTAATGCAGGGCGCTCGCATTCACGCCCTCCGCCTTCAGCGCATCAACCAGCTTGTCGCGGGTGGCGCCCGCTTCCTTCTCGTCGACAAAAAGCATGTTCCAGGCGTAGTGGAGACGCTGCACGTCATCGCGGTGGCTGGACTGCTCGTACAGACCTGGGAGCTGCAACAGGCGATCGTTCAGTTTGCGGACCTGTGCGACGCCGGCGTCGTTGCGTTCGTCGAGGCCCTTCAGTTGGCACCGGGCAAGCGCGGCCGCGAAGGGGTGCATGCGGAATTTGAGCCCTAGACCAGAACCCTTGTACTTCATGTACGGGCTGTCGCTCGACACACCGGTCATGTCGTAGTTTCCGAAAGCCGTCGCGCGATCGAAGTCTTCCTGGTTCTGGTATATGCCCATCCCGCCCTCAATCGCCGGGAGCGGCTTGGACATCTGGAAACTGAAGATTGCCATGCGGCCCCAGGTGCCCATGCGCTTGCCCTTCAAGCGGGCGCCCTGGGCGTGGGCGGCATCTTCCAGGACGATGAGTCCCTTCTCGTTGGCCCACTCGCTGATGAGGTCCATGTCGGCCGGCAAGCCGATCCAGTGGACCGGCAACACCGCTTTCGTGTTCGGGGTGAGGCGCTTCTTCGCATCCTCGAGGTCGAAGTTGAGCGTGCGCGGATTGATGTCCACAAAAACGGGGACCAAGCCGAACAGCCGCATGGGAACGATGGTCGCAAAGAAGGTGTAGCTGGGCACAAGGATCTCGCTGCCGGGCGGCAGGTTCAACGCGAAGAACATGGAACATAGGGCGCTGGTGCCGTTGAAATGGGCCTTGGTATACGGCGCCCCGAGGAACTCGGCCCATTCGGCCTCGAACTTGGCGTTAGGATCGTAGCTGGGCGCGTGGATCAGGTCGAGTACCGCCTTCTCCTCCTCCGCGCCATAGCGAGGCCAATGCGCCGCGTCGCTCTGGTCCGCGGTGACCGCTTTGGGTCCGCCTTTCACGGCGAGTTGTTCGACCGCACCATACGCCGCGCGCGGCAGGCCCAGGGACGCGCCGGCGGTCAACGCGCCCGAGGCAATCAAGAAGTCACGGCGGGAAGGCCGAAAGGCGTGGGAGTCGTGTTGCATCGTCATGGCATTACCCCTTTTTTCAGTGCTGCGCAACGCCCCGATGCGCGGCGCGCATGAGGATCATCTTAGTGCACGTCCGGGGGACTTTCAATCCGGCAACGAGATCGGGCGGATCTGACGGATCGGTCCGACCCGTCCGATTCCTATTTGCGACGCGCGCGCTGGACCTGGGCGTGGCGGGAACAATCCACGGTGTGGTCGTTCACCATGCCAGCGGCCTGCATGAAGGCGTAGCAGATGGTGGAGCCCACAAACGTGAACCCCCGCTTCTTCAGGTCTTTGCTCATGGTGTCCGATTCGGGACTCCGCGCCGGTATCTCCCGCAAGGTCTTCCACTGGTTCACGATGGGCTTGCCCCCCACAAACTGCCAGATATAGGCATCGAAGGTACCGAATTCCGCCTGCACGGCCAGAAAGGCCTTCGCGTTCTTCACCGCGGATTCCACCTTGAGCCGGTTGCGGATGATGCGGGCGTCTTGAAGCAGCTTTTCTATCTTGCGGGCATCGTAGCGGGCGACCTTCTTCGCATCGAAGTTGTCGAACAAGGCGCGGTACCCCTCGCGCTTCTTGAGAATGGTGGACCAACTCAGGCCCGCCTGCGCCCCATCGAGAATGAGATACTCGAAAAAGGTGCGGTCGTCGTGGAGCGGCACCCCCCACTCCGTGTCGTGGTAAATGATGTCCAATTCGCCTTTCGCCCATTCACACCGGCGTATCATCACGCGCGTGTCTCCTGTTCGGGTTTGGGCCGTCCGGCCCCCAGATTGTTGCTCTCTTTCGGGCGTCAGTGAGAAACGGCTTCGCCAGTGCCTTGGGAGCCGTTTCGGCACACCGCGCGCAGAAGCAAGTATCCGCCCACGCCGGACAAGAAGCTCGCCAGAAAGATCCCCACTTTTGCCTCTGCCAGATGCCGGGCCATCTCCGCGGCATCCACGCCCCCGGAGGCGAACGCCAGTTCGTCAATGAACAGGGCCATGGTGAACCCGATGCCGGCGAGCCAGCTTACCCCGTATACATGGGGCCAGCGGATTCCCCTGGGCAACTCCGCCCAACCCAGCTTCACGGCCAGGAACGAAAATGACATCACACCAATCTGCTTCCCAGCCATTAGACCGAAGAGGGCACCTAAAGCGACCGGTTCGAGCAGCATGGATCCGATATTGGAGAAGTCGATGGTAACGCCCGAGTTTGCAAACGCGAACACCGGCATGATGACAAAGACGCAGAGGGGATGAAGCGCGTGCTCGATCCGTTGCAGGGGCGCTTCGACATGATGGCACTCCTTGAGTATCGCCCGGATCAACGACTGCTGCCGCGCGTTGACCAAAAGCGGATTGACATGGTCCTCGGCTCCCGTAAAACGCTGCAGGAGCGTAGACATGCGGCCGAAGAAGTGCGGCGTTTCATACCGGGCATCGGCGGGTATGGTGAACGCCAGCAGGACCCCCGCGATGGTCGCATGGACTCCCGAAAGGAGAAACTCGAACCAGACAATGGCCCCGATGACCGCGTATGGAAAGGTCTGGCGTACTCCAAGTCGGCTCAGACCATAGGAGAGGACCACGAGAAAGGCTCCCACGAGTAACGGACGCACGGCCAATTGATCCGTATAGAAGAGTGCGATCACCAGGACCGAGCCGATGTCATCGACGATGGCCAGGGCCACCAGGAACACCCCAATGGAGGCTGGGACGCGCCCTCCCAGGAGGGCGAGGCATCCGGTGGCAAACGCAATATCTGTGGCCATGGGGATGCCCCAACCTTTGGCGGCGGGGGTCCCGGCGTTGAGGGAATAGAAGATGAGCGCGGGGACAAGCATCCCCCCCAGGGCCGCCATCGCGGGGAGCAGGGCCTTGCGAACGCTCGCCAGCTCGCCGACCAGCAATTCGCGCTTGATCTCGAGGCCGACCATGAAGAAGAAGATCGCCATGAGCCCATCATTGATCCAGTGGTGCAGGCTCTGGTCTAGCTTCCATTCCCCTACCGAGAAGGTCAGATGGGTATGCCACAAATGGGCGTACCATTCCGCGGCCGGGCTGTTGGCGATGATGAGCGCGGCAAGTGCCGACAACAGGAGAATTCCCGCCGCCACGGCGTCTTGCTTGAAGAACTGGACAAGAGGAGACACCTGTTCCAGTTCAGGAAGTTGACTCTGTTTTTCCACGATCGGCAGTTCCTTGCATTGACTGGGTGGCATTCTGTCGATTCTCGGCCCCAAAGTCCAGAATGGGCGGGAAAGGACATTCTGGAAGGCACGGCCTTGGCGGGAATGATGCATACCAAGAGGTTGATTCAGAAAGGCCTTGCCGGATATAGTACGCCTCCTCTTGGGATATGCGCGCGCGGCGCGCTAGGGCTGTATGGGCGCTGGGAGGTTTCTGGGTTCTGTCAAAGGGGGACCCAGCGTGTGTTGGCGCCGTGACCGGACGGAAACGGAGAACAGTATGAGCACTGCCAAATTAATCTTCGAGGGCAAAGAGCACGAGTTCCCGGTATTCGAGGGTACAGAAGACGAAAAGGCGATTGATATCAGCAGTCTCCGCGCGAAGACAGGTGCCATCACCTACGATCCGGGCTACGGCAACACGGGCTCGTGCAAGAGCACCATCACGTTTATTGACGGCGAGAAGGGCATTCTGCGGTACCGGGGTTATCCGATTGAAGAGTTGGCGGTCGGGTCGAAATTCCCCGAGGTTGCCTATCTTCTTATCTACGATCACCTCCCCAACATGAACGAATTGCTCGAGTGGCGTAAACAGTTGACGCGTCACAGTTTCATGCACGAAAGTATGATGAACTTCTTCGATCACTATCCGCCAACGGCCCACCCGATGGCGATTCTCTCGGCCATGGTGGCTTCGCTGTACGCCTTCTATCCGAATTCGGAAACCGATGAAGAGCTGGACACCAACATCATCCGCGTGTTGGCCCAAGCGAAGACTATCGCCGCGTTCTCTTATAAGATTTCGCGCGGCGAACCCATCATGTACCCGCAGTCCAACCTGAGCTACGCGGCCAATTTCCTTCGGATGATGTTCGGGTCTCCCGCGGAGGAATACGAGGTTTCCGATGTCCTGGAGCGGGCTTTGAACCAGCTCCTGATTCTCCATGCCGACCACGAGCAAAACTGCAGCACATCGACAGTCCGGATGGTGGGCAGTAGCCAGGCGAATCTGTACGCCTCGATTTCGGCCGGCATCAGCGGCCTGTGGGGTCCGCTTCACGGCGGCGCCAACCAGGAAGTCATCGAGATGCTTGAAATGATCGTCGCGGACGGCGGCAACTACAAGAAGTACATCGAGTTGGCCAAGAAGAAGGATTCGGGCTTCCGGCTGATGGGCTTCGGACATCGCGTGTACAAGAACTTTGACCCGCGCGCCCGGATCATCAAGAAGGCATGCGACGAAGTCCTCGCCGAATTGGGCATCAAGGACCCGCTGCTGGATATTGCCAAGAGCATCGAGGAAGTTGCGCTGCAGGATGATTTCTTCATCAGCCGCAAGCTGTACCCAAACGTGGACTTCTACAGCGGCATCATTTACAAGGCGATGGGCATTCCGACCAACATGTTCACCGTCATGTTCGCGATCGGACGCCTCCCCGGGTGGATCGCGCAGTGGCTGGAAATGCGCCGCGACCCGGACAACCGCATCCATCGGCCCCGTCAGGTGTACATGGGCGAGAAGGTGCGCAAGTTTACCCCGGTCGACAAGCGATAGAGGCGCGCTGCACACCGCCTCGCCGGGTAGCATCCTCGAAGTGACGATGTGAGGAGGTATGAGCGAGTCTGAAATCTCCGTGACGTTCGAGCCCCAGGGGCGGGTTGTACGCGTGCGCCCGGGGATTACGGTGCGGGAGGCGGCCACCCGCGCCGGCGTGTTCCTCGACTACCCTTGCGGCGGCCAGGGCACTTGCGGCAAGTGCCGGGTGAAGGCCATCGCGGGTTTGTCGGCGCCCGAATCCGTTGAGCGCTCCCTACTAACGCCGGGCGAACTGGACTCGGGCACGCGCTTGGCGTGCCGCGCGACCGTAACGCGGTCTGTAGCCGTGACGGTGCCCGACACGTCTCTTCTATCCACAACCTACAAGATTCTCGCCGACTCTTCAGGACCGATCGGGGCAAGCGCCGATCCGCCGGTGCGTCGCGTCCTTGTCGAGATGCCTTCGCCGACTCTCGAAGACGATGCTTCCGATTTCGAGAGGCTGATTCGCTACACGGGCCCCCTTACCGTGAGCCGCGAGATCCTCTCCGCATTACCCGCGCAATTGCGGCGGGGAGAGTTCCGGGGTGAAGCCATTGTCGCGGATGGTGAGCTGATCGTCTTCGACGAAGGGAACACGCGACGCCCCTACTACGTGGCCGCATTCGACATCGGAACGACCACGCTGGTGGGCGTTCTGCTCGATCCGGCGGCCGGGTCCGAGCATGCGCGCTTGTCTCGAATGAATCCCCAGACCAGCCTGGGCGATGACGTGCTCAGCCGCATACTCCATGCGCGGCAGCACATGAAGGGTCTTGAAGAGTTGCGCATGATGGCCGTGGCCGCCGTGAATGAGATGCTGCTCGAGTTGGCATCCCAGGCCGGTGTCACCCCTCAGGCCATCGTGCAAATCACGATCGCGGGCAATACGACCATGCAGCACCTGTTCGCGGGGCTCGATCCGGGCGCGCTGGGAGAGATCCCCTTCGTTCCCGCCATCAGCCGCTCGCTGCGCATCCCCGCTAAGGAAAGCGGCGTGAGCATCCATCCGCGAGGTTCCGTGTACGTATTCCCCGTGATCGGCGGTTTCGTCGGCGGAGACACGGTGGCGGGCATGCTGACCACGAATATCGCCGAAAGCCAGGGCCCGGTCATGCTCATCGACATCGGTACCAACGGAGAGCTGGTGCTGCACCGGGACGGCATTTTGTGGGCGACTTCGTGCGCGGCGGGTCCAGCCCTCGAAGGGGCACGGATCTCGCACGGGATGCGTGCGGCGCAAGGAGCGATCGAGGAGTTCTTTTTCGAGGAGGATGTGCGCTATTCCGTTATCGGTGATGTGCGGCCAACCGGCATGTGCGGCTCAGCCTTGATCGACGCTGCGGCGGGGCTGCTCAGGCTGGGCATTGTGCTGCCCCAGGGACTCATGCTGGACCCCGGCCAATTGCCGGAGAGCCTGCCCGAGGCCATCCGCCGCCGCGTGGAGTGCGACGGGAATGGAACGCGCTTCGTCCTTGTGGATGCCAACGAAACGTCCACCGGGTCTGCGATCGTGTTGACCCAGGCGGATGTGAGGGAACTGCAACTGGCGATCGCGGCAATCCGGGCGGGTTTTACGATCCTGCTGCGGCGAGCGGCGTTGGGGCTGGACGAAATCGAGCACGTGCTGGTGGCGGGCGCTTTTGGGAACTACATCCGCTGCGAGAACGCCCAGCGCATCGGCCTCCTCCCGCACGCGCTGGCACCCAGCAAGCTCGCCTTTGTCGGCAATACGTCCCTGTCGGGGGCGCATCACGCGGCGCTATCCCTCGGGGCGAGAGAACGGGCCGAGACTCTGGCGCGCCAAACGCATCACGTCGACCTATCGCTGGACCCCCATTTCCATGAGGCGTACGTGGAAGCGATGTTCTTCCCCGAAGAGGACGCTACAGAAATGACGCCTTCGGGCCATCCATGATCTCAAACAGGCTGTAACCCAATTCACGCAGAAGCCGGTCCAGCCGTACCATGGGTAAGCCCAGCACATTCTGGTAACAGCCGCCGTAGCGCTCCACAAGCAGACTGCCGGGCCCGTCCACCGTGTAAGCGCCCGCCCGATCCAAGGGTTTCACGGCATGCACGAAATGGGCGATTTCCTCGTCCGAAAGGACGCGGAACGTAACATCGCTTGTTTCGCTACCCTCACACGACGTTCCTTGCGCGCTGTCCGCCAGGGCGAGGCCTGTAATTACCTGGTGGGTGCGCCCGGAGAGGGCCCGGAGCATTTGCCGCGCCTCGTCCAGATCGCGCGGCTTGGAAAGCACTTGGTCTTCCAGAAACACCAACGTGTCGGCGGCAATCACCAACGCGGGGGATTCAAGGCGTTGGAGCACTTCATCCCGCTTCATCCGGGCGTTGGCGATGACGATGCCCGCCGGGTCCGCCCCTTCATCAACTTCATGAGCGCCGCTGGAAACGACCGTGAACTCAATTCCGAGAGCGGAAAGCAGGGCGCGGCGCCTGGGCGAGCCGGACGCCAGGACAATCGGGATCACGGAGCCGGCGCCTCGCTGGGTTGCGGAGGAGTGGAAGTGCCTTGCGTGGGGCGCTCCGGAATGCGCTTTCCGCCGGGGCCTACTTTCTCGACGAGGGCTTCATTCTCGATGATGCTGGTCCCCTCGGGTACCTCGATTTGTGCCGTGGCCTCGCCGGCATCGGCATTGAGCTTGAAGCGGTCCACGCGGATTTCGACGCTCGACTCGGCATCGTTCACGACGTGGATGTGGCAGGGCAGGTAGTCTTCCTCCCGGAGGAACAACTCAACCTCCTGAAAGAGGCCGGACACTTCTTCATCCGCCTCGTCTTCTGGTTTGTCCTTGCGGACCTCCAACGGAATAAGGCGAAGGCCCTTGGTTCCACACGCATTCGCGGCATCGAATACGCCGAGCGTGTAGGCCTCGCGCAGGCGCGCCGTATCCTCGTCGAACCCGAGAAACAGGGCTTCCATCTGGGGGTCGGATTCGAGGTCGTAGATTTGGACCTGCTCGATTTCGGCGTTGTACTGATAGACGCGCGAGCCGTCCACGAGGTAGACGACCTCGGGGTCGAAGTATTGGAGGAGAATGCGCCGGGGCCGCTCGTACACGATCCGTCCGACGGCACGCGTCGTTTCGTCCGGCGTGACGGTATCCTGGGTGAACGCGGCTTCCAGCTTCTCAACGTGGGCGCGTTTATTGGCAAAGGTCTTCAGAAACGCGTCCACGGTGGGCGTCTGGGCGAGCATCGCCAGGGCCATGGCGGCAAGCGCCATTTTCATCGTATCGGTTCCTCCGGAAAGTCTTCCGCATCCTCGCGCACGGGCGGTCCATCGAGCACGAATTCATCAACGGCGTCGAGAATGCTATCCCTATCCTCACGCTGAGGTTGCATAGACTCCTCTGGCGCGGGGCCCGCGGTGTCCTGGGGGACAGCCCCGGACACCAGCTCTTCGGGTTGCTCCGGTGGCGGGGTTTCCATTGACGGTGCGGACAAGGATGCCGGGGTGCTTCGTGGAAGTTGGGGCTCCTGCTGGCCCACCTCGAAGAAACTCGTAGGCATCTGCATGGCATCTTCGGGTAAGAGGCTGTCGATGAGTTTCCGGTGTGTTTCCAGGATGGCGAGCATCTCTATCCGCAGCCGGGAACGTTGCTGCTCCAGGATGTGGATGTCGCGTGTCAACGCGGAGGGGATGCGGGAGGCTTCAAGCTGGGCTTGCGCCTTCTTCAGCTTGGCTTCTTCGAGCATCACGTGGGCTTCGCGCTTAGCGGAATCCCGCATGTCATCGCCCAGTTGCTGAGACGCTACGAGGGCGCCGCGCAGGGCGCCTTCAAGGTCCCGGAATTCCTGCAGCGATTTGCGCTGTTCGTCGTTCTTGTCTTTGAGAACGCGCACCTGCACGATCAGGTTTTCGAGCGCGTCGGCGACGCGTTCCAGAAAGTCATCGACGTCCTTTGGGTCGTATCCCCCAAAACTGCGCCGCTTAAACTGCTTGCCGAAGATATCGCTGGGCGTCACCGCATGCTCGTCGCCGAGCACCTCGGTCACGACCTTGTCATCCTTTCTCATTCGAGCACTCCCTCCTGGCAACACATGGGCGAAGGTCCGCGTCAGCGGCCGAGCGCACGCGAACGCTCCGAGGCCGCATTTACCGCCGCCGATACCACCTTGTCAAATCCTTCCGCGGCAAATGTCTTGAGCGCCGCCTCAGTGGTGCCGCCCTTGGACGTGACCCGCTCGCGGAGCGTCCCCGGGGCTTCCGCGGAATCGCGCAAGAGCAGGCCCGCCCCTATGAGGGTCTGACTTGCAAGGCGGGTCGCCTGAGGCTCGCTGAGGCCCTCGGCCACTCCCGCGCGCACGAGGCATTCCACCAGATAGAAGAAGTAGGCGGGCCCGCTGCCACTGACCGCCGTGACGGCGTCGATCAGGTTCTCGGGCACCATTTCGACGATACCGATGGCTTCGAAGATCAGTCGCGCCACCTCGCCGTCGGTGGGTTTGCAGGTTGCGCTCAAAGCGACGCCGGCCGCGCCCGCGCCCACGAGGGCGGGTGTGTTCGGCATGACTCTGACGACGCGAAACGACGCGCCCAGGCGCTCTTGAATGTACGCGATGGAAATGCCCGCCGCGATCGAGATGACGAGCGTGCGGTCCGTAAGCCCCGGCTTGACCTGACTCAGCGCTTCTTCCATGCTCTGCGGCTTCACCGCGAGTACGAGGTAGTCGCAGGCGGCGCTGAATGCTGCGGGGTCCTTGTGGACGGCAAGGCCCATGAGTTCGGCCTGGGCGATCTTGTCTTCATCGATATCGTAGACCAGCAGGTGCTTGGCCCCGACGGCGCCGCATTCCATCAGGCCCCCAGCGATAGCCCTGCCCATGTTGCCGAATCCGAGAAACCCGAGTGTACCCTGCAATGACACGGACGTGTACCTCCCCCCGTGGCGTTATGCCGGTGTGTCCCCGGCGGATGTCAGATCACGAATGATGGCGACCGATTCACAGTGCAGGAAGAGGTGGCACTGGATGCAATCCCTGGCGACCTTTTGCGGCAGCTCGTAGCGGTCGATTTCCTGAAAGGAATGCCGAAGAAAGAATGCCGGGGTCCGGCTCAGGGCGTAGACGCGCCTGACCCCGCGTTCGCGGGCATCGGCCACGCAGGCCTCAAGAAGGGCGGCCCCAACAAGATTGCCACGGAGATCTTCACGGACGACCAGGGCCCAGACTTCCGCCAGATCCTGATTGTCCACGCGGAGCGCACAACAGCCGCCCACGCCTTTCTCGTCGGCGTAAATGTAGAAATGCCGCAGATTCTCATACAGCTCGGCGTGCGTTCTCGGCAGGAGGAGCCCCTGAACCACGGCACGGTCGATGAGGGCTTTCATGCCAGGCACTTCCGAAGCGTCTGGTCTGCGAATTGTATGAAGGTCCAACGTGTTCGCCATTTCACCACTACGCCCCGTTGGAACGCCGCGTCCGCTCGGGTCGTGAAAGGTAGAGAACTCCCGAAAAACGCGGTGCAACGGGTTTTGCGTAGTGTATCACAAGCGGGCCCGCCGTGCGAATGGCGGGGAATCGTCGCTGACTCCAGAGCGAGGAGGATCTAAAAAACGTCCTTCAGTTCGATCACCGAAGCCTTGTGAGCCTGATACGCGCGGGCGCGGGCACGGGGGGGACAAGGACAACAAGGACAACAGGGACGGGGTGGACGGGTGGGGACAGTGGGGACAGTGGGGACAGTGGGGA
>JADLGB010000174.1 GCA_020849535.1 Candidatus Hydrogenedentota bacterium
ATGCCCGGGCAGTCCGCGCACGGCAGCACGCCGCGGAAGGTCGCCGGCAGCGGGCCGAGCGGCGAGGCTGCAGGCCCGGCCGGGGCGAACGTCGCCGCGCCGCCCGCGAGCAGTGCGACCAGCAACCCCACCACCACTCCCGCATATACCCGTGCCATACCGCAAGCTTCCACCGCTTCAGGAATGGATTCCAGCCCTGGCCGCAATTACGGCTTCGAGTAAAGGGCGACCGAGCAAAAGGTGACGGACACCTTTTCCATTGCGAAAATGGATTCCGGCTCTGCGCTGCACTGCGGCCGGAATGACGGCCGAAGCCATTGTGAGAGTTCGGCACGAGCCCGACTACGAGATCCCCTCTCCCCAACGTGGGAGAGGGACAGGGTGAGGGGGTGATCGTCAGCACCGCGGCGCGGCTTCACCCTCTCCCCTGACCCCTCTCCCATCAAGGGAGAGGGAGAACAGCAGACCCTCACCCGTCGTCCCAGCGAAAGCTGGGACCCATTTTGATTTTCTTTGACTCCGCGAAAATGGATTCCGGCTCTCCGCTGCGCTGCGGCCGGAATGACGGACTTCCCGAAGGAAAAGGTGTCCGTCACCTTTTTCCCGTCACGTTTCTTCTCGATCTCAGTCCGATTGTTCGTGTTCCGCCAGGAACTGCCTGAGTGCATCGTTCACGGCTTTGGAGTCCGGAAATCGCTTCGCCAGGTCCGCGTCGATCACCACAATGTTTGAACCCTTCTCATACCGCTGCCGATATTTCCCGCGAACACCCGACCGAATCAGTTCTTCCGGGTATTCGTCCTTCAATTCGTCGCTATTGCTCATACGCCCTTCTCTCACGCCCCGTCATCGGTCTGCTGGATATGATGCGTATCCTGTCTCCTCGACCGGTATGCGCCACCACCAGCAGGCGTCCATTGCGCGACATTCCAAAGGTCAGGTAGCGATTCTCGCCCTCGGAATGGTCCGGATCACGCACGGTGATCGCATGGTCATCGCCGAATATGGTGCTTGCTTCCTCAAACGAGACGCCATGCTTACTCTTGTTGGCGGCTGCCTTCGCCCGATCCCACTCGAAATCCATGCGCCACTCCTTGGCACTTCGCCCCGCCTGCTGTCTCTACAACAGAAGGAGATTGTATGACTGGACACCCGAATGGGAAAGGCGGCGCCACCCGCAATCAGGGGACGGACAACTTTTCCCCTTTGCCCGTCGTCCCAGCGGAAGCTGGGACCCATTTTCCCGTTGTCCGTCGTCCCAGCGGAAGCTGGGACCCATTTTGTTTTTCATTGACCCGGCGAAAATGGATTCCGGCTCTCCGCTGCGCTACGGCCGGAATGACGACATGAGGCATTGCACGAGTTCGGCACGATCGCAGCTACATGGTCCCCTCTCCCCTCAAGGGAGAGGGAGAACAGCATGCACCCTGCACGATCGCGACGACCGGGTTCCCTCTCCCCTCGCGGGAGAGGGACAGGGTGAGGGGAATCTACTATGCGCCCGGCGGCTTTCGGCGCATCAGGACGAACAGACCCACGAACGCGCTGCCGAGTAGCCACACGGCCGAAGGCAAGGGCAAGGCAGCACCAAACGACAAAACTTGAACGCCCGCTTCGTCATCATTGAACGGCCCGCCATAGGTAAGCGTCTTTTGGAGACGAAACGATTCGCCCGGGAGCAGCGGCGTGTCGAAACGGAACACCAGGCCCGGGATCACCCCTAACAGCAGAACCTCCTCGAACGTCCCGGCAACCGCCGAACTACTTCCGAAGGCCACGGAGGCGTAGCTTGCCCAGCTCGGCGCCAGAGTAGTGGGCGGATTCAACGGATTGACGACGTTGAAGGGCTCTTCCACCCACTCGTGCCAGGGGAAAGCCCCGCTGTTGGTGATCGTCTCGGCCAGGGTGATGGACGACCCGGCGACGTTCAGGATCTGAAGTCCGATGATGTCGTCTGGAACCGCGTCAGGGTTTACCGAAGTGCTCAATGCGAACTCGACGGTGTCGTTCGTGCGACTCAACGTCACATCGCTGGTGAAGGCGTCGTCGTAGACGAGAATGGCGCCGTTCGACGTGAGCTGGACGGTTGCAGCTCCGACAACCGAGGCGAACAGCAGCAGCAACGCGAAGGTTGTCACGGCGGCGAAGAAACGACTTCGATCCCAAGCGTTGGCGATATTTGTCATGGCGGCACCTCCCAACGACCCAATGACTCAGCCTGCGGCGCAGACACGATGCTGCAACCGCACATGGCGCCTGTTCGTTTCTCGCGGGGATTTATTGCCGGGACCGCGCAGGACGGGGCTGGATAACCCCTGCGATCCCGATTGGAGATTTGATTTCGAATCTATTCCTGCAAGGTGGACCTGTCAACGCAAAAAAACGTGACGAACACCCGCTTGCACACACGCGCTACAATGTCCCCTCTCCCCCTGCGGGAGAGGGACAGGGTGAGGGGGCGACGACTAGCACCATGCCGCGGCTTCACCCTCACCCCGGCCCTCTCCCCTCAAGGGAGAGGGAGAACAGCATCCGCCCTGCACGATCGTCGCTAATGGGTTCCCTCTCCCCCTGCGGGAGAGGGACAGAGTGAGGGGGCGACGACTAGCACCATGCCGCGGCATCCACCCTCACCCCGACCCTCTCCCCTCAAGGGAGAGGGAGAACAGCATCCGCTCTGCACGATCGTCGCTAATGGGTTCCCTCTCCCCCTGCGGGAGAGGGACAGGGTGAGGGGGATTGATGCGATACAAACTATCAGCGTTGTTGGCACTGTCGATGGCCTGGACCGGCGCGGCGAGTGCCAGCGAATTCTGCGACGGCTTCAAGGACGGCTACACCGGCGCCTATCAATCCGCCGCCGGCGTGGCCGTGTCGGTGATCGTGCCGGTCTGCCCCGTCAACCCGGGCAGAAGTTTCGGCGGCGCGGGGGCCGACTACTACAACGGCGCACTCATCGGCGGGCGACAGGCTTCCAGCGATTACCGCCTCTACCGCTACAGCGTCAGCACGCCCTACGGCAACATCGCCCGCACCTGGGACGAGCGCGGCTACCCCGCCGGCGTGATCAGGAACGCCGTCACCTACCCCAGCTACACCCTCCGCAATCGCCGCTAGCCGAAAAAGGTGACAGACACCTTTTCCTGACACGTTTTCCTCTTCGCTCGTCGTCCCAGCGAACGCTGGGACCCATTTTGCTTTTCCTCAACGCGCGGCGAAAATGGATTCCGGCTCTCCGCTGCGCTACGGCCGGAATGACGAGCTGGTAAGGACGCGGGAAAAGACGACGGACACCTTTTCTCGGTCAGGACATCAACGGGATCTCGCGCGTCTTGCCCGCGGAATCCAGCACCAGCTTCCCGTCGTTCTCCGCCAACTGCTCATTGGCGTTCAGCAGCTCTATGCCATAAACGGTGCCGTCCGGCGCAATATCGATGTTCATCTCCTCACTCACCTTCAGCGTCGTGACGGTGCCGGATTTCTCATGAAATCGAATGTAAGCGATATTGTGCTGCGGGTCATAAGTCAGCTTCATAGTAACAACCTCTCAAAAGGGACAAAGGTGACGTACACCTTTTCCCGAGTGCTATATCGCAAAAACAAGAAGGCCAAACCGGATTACGTCGGCGAGTCCCATGACCGCTGGTCACGCGGCAGAACTCCATCCGGATCGTAAACAACGAGTGAATCATTCTCACCAATCCGCTGTGTGAACAATGCGAGATTGATGCCTCCCTGATGCAATCGCGAGGGGAACAGTATGCCTGCGGCTCCCGCAGCGATAGCAAGATCGCCGGCCACCCAGCTCGGTGGCTCGATACGCTGATTGAACCAGAGTTCGCGCCAGTCGCAGAAGAAGTCCTCCCAGATGGGATCCCAAATGGCAGAGTCGTAGCCGCTGCAGAAATCCACGAGCCGCTCGACAGAAAGCTGGTAACTGACCAGTGTGCCTGGCGGCATAATCGAAGAGACCTGCGTGTATTCTTCGATCGCGGTCTGCGTATCGAAGGATAGATAGAGCGTCTCGACCCCGGGTCTATTCGCGCGTCCGCCCCCTGCGGCGGCCCCGGCACCACTCGTCGGCACCGACGCATAACGCGGCGTGTGCATGCGATAAACCACAGCATCCTTGCGTGGAGCAAATTTCACCCGGCGGCACCTCCGTGCAACGACTCCACATAGCGCAGCAAATCTTCAGTCCGTCCGTCGGACACCAACTGTTCCGGCGTCCTGTAATTGAATACCTGCAGGGGTTCATTCCGATACCAGAACAGGGCACGCTCCAGATCGCCGGACAAGTCGGTCGCGGCCCTCAGCACGCGCATGGCCTCGCGCAAGAAGCGCTGCACGCTCTCCGATTCCGGCGCGCGACTGACCGTATTGCGGTGCACCCGCGCCTGGGCCGCGAGAGTCTGCAGATCGATATGCAACGCATCGCTGAACCGCTTGGGCGAAAGAACCGTTGCCCCAGCCCCAGTATCCCGCAGGGACTCCAGGAACGCCTCGAAGCCTCGTTCCAGCACCAACTTCTCATTCGGAGCGGCCGTGGATGCCATGATCATGCCCCGCAATCAAAAAGACATGCACTAATTATGCACTCTTTTTGCATCCCGGCAACCCCCACCACGCCCCTGCTATCAACGGACAAAGGGAACGCATACCTCCAACGTCCCCCCAAATAAGGTGACGGACACCTTTTCCCGTTGTCCGTCGTCCCAGCGCAAGCTGGGACCCATTCTGCTTTTCGTTGACGCGGCGAAAATGGATTCCGGCTCTCCGCTGCGCTACGGCCGGAATGACGGAGAGCGGGAGAAGGTATCCGTTCCCGACGCAGTAGAAATAAGTGACAGACACCTTTTTGCTGTCATGCCAGCCGAAAAGGTGTCTGTCACCATCTCCGGACTGCACGGCCGGAAGCGCCACGGCGCATCAACCCCGAAGGAACGAGGCGAGCAAAGGGACAGGATGAAGGGGAGGACGACGCCTTGACGTGAGGGACCAATGCAACAGCTCCGCACACGATCCCCATCGATCACCGAATCAACTTTAACCAACCCCCGGGGAAAAAGGTGTCCGTCACCTTTTCTTGCAGAGGTTCCTCAATTCAATCAGCGCGCTCCGTCCAGCAAGTGCTGTCAGCTCAGAGATACGATCGCAGGATTTCGATAACCAATGTCAGTTTTCTAAAAGATATTCCTGCCTGCTCGGCATAGAGTTTCGCGTCAGGCGGGTGATACACACAGGCGATGGGACGATCGTGTCGAGCTGCTCGCCGGTTAGTCACGGTTCGCTACACCACGTTCCGTGGGGGCCAATAATCCAAGCATTTACCAAAGGAGGAAGCCATGCGCTCTCCCAAACCAAGACACACCGTATACCGGGCCGTGCTGAGTTCGGCGCTATTCGCACTTGCGCTGCTGCCTACGATTGCGTCGGCGCAAGAATATCGCGACGTCAAGTCCAACGGGCCTCTCCATCTCCGCGGATACGGCAGCTTCTTTATCGAAGGGACCACCCACTACATCAATGCGGACGTTGCACGGGGAGGAACAACCACCGGAACCGTCGCCGATGGCGAGTCGATGATCAACCAGATGTACGTGCAGTTCATGTTGCCACTGGTTGAGAAAGGCAAGAAGCATTTCAGGAAGCATTTTCCGATTGGCATCGTGCACGGTTGCTGCCTGAGCACGAAGTCCTGGCAGACCACGCCCGATGGACGGATGGGCTGGGACGAGTACTTCGTCCGTAAGGGCTTCGACACCTACATGATCGATCAGGTCGGCCGCGCCCGTTCCGGCTTCGACGCCACGAAATACAACATGGTGCGGACTGACAATCTGCAGTGCACCGCCAGTGGCACAGCGCCCAGCGGGAATTCGATCGTGTGCCAGGAACTACCCGCGGTCCTGATCGCCACTGACCGCTTTGCCTGGAACGTGTTCCGCTGGGGGACCACCCCATGTACGGTCTCGCCATGCGCGAGCACCACCATTCCGCACCCGGATCTGAAGTTCCCCATCAAGAATATCGGGGTCGGTCCAAAGTCGAACCTGCAGTTCTACAACATGGTGATCCCCGACATGACGACGACCCTGTCCGGGGCGCCGGCTCCCGCGGACCCTGCAGGCTTCTACAACAGTCCCGCCCAAATGGTGAAGCTCGCGAGCAAGGTCGGCGGCATGGTCCTGATGGGTCACTCGCAATCGAGCTCGTTCCCGACGAGAGCCGCACTCCAACCGGAGTCGGGCTGTTATCCCTGGCAGGGCAAATCGAAATGCAAGGTCAAGGGCATCATCCAGCTCGAGACCGGGTGCTTCGGAAACCTGACCCCAGATCAGATCGATACCCTCAAACACATCCCGATCCTGGTCGTGGACGGCGACTACTTCGCGCCGCCACGCCCACCGGCGGCTTGCGTGACCATGATGGATCAGATCAATGGCGCGGGTGGGGACATGAAGTACGCCCTGTTGCCGGACCTCACCCACGGTTCGCTTTATCCGGGTTCGCCCGGCCCCATGCCCGGTATCGAGCACATGATGATGATCGGCACCAAGAACATCGAGGTGGCCGACCTTCTTATCGGTTGGATGAGCTCGCGTCGACTGTAACCGGACCGTCAGGATGACCACAGGGTAAACGTGCATTGAGAGGTATGCACAAGCCTCCTCGCCAGCAATGGCGGGGAGGCTATTGATTTTGGAAGTGCCACGGGCATCATCCGTGAGCCAAGGGCATCGCACTCATAGCGAACAGGTAAAGCTCGGGAGGAGATCGTGATTCTTTTTCTTGCTGCCGCTCTGGTCGCCTGGCAGGGGACCTATTACGTGGCCAAAGTCGAGAGCTTCGGATGCACCTCGATCGAAGAGGTCACCCGGCTGCGGAGCATGCGCTCCGATAAGGAGGCCTTCCAGACGGCCTTGCTCGAGAAGCAGGTCTACGGCGAGTGCGTGACAATCCTGAAGGGCACGCAGGTCGAGGGCGAGATCGAGGCCACCGACGGCTCCATACTGCGCGTGAACGGGCACATCGAACCTCCGGGCTACGAGGCGCCTCGCGAGGATTTTGAGATCATGACACAAGAGGTAAACACGTGAGGTTTGGTGATTCGAAAGAGGTGCCGGACACCTTTTCCTGACTGCTCTTCCTGCAGGCAGTCCGTCGTCCCAGCGAAAGCTGGGACCCATTTTGCCTTTCTTTCACGCAGCGAAAATGGATTCCGGCTCTCCGCTGCGCTGCGGCCGGAATGACGAGGGCGGGAAAGGTATGCGTTACTTTTTTCCTCGATGCGGTCAGGACATCAACGGGATCTCGCGGGTCTTGCCCGCGGAATCCAGCACCAGCTTTCCGTTGTTCTCCGCCAACTGCTCATTGGCGTTCAGCAGTTCGATGCCATAAACCGTGCCGTCCGGTGCAATATCGATGTTCATCTCCTCACTCACCTTCAGCGTCGTGACGGTGCCGGATTTTTCATGAAATCGAATGTAAGCGATATTGTGCTGCGGGTCGTAAGTCAGCTTCATGGCAACAACCCCTCAAAAGTACCTGACAATCACTGTGATAACGAGCCAAGCTTCCGCTTCCCACACAGCGTAAACCTCGAGCTGTTTGGTGGCAAAGGTGACCGATACCTTTTAGAAAATGGATTCCGGCTCTGCGCTGCGCTCCGGCCGGAATGACGGCCCTCCGGCAGGGAAAGGTATCCGTCACCTTTTTTCCAAGAGGAGTAGCGGCGGCGAGAGCGCTAAGCGGCCTTAACGCTCACGCTCAGCCGCAGGCCAAGCGCGTCGGCAACCTTGAGGATGGTGGCGAAGTCCGGTGCCCGTTCGCCCGATAGAGCTTTATACAGACTTTCCCTCGACAGACCCGTCGCACGTGCCACTTGCGTCATTCCTTTTGCACGAGCAATGTCGCCCAGCGCACGTGCAATGAACGCGGCATCGTCCCCGGCCTCCGCGATACAGGCTTCGAGATAAGCGGCCATGTCCGCGGGCGTTTCCAGATAGTCCGCCGGATCCCACCTCTTGATGCCAAGCTTCTTACGCGTCTTGGCGCTAATTGCCATCATTCACCCCTTCAACTCGCGCGCCATTCTCACGGCGCGAAAAATATCCCGGTCCTGCGTCGATTTGTCGCCGCCCGCAAGGAGCAGGACCGCCGACTTCCCGGTGCGAACGTAATACAGCCGGTAGCCGGGCCCGACGTCGACCTTGAGTTCGCATATTCCGTCCGTCAGTACCCGATGCCGACCCGGGTGCCCGTCGGCCAACCTTGCGATCCGGGCGGCGATCATGGCCTTCGCCCGCGTGTCCCGCAGCGCCTTCAGCCATCGCGCAAATTCCCTTGTGCGCTCGACGACAAGTCCCATGCGGAACACTGTAGCCTAGCGGCTACAGAAGTCAAGAAATCAGTGCGGCTCGACTGGGAAATGGATTCCGGCTCTCCGCTGCGCTGCGGCCGGAATGACGAGCGAGAAAAAGGGGGCGCCACTCCTTCCCGCGAAAAGGTGCCAGACACCTTTGTGCGCTCCGACCGGAATGACGGCCTACTGGATGGAAAAGGTGTCCGTCACCTTTTTTGAATCTAGTCGCCCAGCAGCTTCGCCAGACGACGCAGACCGCACGCCTCGATGTCAGCGGCAATCGGATATGCCTCGTCGCCCGAATACACGACAACGGTTCGTCGCGGCCGCAGGTCCTGCACCGCGTGCAGCAGCCCCCTGGAAGCAGCAGGCGCGAGCCCACGCTTGATCTCCACCAGCCAGCGCCCGCGCCGCGCGTCGAGATCCAGCACCAGGTCCACCTCGGCACCGGCGGCCGTACGATAAAAGCTGAAGCCCGCCCCGGGCGCGGCGGCGATGAGCGTTTCGATCGCAAACCCCTCCCAGCTTGCGCCGGCCACCGGATGGCCCGAGAGGTCATCGAGCGTCTCGATGCGCAGGAGTGCGTGCACGAGACCGGCGTCGCGGACATAAACCTTTGGCGACTTGACCAGACGCTTGCCGACGTTCGCGTGCAACGGTTCCAGCCGCCGCACCAACAACAGGTCCACGAGCAGATCGATATAACGGGTAACAGTCGGTGCGGAAACCTCGAGGCCTGCCGCTAGACGCGACGCATTGAGCAGTTGCCCCTGGTTGTGCGCAAGCATGGTCCAAAGCCGGCGCAGCGTGGCAGCCGGAATGCGAGGGCCGAACTGCGGCACGTCGCGTTCAAGGTAGGTGCGGATGAAGTCCTCGCGCAACGCCAGGCTCTCCGCGTCCGACGCGGCCAGGTAGCTGTCGGGGAATCCGCCGCGCAGCCAGAGCCTGTCCTGTACCGCGCGCTCGGCCGGTACTTCCCCGGCAGTAATGGGCGTCATCTCGACATAGGCGATGCGACCAGCCAGCGTCTCACCCGATTGTCGCAACAGTTCAATGGATGCCGAGCCGAGAATGAGGAACAGGCCTGTCCGCCGACCCTTGCGCCGCGAGCGATCGATCGCGCCGCGCAGGACCTGAAAGAGCGATGGCGCACGGTGAATCTCATCCAGGATGACGAGCTTGTCGGAATGCTGCTCCAGAAAAAGCTCGGGAGCCTGTAGTCTCGCCAGGTCCCGCGGCGCCTCGAGGTCGAGATAGACCGATTCGCGAGACCTGGCGATCTTCAGCGCCAACGTCGTCTTACCCACCTGGCGTGGGCCGATGATGGCAGCGGCCGCCTGCCGGTCCAGCGCCTCCAGAACCCGTCCTTCAGTGTCTCGTGTTAGCATCCATGCATTTTTAACGCTGAATGTTTATTTTGCAAGGATCAAAGCAGGTCCTGCCCAACCCCTGCCGGGACGGCCTGGAATCCCCAGGAATGAGTGACCGTCACCTTTTCATGCGCGTCATGCCGTCGTTCCGTAAATCGGGACCTTTTTATTCGAGCCTCCTGGTATCAGTTTGTGACGTCCCAACAAGGTCAGCAACAGAGGGCAAACGAAGCGGCGAGTTTCTAGTTTCGAACTGTCTCAGAACGGGGCCAACGTCACTAGCGTTATGCCGGTTTTCCCCAACGGTGCACTTTAACGGGTTAGTGTCGCGTGCCCGTTGATAAATCAAGGAATTATCAACGGCGACGGCATGCAATTACGGCCTTCTAGTACCGTCTCCAGCTCGCCGGGGCACCAAACAGGACACCAGCCGTCCTCGAAATCAGGCCTCACCCGTCGTCCCAGCGAAAGCTGGGACCCATTTTCGAAAAAGCTGTCCGTCCCCTTTTGCTCAATCCGGGACGTACTTGCTCAACTCCGGCGCCAGCGCCTTCGCGAAGTCCGAAAGCCGCTCGTCCGCCTTGGCCACGTCCTCGCCCTCGCGCACCGGCGTGATGAGCCGCACCAGCGAGCCGTCCGAGCGGTTGCGCGTCAGCGCATCCCAGAACAGGAACCACTTCACCAGGTACTCGTTGGTCAGCACCCGCCCGC
>JADLGB010000175.1 GCA_020849535.1 Candidatus Hydrogenedentota bacterium
ACAGCGCGCTGCGCCTGACGACCGCGCTCTATTACACGCCCGCCGACGTGACCATCAACAAGCATGGCATCCTGCCGGACGTGGAAGTCCCGCTTCCGATGGAGAAATGGCGCGACCTCTTCCTGCAGATGCGCGAGTCGTGGGAGGAGGATCCTTCGCAGCAGAACAGGCAGAATCACGGCAGCGTGACCGGCAATGAAGTCAGCGACACGACTATCGAAGATGTCCAGCTTCAGCGCGCGGTGGAAATTCTCAAGGAAGATCCGCTGTGGGAGAACTTGCTGAACAAGTATCACAAGGATACGAAGGAAACGCAGGTCGCAGCGGCCTCCGCGGAGGCTGAGGAATCCACCGCGTCGCCCGCGGCCACCGCGCAGATCGAAGGCTTGTTGCCTGGGCCGGTTCAGTAGGAATGCGCCCAGACTCCCGTGTATCAAACGCACTGCGGCCGATTCTCATCGAGCGCCATTACACGCAGTATGCGGAAGGTTCGGTACTCATCGCCTTCGGCGACACGCGCGTGCTGTGTACCGCGTCGGTCGACGAGCACGTTCCCCCTTTTCTCCGGGACACCGGAAAGGGATGGGTGACGGCGGAATACGGCATGCTTCCCCGATCCGCACATGGGCGGATCTCTCGCGACGCGGTGAAGAAAGGCCGCGCGCTGGAAATCAGCAGACTCATTGGGCGCTCCCTGCGCGCAGTAGTCGATCTCGGCGCACTGGGTGAGCGGCAGATCATCCTGGACTGCGATGTGCTGCAAGCGGACGGCGGCACGCGAACCGCGGCCATCACAGGCGCGTATGTGGCGCTCCATGACGCAATGGCCCACCTGGTATCGGAAGGGAAACTCGAGACGATTCCCATCACAGGCCAATGTGCCGCGGTGAGCGTGGGCATCGTCAATGGCGAACCCCTGCTCGACCTTTGTTACGAGGAGGATTCCTCGGCGGAGGTGGACATGAACATCGTGATGCGCGAGGATGGCCGGTTGATCGAGGTGCAGGGGTCGGCGGAACGGGAAGCGTTCTCGCGCGAATTGATGGATGCCTTGATCGACTTGGGCCAAGGTGGCATCCGTACCCTGTTCGACGTGCAAACGCGGGCGCTTCATGAATCCTAAACGGGTTGCGATCGCGACGGGCAATCGTCACAAGCTCGGAGAAATCCGCGCCTTTCTGGATGGGATACCCTGGATCATCTCAGGACTTGGCGACCACCCCGAGGTTGAAGCGCCGGAGGAAGACGGCAATACCTTCGCGTCCAATGCCTTCCTGAAAGCGCGGTACTACAGCCAACGCCTGGGCATGCCCTGCGTGGCAGATGATTCGGGCATATCCGTTGACGCCTTGGGCGGGGCGCCCGGCGTGCTTTCGGCGCGGTATGCCGGTCCGGGCTGTACGGATGACGATAATAACGCTAAGTTGCTGGCCGCGCTGGCGCACGTCCCCGAGGAGAGTCGCGGCGCGCGCTTCGTGTGTTGCGCGGCGTATGTCGACGCGGATGGGCGCGAGCATCTGGAAACGGGTACGGTGGAAGGCCGAATCGCCCATGCGGTGCACGGCGGCAACGGATTTGGATACGACCCGCTGTTCATACCGGAAGGACACGTGCATACATTTGGCGAACTGGACCCGGCAGTCAAGGCGGGCATGAGCCACCGCAGCCGCGCGTTCCGCAAGATTCGCGCATACCTGGAGTCGATCGAATGAAGATCGTGCCGCCGACACCGGAAGGAATCGCAGAGGCCGCCGAGGCCATTGCCAAGGGTCTTCTGGTCGTTCACCCCACGGAGACGGTGTACGGAATCGCCGCGGATCCATTTTCGGACGCGGCCCTGGCGCGGTTATTCGCGTGCAAGGGACGTCAGGAGTCGAATCCGATTCTGCTGGTGGCGGCAGACCTCGAACAGGTACATGAGGTGACTTCTGACATCAGCGGGGCGGCACTGCGTTACGCGGAGGCCTTCTGGCCGGGGCCGCTCAGCTTGCTCCTGCCGAAGTCGCCACGACTCCCAGGGGCTGTAACCGCCGGGCAGCCGTACGTCTGCGTACGCGTTCCCGCACATCCGCTGGTGCGCGACCTTTGCCTGAAGGTTGGGCACGCGGTCACTTCCTCTTCTGCAAATTTGAGCGGCGAAGAACCGGCGACTTGCCTGGAGGAAATCGAAGTCCCTGACATTGCGGTCTGCATCGACGGCGGCGCACTTGCGCCAAGCCTGCCCTCGACTGTATTCGACCCAGAACGGGGTGTCCTTCTCCGAGAGGGCGCGGTATCGCGTGCGGCACTGGGCAAATTTGGTAAGGTGTAGCATGCTTCGCGCGGCGTTGCGAAGGCAGCGGCGGCGAAAGCTCTCACGTTTTGGGAAGAACAGGCCATGAGAATAGCGGTAGGCAGCGATCACGCGGGATATGAAGACCCTCCTCCCTGGTACAAACCGGCGATTATGGAGCATTTGAAGTCCCGCGGGCACGAAGTGATTGACTGCGGCACCAATGGTCCCGAATCGGTGGACTATCCGGATTTTGCGGGAAAGGTCTGTCAGTCCATTCTGTCCGGGGAAGCGGAGCGCGGCGTCTTGATGTGCGGCACGGGCATCGGGGTCGGCATCGCGGCAAACCGGTACAAAGGAATCCGGGCGGCGACCTGCGCCACGCCGGACATGGCGCGTCTCAGCCGCGAGCACAATAACGCGAATGTGATCTGCCTTGGCAGGCGCATCCTTTCACTGGACAAATGCATCCAACTGATTGACATCTGGCTGGACACGCCATTCAGCGGCGGGGAGCGCCACACGAGGCGTGTGGAAAAGATGGGCTGAGCCTCTCCCCTCTCCCGGCCGATTCAGGAGTACATTCCGCATGAGCGAATTGACACCACAAGAAATTGTCGAAGAGTTGGACAAATACATCATCGGGCAGAACAACGCCAAGCGCAAAGTGGCGATCGCGTTGCGAAACCGGTGGCGGCGCCAGCAGTTATCCGACGCCCTGCGCGATGAGGTGATGCCGAAGAACATCATCATGATTGGGCCGACAGGCGTTGGGAAGACGGAGATCGCGCGGCGCTTGTCCAAATTGGCCGACGCGCCATTTGTGAAGGTGGAGGCGTCGAAATTCACGGAGGTGGGCTACGTCGGGCGCGACTGCGAATCGATGATACGCGAGTTGACCGAGGTGGCCATCGGCATGGTGCGCGCCGAGGTGGAGAAAGAGCTGGAAGAAACCGCGCGGCGGACGGCGGAGAGCCGCCTGCTCGACCTCCTGCTACCGCCGCAATCGCGCGGACCGCAGCGGATCTACCGGCCCGGCGACCCGCACGCGGGCGATGAGGCGCCGGCGCCCGCCCCCGTTGATGACAGCGAGGCGAGGACCCGGGAGTTGCTGCGGCGAAAGCTGGCCGCGGGCGAACTCGACGACCGCGAAATCGAAGTGGATGTGCGGGAAACGGGCAAGACGTCAATGATGCAGGTCTTCTCGAATTCCGGTCTGGAAGAGATGGGCGTCAACGTACAGGAGATGTTTGGACGCCTGATGCCGCAACGCACGAAACGCCGCAAGACGACCGTGGCCGAGGCGCGCAAGATTCTGGAGCGCGAAGAACTCGACAACCTGATCGATATGGACGTGGTGGTGAAGAATGCCGTGGCACGCACCGAGAACTCGGGCATCGTGTTTCTCGATGAAATCGACAAGATTGCGGGCCGGGGCACGGGCGGACACGGCCCCGACGTGTCACGAGAAGGTGTGCAGCGCGATATCCTGCCGATTGTGGAAGGCAGCACGGTGACGACCAAGTATGGTCCCGTGAAGACCGACCACATTCTCTTTATCGCGGCAGGTGCATTCCACATGACGAAGGTTTCCGATCTGATTCCGGAACTGCAAGGGCGTTTCCCAATCCGTGTCGAACTGGACAGTCTGGAAGCGAAGGATTTTGTTCGGATCTTGCAGGAGCCCAAGAACTCGCTCATCAAGCAGTACCAGGCGATGCTGGCGACGGAAGAGGTGACGCTGGAGTTCGGCGGTGGTGCGGTGGAGGCCCTCGCGCAGATAGCCGAACGTGTGAACCAGGAAACGGAGAATATCGGCGCGCGCCGCCTGCACACGGTGATGGAGTTTCTGCTCGAAGACATCTCGTTTGACGCGACCAAACGCAAGGGCGAGACCATTCATCTGGACGCGGCCGAGGTGGAGCAACGGCTCCGTCACATCATGGAAAACCGCGACCTCAGCAAGTACATCCTATGATTCGATTCGCGGAACTGGAGCGGTTGGGCGTGGCCGTGGCCGCCATGTCGGACCGCTCTGACGGCGACTGCCGCGCGCACGATCCCTCGGGGGAACCCGGACGCCAGGCCTTCTGCACAGCCCTTGGGATCGATTGCGCCAAAGTCACAGTTGGGAAGCAGGTGCACGGCACGCGTGTGGTGATCGTCGCGGCCGGCGATCGCGGACGCGGCAGCGCCATAGGCCACGCGCCCTTCGCGGAGACCGACGCCCTCATCACGGGAGAGGTGGGACTGCCTATCGCCGTGACCGTGGCGGACTGCGTGCCAATCCTTCTCTTCGATCCGGTAACGGAGGTAATCGGCGTTGCCCATGCCGGTCGTGCCGGGACCGTACAGGGCATCGCACGGTGCACGGTGGAAGCCATGGCGGCGTCGTTTGGCACTAACCCCGCCGATGTGCATGCGGTGATCGGCCCGTCTGCCGGGCCCACCTCGTATGAGGTTTCGGAAGAACTCGCGCGTGAATTCCTGGAGGCGGGATTGCCGACACGTGGACGGCTCCTGGATCTGTGGGAGGCGAATGCGGGCCAGCTCGTGAAGGCCGGTGTACCGCGCGGACAAATCACCGTGAGCGGAATCTGCACCATCACGGATGGGCGATTCCACTCCCACCGGGCGCATGCCAATGGGATGCGGAACATGGCGATCCTCATGCGGTGAGGACATGGGATGACCGGCGAGGGCGCCGGTCCCACACGCGCTTGCCATGCCTTGCAGGTGTTCCTCCTGTCTTGCCCCGCTTGGGCGACCCAAAAGCTCCAAGATTTCCAGAACGGCGAAGGATAGGCGATAAACGTGCGGCATAGCCCCGCCTCGGCGTGGCTGGTTCTGGCAGTTGCGCGTTGTTTTGCGAGGCAAGCCACCGCACTCCAAAAAAGCGGGGGCTTGCCGCCGCGGGCCGGGCGCTCGTATACTGGCGGTGTGACTGAGGTGGACCGAAGGGCTCCGTTCATGCGCGACTTGAACCAGATGCTGAACCAGATGCAGGGGCTCATGCAGAGCCTGCAAGGGGCCGCGAGCATCGAGCATGTCAGTTCATCCACGTGGCAGCCGCTGGTGGACATCTACGAACGCCGGGATTGCCTGATTATCGTCGTGGAGCTTCCGGGGGTGAAGAAGGAGCACATCACGGTGACGGTGAGCGAGGGGGTGCTTCGCATTGCGGGGGTCCGCGCGAAGCAGATTCCGGAAGGCACGCAGCAAGTCCACCTGATGGAGATTCCGTACGGCCCCTTTGTGCGTTTCCTCAAGCTGCCGCCGTGCGCCTCCATCGAAAACATCGAAGTGGAATACGCGGATGGGTATTTGACGCTGCGCGTCCACAGGAATCGGGATCATGACTGACGAGGGGACCACAGAGAACAGCAGTGTGCCTGAGCCGGGGTCGGACATCCCACGGACTCTTCCCGTGCTGCTGCTGACCAATCAAGTGGCGTTTCCCATGTCGGTGCTTCCGGTCCGGGTGACGGCAAGGCCCGATATCCAGGTGATCGACGACGCCCTGATGTCGTCCCGTTTCGTGGCGTTGCTTACGCGCAAGAGCGGGGAGAGCGAAACGAGAACGATCGATGGCGCGTATGAAATCGGGTCCGCGAGCCGCATCCTGCAAATGCAGCGCGTATCAGACGGGACGGTGAACGTGGTGATCCAGGCGTTGCAGCGGTTCAAGGTCGCGGGCGTGGAGCAGCGCGATCCGTACACAATCGTGCGCGTAACGTTACTGGATGATTCCACCGAGAGCAACGAGAGTCTTGCGCCGCTTGCCACGGCGGTGAAGATGCAGATGTCGCGGCTGATCGCGCTCTCGCCGGACATTCCGGACGCGGCGTCCAACGTGCTGGACAACATCGATGATCCGGGATTCCTTGCCGATCTTGTCGCGGCGAACCTGAACATCCCCGTTGAGGAGAAGCAGAAGCTTCTGGCCATGACCGATCGGAAGAAGCGCCTGGAGCGGCTCGCGTTTCTGCTGGCGCGAGAAGTGGAAATGATGGAGCTGTCCGACAAAATTCGCAAGGACGTGCGCAGTTCCATCGACAAGAGCCAGCGGGAGTACTTTCTGCGGCAGCAGTTGAAGGCGATTCGGCAGGAGCTTGGCGAAAGCGATGATGCGCGGCCCGAAGTCGACGAGTATCGCAAAAACATCGAAGCGCTTGGCCTGAAGGAAGAGGTCAAGAAAGAAGCGCTGCGCGAATTGAACCGGCTCAGCCAGATGAGCGAGGCCAGCGCCGAATATCACGTCATTGCTTCGTACCTCGACTGGATCGTGGAGTTGCCGTGGAACGTGTCCACCCAGGACACGCTCGATACCCAGCATGCGGAAGCGGTGCTCAACGAGGATCACTACGGCCTGGAAAAGGTGAAGCGCCGGATCGTCGAGTACCTGGCGGTGCGCAAGCTCAAGCCGGACGCGGCCGGCCCCATCCTCTGCTTTGTAGGCCCGCCGGGCGTGGGCAAGACCTCGCTGGGCCAGTCGATCGCGCGGGCGCTTGGGCGCCTGTTCGTGCGGATGTCGCTGGGTGGCATGCGCGATGAGGCGGAAATCCGCGGGCATCGCAAGACCTACGTAGGGGCGTTGCCGGGACGCATCATCCAGAACATCCGCAAGGCGGGGTCGAACAACCCGGTGTTCATGCTCGACGAGATCGATAAACTGGGGTCGGACTTTCGCGGCGATCCCTCTTCCGCCCTGCTCGAAGTACTGGACCCGGCGCAGAACGATACCTTCTCGGACCTGTATCTGAACGTGCCGTTCGATCTGTCCAAAGTCATGTTCATCGCCACGGCGAATGTGTTGGACACAATCCCGTGGGCGTTGCGCGACCGGATGGAGATCATCGAGATCCCCGGGTACACGCTCGAAGAAAAGCTGCATATTGCCAAACGCTACCTCGTGCCGCGGCAGCTCAATGCGCACGGATTGCAGGGGAAACGCCTGAAATTCACGACGGCGGCGCTGCGTCTTCTCATCAACGGCTACACGCGCGAAGCGGGCGTGCGCAACCTGGAGCGCGAGATCGCGAACGTGTGCCGGGGCTGTGCGCGCGCCTTCGCGGAAGGCCGGCGCAAACCCATCACCATCGACTTGGACGACATCCCCCAGTATCTGGGCAACCAGAGGGTATTCCGGGATGTCGCGGAGCGGACCCGCATTCCGGGCGTGGCGACGGGCGTGGCATGGACGGCAACCGGGGGCGACATCCTCTTCATCGAAGCGACGCGCATGCAGGGCAAGGGCGGGCTGGTTCTGACAGGGCAATTGGGCGACGTCATGAAGGAGTCCGCGCAAGCTGTCTTGAGTTACATCCGCACCAACGCGGTGTCCCTGGGGATTGACGCGGCAGTGTTCGCGGAGTCGGATATTCACATTCACGTGCCCGCGGGGGCGGTGCCGAAAGATGGGCCGAGCGCGGGCGTCACCATACTCTCCGCGGTTACGTCGCTGCTGACCGGCAAGCCGGTCAAGATCGGGCTCGCCATGACGGGCGAGATCACGCTTCGCGGGCTGGTGCTGCCGGTAGGCGGCATCAAGGAGAAAGTGCTGGCCGCGTCGCGGGCGGGCATCAAAGAAGTCATTCTTCCGGAGCGTTGCAGGAACGATCTCATGGATGTGCCGGAGAACGCGCGGAAGAAACTCAAGATCCACTTCGTGAAGCACATGAATGAGGTGCTGCAAATCGCGATGGGTCTGACCGTGCACGGGGGCAACGGAAAGAAACCGGTTTCGCCCACCAAGCGCAAACCTACCAGACGGACACAATCCCGACCTTGAATGTACCGGTGACGGGATAAGCCCCCGCCGTGGTTTGAAGCGTGAGGTCGACACGTCCTTCCCACCAATCCACCGTGGTGGTGCCGTGCTCGAAGCGATCGAGATGCAGGGTGCCTCCAATGACGGAGTATTTGTCCGCTCCCGGGACCGCGAGGGTCATGGGCTGGCCGCCCATTGCGGGATCCTGCTGGATAGGCATTGCCTTCCCCACCAATGCGCCATACAGTTTGCGCTCTTGGTCGTCCTCATCCGTCTTGCCTGCAACTTGCGCAACCAGGTATACGCCTTGTCCCGCCAGCTCGACGTAGTCGTCATACCCGTCGTCCGTGTTGGCATAGACGCAATCCTCAACGCGCACCTCGACGGGACCGGCCTGGGTCGTGAGGGTGATGGTGCCCCCTTCCGTGTACTCGCGCGAGAGCTGCGCCTTCGGCGGAACATCCCGGGCGTCTTTGCCCGCGGGAGCATCGGCCGTGTCCGTGCTGGAGCGGCCGCAACCGGCGGCGAGCGCCATCAAGATCATTGTGCGCGCGGCGGCGCGAACGACAGACAAGTAGCGTGTGCGCGACAAAACGCGGGGCATGATTGAATGTCTCCCGATTCGGAGTCCAGGGATTCCGTCACGCGCAGGGTGACCACCTATGACTCGCCTTGCGGAGGCTAGAATATGCCGAGCATGGCATAGGCGTCAACGTCGATCTCCGCGTCCCACTGGATGGAGGCGT
>JADLGB010000176.1 GCA_020849535.1 Candidatus Hydrogenedentota bacterium
ACGTGAGATGGGGAAGGTGATGGGCGTCACGCCGGGCTGTTCGATGATCACTTCCGACATGCTGATCGACTCCGCGTTGCAGCATTTGGAATCATAGCAGCGTGTGGGGCGAGCGTCAAAGCGCCATCCCGGCATCAGCGCCTCAAGTAGTTCATAGCGGGTTGGGGACTAGTGGGTTGGGGACAGACCCCGTGTTTCGCTGCGCAAAGCCTCCGCGAAAGACGGGGTCAGTCCCATATAACTGCCTCTATTAGCATGAATAGAGGAGCCCCCGGGCCTGGAGAGGGAGCCAGGCCTGGGGGCGCCATCCGCCGGGGGTGCGGCTGCGGAAACTCGCGTGGATCTCAGGTCAAGGGTTCATTGTCCTGGGTCCACACCGTCAAGTTGGTGAGGTCGCGGGGGCGCTTCGGGAGCAGGAATGACATCCCGTAGCCGACCACGAACATCACGACATTGCTGATAATGCCCGTATAGTACGATTCGAAGTTCGCCTTGATGGAGTCAGAGAGGGAGGCCGGCAGCCACCACCCTAAGCCCGCCAACGAAATCAGCGCGGACCACACCACTGCGAAAAGGATTCCAATGGCAACCGCCCGGCCGTCGCCACGTGTACTGAAGAAACCGAGCATGTAGAGCCCCAACAGGCCTCCCGCAACGATGGACTGAAGCTCGGTCCACAGGTCCTGCAGCGTCTTGCTTTGCGCGCGATACAACCAGTATGCACCCAGGATCATGATGATCGAACTCACGAGTGTCAGTGCCTTCGCTACGATGACGTAGTGCTTGTCGTCGCGTTTCGTCGCGAGATGCCGCTTGTACACATCGGTGATGGCCACCGCGGAAATCGAATTCATGGCCGAGGACATGCTGGACATCGCCGCAGCCAGTACGGCCGCGATGACGATCCCCGACAATCCCACGGGCAGTTGCGTTTTGACGAAGTAGGGGAGGATTTCCTCCGCCTTGCGCGCCCCGGTGAGCATCTCTTGGGCCATTGGATCGGGAAACTGCTTGTAGAAGACGTACAGGCCCGTGCCCACCAACATGAAGTAGCCCCACGTGGGCACGCAGGTCCAGCAGCATATCCACATGGCGCTGCGTGCATCGTGCGCGGACTTCGAGGCACAGTACTTTTGAATGTTCTCCTGGTTGGTGCTGTACTCCGCGAGCCATTGGAATAGCCCGACGATCAGGAGCATGAAGACCGTCTTTTCGCTGATGGAGATTCCCCGCCCGATGGGCTGCAACTCCCCTTGGGCATTCAGTTGGCTTAATCCAAACTTGCCGTCCGCCCATGCCACGCTGAAAAACTGAGATACCCCCTCGGAGAGTCCGCCGGGAAGCTTGACGAGGATTGTGCCAAGGATGAGCAGTCCGCCGAGAGTGAGGATCGCCGACTGAATGAAGTCCGTCCAGATGACGGCTTCGATGCCTCCCACGATGGTGTAATAGGCCGTAATGATCCCGCCGATGAGGATGCACGCCGGCACGGACCAGCCCGTAAGCCGGGCCATCAGGAGTGCGACCAGGAATTGAATCATGCTGATGCGAATACACTGGGCCAGCATGAACACGCTGGCGCCGTAGAGCCGCGTGCCGGGTCCGAAGCGGCCCTCCAGGTATTCGAACACCGAAGTGACCTTGCCGCGCCGGAAGAACGGCACAAACAAGCGAGTGGCAATGAAGACCCCAATGGGGAGCATGATGCAGATGAGATAGCGCACGTAGGCGGTCTTAAAGGCGTCCGCGGGATACGCCACGAAGGTGATGGAACTGATCGTCGCACCGAAGAGCGAGACTCCGATGAGCCAGCCCGGATACGCGCGCCCGCCCACGAAGTACTGTTCCGTACTTTTCGCGCGCCGCGCGAAGTACGAACCCATTGCGAGCATGGTGCCGAAGTACAGCACAAGCACGCCCAAGTCGATGTAGCTTATCTCGGCCACTGGATTCTCCTGATGTACTCGTCTTGCCGCGATGCGGCGCGACCTAACGCGCCTCGTCTCCCGCGACAATCCAGTTGCTATCAAGGCTCACGTGCTTGATGGATTTCCCTGTATTCTCTCCCGGCTGATACGTGTAGGTGACGTGAATCAGTCCGTCGCGCGACTGCAGCACGCATGGATAATGGAAGCCCCCGCCTTCTTGCTGGTCCAAATGGCGGTGCCATTTCCACGTCGCGCCTTCATCATCTGAGAGGGCGAGGTTAAGCGTATGGCGGTCCACCTGCGAATCGTTGTAGGCCATGACCCAGCGTCCATCCGAGAGAGTCGCGACCGCGAGGCTCGAATTCGGATTCGGGATGTCCGTGTACTCCGCGACGCTCCAAGTCTCCCCATCATCTCTGGATTCACTGCGCAAGGTGCGCATATGGATATCGCACTCCTCGCGCATGTAGGCGACGAGCGTTCCGTCCTGCTTGCGCGCAATGCTTGGCTGATTGAGCGCTGCGCCCACGATGGGCTCGCTGGGCCGCCACGACGCCCCGCCATCGTCGGAAATGGCCATGAGCCCCAGTAAGAAGCCGTCTGAATAGAGCGGCAACAGAAACCTGCCACTCGGCAGGACCACGACCTGCGCCCGCGTCATCCAGCCACGCTGCCGCTTCCCCAAGTCCTGCGCGTCGTCCAGGATTCGCGTGAGGTCGCGCCGCAAGGTCCGCCCGAACTCCGTATCCACCCCCGGCAGGGCTTGGCGCGCTTTCTCGAGGCCAATGGCCAACGTTGTGGGGAAATCCGCGCTCGGGGTAAGGATCATGTCATCCTGCCAATACCAGCGGGGAGCGCCCTTTTCTTGATAGTCTTTGGCCTTTCGGAAGCGCAGCAGGGAATCTTCCCACCGTTCCGCGGGCACGGCGATCCAGAACAGCCATAACTCCTGCTTGGGATCGATGAAAAGTACGGGATTGCAGTCCGGGAGGCCCGGCGTGTCTGCCATCAGGAATGACTCACCCCAAGTGGACTTGCCTCGTTTCAGCCGTGCACCTCGGATGACAACGTCCGGGCTTCGCCGTTCACCGGAACCTTGAAACCAGCACGCGAGAAAGTCGCCGTTGGGACACTCCGCCAGGCTGCTCGAGTGCACGTGCTGTTCCTGCAATGGAAAGAGAAGCTCTTCGGAATACTGCGGCGCGTTGTCCGCGGCACCGGCGTTTCCCGCCACAATCACCGCCGCGAGAATAAGGTTTCTGAACATGGTTTCTCCCCCTGCAAGGATAACCTGTGACCCTGTGCGTTCAGACTTTGTATCCGCAATCAGCCGCGGACGTTGTCTTCCATGTGAATGCGCAGCAATGTGCGCACGGATTCCACATCGCGTCGCCGGAATGCTTCCGCGATCATGTGATGCTCTTGAATGGCCTTCGATGCGCTCGGTTTGGGGTCAAACTCGGCAGATGCACAGAAATACTGCGACAAGACCCGGTGCATACCCGCCAGCAAAGGGTTCCCCGTCATTTCCAGCACGACCGTGTGAAACGCAAGATCCACCTCGTCCGCCTCCGCGTTATGGCCGTGCTCCGCGGCGATATCATCGAACTGGCGTGCCAACTCCCCCAAACGCTCGATCTGCTCGGCTGTTGCCCGTGCGACCGCTAGATCTACCGCACCCAACTCCAGAACGTAGCGTAGTTGCGCGAGGGTATTGAAGTCCTCGATATTCTCGCGCCGGCAATACAGCGGGACCCAACGTTCCGAAAGCCTTACCGGATCCGGCCGTGCCACCAGCACACCCTTCTTCTGGCGTCCTTTAAGTACGCCAAGCGCCTGAAGCTGACTCAAGGCCTCCCGCGCGACCGTCCGCGACACGGCATAGCGCTCCGTAACCTGGTCTCCGGTCATGAAGAGGTCCCCCTCTTTGAGTTCGGAGTTCAGGATCTCATCGAGCATGCGGTCAGCCAAGGCGCCCGCCATCGTCGTCGTACTATCTTTTTTACCGCTCATGGTCGATAAAATAACATTATTGAATCGCAATTGCAAGAGATTTTGCACTTGACTCCTTGATATTGTTTGTTAAATAGTATATAAAGAATCCGTCATGGAGGTGCTAGACCAATGCATGTCCCAATTGTCGCTGGTATTATTCCCGCTCGCTACGGCTCCACGCGTCTTCCCGGCAAGCCGCTAGCCCTCATCGCTGGCAAGCCCATGATTCAACGCGTTTACGAGCGCTGCATGGAGTCCGCGGTTCTCGCTTCGGTTTGTGTTGCAACGGATGACCAGCGCGTCATTGACGCCGTGAGGGGCTTCGGTGGCCAAGCCGTGCTTACGCGACGCGATCATCCGAGCGGAACCGACCGCATCGCGGAAGTGGTGCGCACACTAGATGCGGACATCATCGTGAATATCCAGGGCGATCAGCCTTTTATCGATCCGGCGATGATCGATGAAGTCGTGGGCCCCCTGATGGCCGATAGTTCGGTCAACATCTCCACATTGATGTACCGCATCACGTCCGAGGAGGACCTTGCCAACCCATCCGTGGTGAAGGTCGTCGTGGATCTGTACGGAAACGCGCTATACTTTTCGCGTTCGCTCATTCCCTATCCGCGCGAGGCGATCAACCATGCGGTGTACGAGCATGTCGGCACCTACGCGTATCGGCGGGAGACGCTGTTGCAGCTTGCGATGTTGCCTTCCACCACCCTCGAACGGGCGGAGTCCCTGGAGCAATTGCGTTGGCTGGAGCATGGTTTGCGCGTGCGGGTAGTTGAGTCTCTGATTCCCGATCGCGGGTTCAGCGGATTCAGTGTGGACACTCCCGAAGACCTCGCGCGCGCGGGAAACATGGTACTCGAGCGGGCGGTCAGCTAGCCGAGCGGGGTAGAAAGGTACCGAGTATGAACGTGGACAAGGCTCTGCTGGAGTCATTGGAGTCGCGGCTGGACAGTACCGCGCAAGCGCGGGTCGAAGCAGCGGCTGACCGCATCGTGAGCGCCAAGGAGCGTGGCGGCAAGGTCGCCGTGGTTACCGGAAGCGGTCCCAACATTCACGAAGGCGTGACCACGCTCATCGCCGAGTTGATGCGCGTGGGGGTAGTAGATGCCGTGTCCACCAGTTCCGCGGTTGTCTCGCATGAGATGGGAGGCACGCTGGACAAGGTCAAGCGTGTTCCTGGCGCGCCGTTGGGTGTTCCCGTGGAGATACTGCCGCGCGGGGGTGAGTTCGAACTGTCGTTCATGGACCCGGAATCGTACGACGAATTGCGGCGCAATATGCCGGTGGATCTTGACCTCATGGAGAAGCTCCGCCTTGCGGAGGGCAAGACGATCATCAAGGCCGCCGGCAACCTGGGCTATCCGATGGGCCTGTGGCTCGAGCATCTCTCCGGCGAGATTGCGTCGCTGGCACGGGCAACGGGCTCATCCTTCGAGGAAATCGCCGGACTGGGCGCCGACGAACGAACCATGATCGGCATGGCCGCGAAGCTTGGCCTGCCGGTTCTCGTGACAATCCCGCAACTGGTCGGAGGAGGCGCGATTGGATTGAATATCGGGGACAGCATCAGCCTCATGGAGCGCGCTACGCGGCTCGCGCGGATGCTCGCCAGCGCCGATGTCATCATCGAATCGGCCGTCGCGTTGACTCAGGAAATCCATGACGGGCCGTTCGAACGATACACGGGTCACGGCATGTGGTCGGCGTGGATGGAGCACTACACCTATACGCTGGAAGGCAAGACGCTTGTCCGCATCGACCTGGACCCCGCCCTCGAACGCGTCCACGAGGCGGAACGTTCTGGCGGTGCCGTGCAGCAGGCAATTGCCGACGGTCTGCCCAAGACGAAGATGTTCAAGGTGCCGTTCCGGATGGAGATGTCCGGATTCGCGCGTCACGAAGGGAGTATTCCCATCATTGGGGATATCGGGGTCGTGTGGCCGCTCATCGCCTGCCGCGTGGCGGAGCGTCTAGGGATCTCCCTCGAATTCCTCTCGTACCCCCAGGACACCGAGCAGGGCAAGGCCATGCGCGAGATGATCGTCCGCGACGTGAAACCGCTCTCGCGCAAGAAGATGCTCAAGGGCGTCGACGAGCGTAATGCGAGACACGCCACGCCTACTCGCACCAAAGCGCATACAGTCCGGCATTCCGTAGGGTGATGCGCAGAATATAGGTGCCCTTCGCCGGCGCGGCGCCGTCTTTCCAGACCAAAGGGATGTCAAGCGCATCCTCCTGGGCCGCGAGGGCAACCGCAACAGGTGAGCGCGTCTGCGCATCGAGGACTTCCACTTCAATCGTTCCAAACCGGTTTGCCGCGTTCACATGGATTGTAGTGCCGGCCAGCGCGACCGGTACCGTCTCGATTACACCACCGTCAAACGATGCCTCCAAAGACACGAATCGGTCGCGCAGGATGCTGGCGAATCCGATCCCGCCTCCCGAAGCTCCCTTGTCCGGTCCCGCGTAGGGACTGTGCCGATAGGTGCGTCCGCCATAGTAGAAACGCAGTTCGTCATTCACGGCCACGGGCGGATTGTTCGCAACCGACGTGTTGAACCGGTCCCAGGTGGCCACCGGCCCGACTGGGATGAACGGGGCGCGGTCGCCCACCCGGGTGAAGGTTTCGCCGTCGCGGCTCACTGCCAATTGGATGTCAAGATGACACGCGTCGGCTTGATTGTGAAACACCTGGACCAATCCGATGTATAGGCCCTCGTAAGGGAAGACCTGGAGCGAATAGATCTCGGTGCCAGGCTTATCCTCCGCGTCTGGCGTCATCACCACGGGCGCCGTGGCGGGGGCGGTGTAATCCCATTGGAGAAAATCGGGGGACTGCACGCGCGCCACCGCGCGTCCCCAGAAGCTCTTTTTCACCCACTCATCTTCGCCCCACGCTTCCAAGAGCCCCTCCGGAATGTGTTTGGTCCGGCCGTACAGCACGAAGGCCTCGCGCGCTGGGTCGAGCATCCAATACGTGCCGCCGTCGCAGATGGCATCCGTCGCGAAGTTCTCTCGCAGGGTCCAGTGAATGCCATCCGGGCTGGTGGCCACGCCGAGTCCCCGGCGTTCGCCTTTGTGGAAGGGGTCCTCATTGGGACCCGAGTATTCCCGCTGTATGCTCAGGAATCCCATCACGTACCGGCGCTCTGGATCGGTGGCGCGTTCATCGCGATGCACGCCGAAAAGTTCGTAGAAATAGGGGAGGAGGTTGGGTTCGCCTTCAGCCGCACCGCGCTTGACGACGATATTGGTGTTTTGCCCATCCACAGGGTATAGACCCAGGCCCGGTCTCGTCCATGCAATGCCGTCGTCGCTTTCCGCGTAGCTGACGCCCGCTTCGCCGTGGTACCACATGCGGAACTTGCCCTCATCGCGCAGGACTGACCCATACACGATAGCCACCTTGCCCTCCCAGGGTTCCCGCGGCCACAGCACCGGATTTGCCGGCGACTTCTCCGCGGGGTTGACTACCCGGGTGACATTCTCTATGGACGCGACTAGATAGTCGTCCAGGAAGAGCTGCCTTGTACTGTCGAGTATGACCGGGCCCCCTTGGGCCGCCGCCGCGAACACCGCCAGCAGGACTGACGCACCGAGCATGACTCCATCTCCTCTCAGGGGGGGTGGCGATTTCCCCGCTACGCGTTCATCGAGCTTCGCACCATGCCTCGCCCGTTTCCAAGTCTCTTCCAATATGCCATTTGTTGCCGCCTACGCTGACCTCGATCACCACGCGGCTATCACCTGCATTGTGCGGCGCGGTCACCGCGGCGTGCGCTGCCGGCGCCGTCGTGCCCTGGTACGGGATCAGGAGCGTCAAGAACGCGAAGGGCGCGTCCTGCGTTGCCGCGACGCGAACGGCTTTGCGCGCTTCGCGCTTCCCATATTCCCAGGCGAACCAGCCCTCTTCTTCTTCAAACACGACAGGCGCGGCGGGGTCCACCCACAGCAGCACGTTTGCGTCGTCGAACGCGGTCGCGACTTGGTGTTTCTCCGTATCGACGGATACTTCACCGGGGGCGAACTGGAAGTGCAGGGACGGCGTGCCTTTCGCCGTTCCGATGGCCTCGTCCAGAATCACGAAGAAAGAGTGGTCCACGAACCATACGCTTCGCCGAAGGGTCAGACCCTCGTAAGATGCGTTCTCTACGCTCACTGCATCGAATCGTTCCGTCGTCTTCCATAGCAAGTGCTTGCCAGCCACCTGCGTATCCTTGCCGTCGAGGGTCAAGGTGTTGTGCACGCGCGTCTGACGGTGCCAGGCGCGCGCTTCCGGATCGTGGCCGTAGGTGAAATACCCGGTGTCAGTCATTAGCCAGCGCCCATAGGCACAGAGTTCAAAGGTGCCGTTGTCCGGTTGGTCGTGGCCGCTGATTGCAGGCGGAGAACAGTGCAGCGCGAAGTAGACTTGTTGAGGCCCCCAGGCATCGCGAAGGAAGTACATCCCCGCTTCCGGGAAAGCGTAGCTCTTCAGCGCGGGCAGTTCATCGGTCTGGTTCAAAGCCAATGCTGCGAACTTGGGATCACCTAGAACTTCCGTAGCTTGCAGCATAGACCCATACATCGTCATCTTTCCGCGTTGTGCCGGTGGGGGATAGGGACGGCTCGTGTCTCCAAACATTGCGTATCCCAGGTCCGGCGTCGACATGGCAAACAGATACTCCCACATACCCCGGACCCGCGCACGATACTCTTGGGGAACGGCGATTCCGCGCTCTTCCATCCGCCCCATCATCTCTACTGCGTCGCGCAATACGCCTTGGTGATAGCCTGCCGACCACTCCCGCTGGACACCGTCCGAGGTGGTTTGGGCGAGCAGGCTCTCCTGCGCCCTGCCCAGGGCCAGTTCCAGCCAACGCTGCGAATCCTTGAACTCCGGGAACGTGTACGCCACGTTTACAAAACCCCTCTGCTCGAAGATTGCCTTGTTGTGGACCTTTCCCATGGGATAGAACTCGGTTTTGACTTGATGGTCGTATAGGCTGGCGAGAAGGATACCCAAGAATTCCGGCGTGAAGGCCTCCGCGTGAACAAAGATCGGGAAGGTCCGGCACAGATTCGACGCGCGGATACCCGTCTGAATGTCCAGCCACGGATAGCCCTTCCAGTTCGTGTATACGGGGTGAGTCACGCCTCGCTTCTCAAGTGGATGCTTGCGAATCCAATCACTCGTCAGTTCCACGAACGCCTGGGCGTACCGCTCATCCCGTGTCGCTTGGTACGCCTGGGCCAACGGGTCGGCCCAATGGAACCGGTACATCGCCGCGACCCATTCGATGTCCCCACGAGGGTCCCAGGACCAGTCGATGTCCGTCCCATAGTCGGCTGGTTCGTAGGGGCCCCACTGAAAGATGTGCTTCACGGTGCGGTCCGCAGTTTCCAACGTCGCCTGCTCGATTTTAGGTTCGCCGTCTGGCAGGGGATACTTCGCCCGGTAAAGGTCGCGAAGTGAACGCAGGGCGCCCGTCTCGTCCCCTTTGAGCATGAGTTCGCGAACGGCCCCCAGGCCGTCCCGATCCGTGTCCAGTTGGGTGAACACAAAGCGGGGATCGAGAGAGACGAGTTGAGGGTCTTCCGAAGCCGCGCCTAAGCTAAGGCACGCAACGAAAAGTGTACCCAATCCGATGGAGACCGATCTGTTTTTTCGCATAACTGCATTCCAATTCTGTTTCGGCGAGAGTTGGTGATGTTTCGCGCTTGATTGCATGCGGCGTGTTGTCAAGAAAATAGTTCGCACTTTTTTCATTAATCGGAACGTTTGTCCGTTTCAAACCAGAATTGCCGCCAATCCGCACTCCTAATTCCAAATGTCGCATATCCACGACCCGAGACCCTTTTCGGACTCCTTATCTGCTTTGGTGCGCTGCCACGGTCCAGCTCAGCGGCGTGAGACCGCCGAGGTGTTGGCGGCATGCTCACCGTCCGTGTACCGCGCCCATCGCTCGTTGGTCGAAGACGAATTCCGTCGTGTCGAATGTGTGCAGCTTACCAGGAACTCCAGTGGCAAGACCATGCCACTACGCGTGAGTTGTCGCGTCCTCAGACACCGGCAAGGAATGCGGGGATCCCAGCAGCCGCCACCGGCTCGAAAACGTGGGGTGCAAGCGGAATCAAAGCATTCATGTACCTGTTTATGATTCTCGTATGGCCCTGCCATGCTTTGCGTCTATTTGGATGGCAGGTTTTTCGCTCGCGGCGGTTGAAAAGCAGGCAGGCGAGAGTGGCCTTGCGCAGGCCCATAAATGGAACGCGCAATGCCGGAATGCTATACTTAGTAAGAGAGGTAGATTGTTATGCTGTGCCAACGATGCCACAAGAATCTCGCAACCGTCCGCTATGCGGAAGTGGTTGATGGGAAAGTCTCTGAACAACAGATGTGTTCGGAGTGCATGGCCCGCAGGCAGGCCGAGGCCGTCTCTGGCTTCGAGCTGTCGGGAGATGCCCCGGCCCCCAGGGCCCGGACCATTGGTGCCGCCGTGTCCGACACAGCCCTTCCCCAACGCACGTGCCGCTCCTGCGGTATCGAGTTGCAGGACGTGGTACCGTCCGGGCGTGTCGGGTGCCCTGTGTGCTACGAATCTTTCAGCGATCAACTGGAGTCCATTTTGCGCGGCCTCCAGTTCGGGTCCCGGCACCGGGGCAAGGCCCCGCACCGGGATGACGCGCGCGAGCGGTTGCGGGCAGACCTGCAGACCAAAAGGGCCTTGCTGCGCAGCGCCCTGAAGACGGAAAGCTATGAAGACGCCGCGCGGCTGCGCGATGCGATCCGGGGTGCGGAAGAGGCCCTCCGGTTGGCGGAACGCAAACCGCAGGGCGAAGGGACAAGCGCAAGCCATGCTTAGGACCCTGTTAGACAGACCCGCGCGTTGGTTTGCCAGCAGCGGGCCGGATGAAGACTGCGTCGTATATACGCAATTGTCGCTCGTGCGCAATCTGGCGGACTTTCCGTTCCCTGACCGCTGCTCGGACGACGAGAAGCGCGCCGTGGAAGATCAGATACTCTCCGTGCTGGAACACTCCGAGCACTTTGCTTGGGGCCAGTATTACCCCCTATCCGAACTCGGCGAGCACGACGCGCGCCTGTTGGTCGAGCGGCACCTGATTTCGCCTTGGCTTGTCGAAGGCCAAGGCGCGAGAGGCGTGTTCGTGAGCGACGATCAGTGCGTCAGCATCATGGTGAACGAGCGGGACCACATCCGTTACACCGCCTTGGCCGCGGGGATGCAAGTCCAGGACGTCTGGAACAGAGTATCCGAACTCGACGATTCGCTGGCCGCGACTTTGGATTTCGCCTACGATCCCAAGTTTGGATATCTGTCATCGTCGCTGGATGAAGTGGGCACCGGTCTTCGCATCGCCTCGGTCCTGCACTTGCCTGGCTTGACTTCCGCGGGCAAGGTTCTACCTCTTGAGCAGAGTATTCGTAAGAGCCACCACGCGATGACAGGCGCTTTTGGAGACATCGCGGGTGCGCCCGGATACCTCTACATCATGTCCAACCGCGGCACACTGGGACGCTCAGAAGAGGAGATCGTCTACCACCTGAAGTCCGCCATTGGCGATGCCGTTTCCCAGGAGCGCGCGGCCCGCACGGCGCTCACGCGGGCCGAGAGCCTTCCCGCACTGGCGGACCGCGTCGGCCGGGCGCTCGGCATTGCACGAGGGGCTCGTGTCCTCGAGTTTCAAGAGGCGTTGGACCTTCTTTCCGCTTTGCGTCTGGGCATTGCCACAGGGCAGGTGGAGGGATTTACCATTCCCCAGTTGAATGAATTGGTGGTGACTGCGCAGGCCGCACATCTTGAGTCGCGTCAGGGCGAGGAATGCGATCATTTTGCGTTGAGTACTGCGCGTGCAAGCCTCTTTCGGGAGCGGTTCTCTTAGTCCAGCGCCTTGTTTCCTGGTCTGCCCAAGTGCATCGGTGCTCGCTTCCACGGACGGCAAACAGGCACACCCCGCGCTGACGCGCTATGAGACGCCAATCGGACGGATCGGACCGATGGGCCGGATTGGGCCTGCTGTGCCGGCGTGAAGTGGAATTGTGCACGCGGTTCAAGCACAATGAGACAAGGTCATTGTCAAGGCATCCAATTTCGGGCGATACCACACCGGTGGTGCGACCCTATCGAATACATAGATGCGGAGCGGTTTGCGCATGAAGCGCCCTCTGACGCGGACCAGGGGTCAGGCGGGGCGGGCAACGAAATCAGAGCCATGGCGTCGCGGGCCAGACCCCGGGCGCGCATGGATCCAGTGAAGGCAGAGGAACTATGTGGGAACGATTTACCGAACGAGCCAAGCACGTAGTGAGCGCGGCGCGCGAAGAAGCCACCCGGCTGGGCAGTGAATACGTCCGGACCGAGCACATCCTCCTGGGTCTTTGCCGCGAACCCGATGGGATCGCAGCCCGCGCGCTCGAAAACCTGGGGGTGGACATCGAGTCGCTTTCCCTTGAAATCGAGCAGCAGGTCCAGCGCGGCAGCGCCGTGGTATCCGGCGACGAGATCGCATTTACCCCGCGCGCCAAGAAGGTCCTCGAGCTGGCCGTCGAGGAAGCGCGCCGCTTCAATCATAGCTATATAGGTACCGAGCACATTCTACTCGGCCTCGTGAAAGAGGGAGAGGGGATTGCCGCGAAGGTGCTACAAGACATGAAGGTTGACCTCGAACGCATCCAGGCCGAGGTCATCCGCCTCTTGGGTGACCAGGGCAAGCCGGGTCCGCAGGCCTCCGCGGGCAAGAAGAGCCAGACTCCCGCACTGGATACCTTTGGCCGCGACCTTACGGTGCTTGCCCAGGAAGGCAAACTCGACCCCGTCATTGGGCGCGAAGCCGAGATCGAACGCGTGATCCAGGTGTTGAGCCGCCGCACCAAGAACAACCCCGTTCTCATCGGTGAGGCTGGTGTCGGCAAGACCGCTATCGTGGAGGGACTCGCCCAAGCCATCGTTAGCGGCGATGTGCCCGACCTCCTGCTCAACCGCCGTGTACTGACCCTGGACCTCGCGGGCGTTGTGGCCGGAACCAAGTACCGCGGCCAGTTTGAAGAACGCCTCAAGTCGGTGATGAAAGAGATCCGCCGGGCGGACAACATCATCCTCTTCATTGACGAACTGCACACCATCGTCGGGGCGGGCGCCGCCGAAGGCGCTGTGGACGCCGCGAATATGTTAAAGCCGTCGCTCGCGCGCGGCGAGCTGCAATGCATCGGCGCCACCACGCTCGACGAGTATCGCAAGCACATCGAGAAAGATGCCGCCCTGGCGCGGCGCTTCCAGACCATCATGGTGGACGCGCCTACCGTGGACCAGACCGTCCGCATCATCCAGGGGCTCCGTGACAAATACGAAGCGCACCACCGCGTCAAGTTCTCGGACGATGCGATCGTCGCCGCCGCGAAGCTGTCAAACCAGTACATCACGGACCGCTATCTTCCCGACAAGGCGGTCGACGTGATCGACGAGGCCGGCAGCCGCGCCCGCCTGCAGATCACAACGCGCCCCGCGACCCTCAAGGATATCGAGCAGCAGATTGAGAAGGTCACCCACGAAAAAGAATCGGCTATCCGCCGGCAGGAATACGAGCGCGCCGCAAGTCTGCGCGACAAGGAGCGTACGCTCATCGCGGAGTTGGACGAAAAGAAGCGCGACTGGGAGAAGAAGCGCGACTCCGCCGAGACCGTTGTCACGGAGGAGGATATCGCGTACATCGTTTCCAAGTGGACAGGCGTCCCTTTGACCAAGCTCGAAGAGAGCGAGTCCACCCGCTTGTTGCGCATGCGGGACGAACTGCACAAATCCGTGATCGGCCAGGAATCGGCCATCGACGCCATCACCCGCGCCATCCAGCGTTCCCGCGCGGGCCTGCGCAACACGGGACGTCCCGTCGGCTCAGTCCTGTTCCTGGGACCGACCGGCGTGGGCAAGACCCTCCTGGCCAAGACGCTCGCGGAGTTCCTGTTCGGCAACGAAGAGGCCCTCATCACAATCGACATGTCCGAGTATATGGAGAAGTTCGCCGTCTCCCGCTTGGCGGGCGCCCCTCCCGGGTATGTGGGGTACAACGAAGGCGGGCAGCTCACCGAGCAGGTGCGCCGCCGCCCCTATTCGGTCGTGCTTTTCGACGAAATCGAGAAGGCCCACCCCGATGTGTTCAATATCCTCCTGCAGGTCCTGGAAGACGGCCACATGACCGACTCCACCGGGCGCAAAGTGGATTTCCGGAACACCGTAATCGTCATGACGAGCAACATCGGCGCGCGCCGGATAGGGCGCTCGACCCAGGTCGGATTCCAGAAGGATTCCAAGGAGGATGAGTACCGGGAAATGAAGTCTCGGGTCATGGACGAAGTCAAGAAGATCTTCAATCCCGAGTTCCTGAACCGGGTGGACGAAGTCGTCGTATTCCATCGGCTTACCCACGAAGAGCTGGTCCGGATTGTTGACATTCATGTGGCGGAAGTGATAGAACGCGTTGGGGAAAAGGGCTACGAACTGACACTCAACGATGACGCGAAGGAGTTCATCGTGCGAGTTGGCAGTGACGAGCAATATGGTGCGCGGCCCCTGCGAAGGGCGGTTCAGCAGTACCTCGAAGACCCGCTTTCCGAGTTATTGCTGAAAGGACTTTTCGCACCCGGTATGCGCATCGAAGTTCGCCCAGCGGACGAGGGTGAGAAATTAACATTTGAGCCGGTTGTGCCCGTAGCGGAAGGTGTGACTAATTGAGCACGAAAAAAATCCTCTTCATGGCGCTCCTGGCGTTCGCCGTTGCGCTTCCGGCAGTTTCGCAACAGTTCGATGGAAAGACCATCAAGGAGGTCCGAATACAAGGCCTCGAGCGGGTGAGCGAACAGCTCATCCGCAGCCAGCTTGAGGTTCAAGCCGGCCAGACCTACAACCAGGTCGCCATTTCGCGCGACATCCGCCGCCTGTCCGACACGACCTTCTTTTCTTCCATCAAGGCCGATGCCACCCTCGACGGCGAGCAAGTGGTCATCAGCTATCTCGTGGAAGAGAAGCGCGTCATTTCGGAAATCAAGATCATCGGCAACGATAAGATCAAGGAGCGAGCCATCCGCGGTGCCGTGTCTTGGCGGGAAGGCGACACGTTCCTCGAAGATGGCTACGACGAAGAGCGCGAGGCCATCCTCAACCTCTACCAGTCCAAGGGCATCGCCAACACGACCGTCGATATCGTGGTGGAAGAAGTCGGCCCGTCACGCGTTCGCATCACGTACATGGTCGACGAAGGCAAGAAAGCCCGGATTCGCTCCGTCGATTTCGAGGGGAATGACGCCCTGTCCGACCGCCAATTGCGGAAGGGCATGCAGACCAAACGCCGGTGGTGGTTCTTCGGGGGCAAGTACGACGAGGACAAGTTCGAGGCCGACCTTCAGAAAGTGCTCGACAAGTACGGCGACCACGGCCGTCTCGAGGCCGCTGTTGCCGGTACCGAAATCGCCTACTCGGACAGCGGCAAGGGGATGGATATCGTCATCTCCGTGGCTGAGGGTCCCGAGTACAAGGTGGGTACCATCGAGACGGCCAACAACGTCGTCTTCGATGACGACGAAATTCTGAAGCTCCTGAAGGTCCAGGCCGGCGATGTCCACAACAAGGGACAGGTCCAGAAGGACTCGGATTTGGTAGCCAAGGGCTACGCGGACAGCGGGTACGTCAATGCCGGCGTTACCCCGCAGGTCACCCTCGATAAGGAAAGCACAACCACGAACATCGTCTACCGCACCGATGAGGGCGATCTAAAGTACGTGGGTGAGATCAAGGTCACCGGCAATGACGTCACCCGTGACGACGTTATCCGCCGCGATATCTTCGTGGTGCCGGGCGAGCGATTCGACGGCACCCTGCTGGAAGCCAGCAAGCGGCGCCTCGAGAGCACCGACTACTACGAGGCCATCCGCTTCTCGATGGAGAACATCGAGGAGAATGACCGCTTTGCCAACCTCCTGGTGGACGTGGACGAAGGGCGCACGGGCTTCTGGAACTTCGGCGCCGGCTACAGCACCGACGACGGGTTCGGCGGCTACACGGAATTGCGGTTCAATAATTTCGATATCACGAACTGGCCCACGTTCTCTGGTGGCGGCCAGCAGTTCCGGATTCGCCTGAATCTGGGCCAGCGCCGGAATGAATACAATTTGAGCTTCACTGACCCCGAGTTCATGGGGTACCCGATCCTCTTCGGTGTGGACCTCTTTGATGAGTCCTACGAATACGAAGGCGGCTCGGATTACACCCAGGAAACCAGCGGCGGCCAGTTGCGCTTGGGTAAGGTGCTGTCCCCTTATGTCACCGCCCGCACCGCTGTGAGCTATCGCAGCGTCAACTACAGCGACATGGAGACCGGTCCCTTCAGCGCGTACTACCCCTACATCGGCGGCGATGTGACCATCAGCAGTATTTGGGGAATCAACCGGACCACCACCGACAATTCCCGCGATCCATCGAAGGGCGCGCGGCACGACCTCCAACTCGAGATCGCTGGTATCGGAGGAGACAACAACTTCTGGAAGATCGATCACGATTCGACGTGGTTCTGGGCGCTCGATGAGGAGAGCAAGTGGGTCTTGTCTTACCGCTCACGCCAGGGCATCGGCTCGCCATGGGGCGACTCGGACGTGATTCCGCTGTCGGACCGCTATTTCGTCGGCGGATCCAGTACCGTGCGCGGCTACGATTCACGCGATATTGGCCCCACCCGGCCACGCTACGGCATCTTTGGTGATGATGAATCCGTGGGCGGCGAGTTGCGCCTCGTCAATAACCTGGAAATCAAATACAAGTGGAACAAGTGGTTCCGGCTCTATGGGTTCCTGGATGCCGGCGGTGTCTGGCTCGAGCCCAGTGATTTCGGATTCGGTGATATGAAGTATGGTGCGGGCGTCGGCATTGGGTTTGACGTGCCGCGTATGGGCCCGATTCGCGTGGACATCGGTATGCCGTTGAATGGCGACGAGGACCAGGATGGTCCCAAGGTGCATTTGCAGGGCGGATTCCGATTCTAACCGGTGATCGTGTCCTGATGGAGTTGCAGTGCGCACGGGGTAATGCTATACTCCGCGCTTGTCCTGCCTGACCAAACCACATTCGCGGAGCAGGGCGGTTGGGTGTGTGCCTGACTCTCAGCCTGCGGCAAGAGTGTGCCGACGATAACCTATAAGGGGATTTTGGAACGTGAACACGGCGGTCAAATCATTAGTCGCTCTGGTACTAGTTTCGCTTCTGATGCCTTCGCTGTCCCTTGCACAGGAGAAGGCCGCGGCCGCCCAGGCGGCGCCGGCTGGCGGTCAATACAAGATTGCCGTCGTGAATCGCAAGCAGGTCTTTGACAACTACGACCGGCAAAAGAGGGAATGGGACGCGCTCGAAGCCGAAAAGAAGCAACTACAGACCAAGATTGATGCCCTGTCCGATAGCATCACCGCCGATAAGAAGAAGCTCGAAGAAGGCACGGGCATGACCGACGAGCAGAAGACCACGCTCCGCGACAAAATCGAGAGCGACTACCGGATGTATCAGGCCGAGTTCAAGCGGCTTCAGGGTGAAATCGACAGCAAATCGCGTAAGTTCTTTGGCACGATGATGGAAGATATCGACAAGGCCATCAACGCGATCGGCGTCGCCGAGAACTATCATCTGATTTTTGAGGCCGACCCGAAGAGCCCCACGTCGGTCCTGTACTTCAGTACCACGATTGACATCACGACAAAAGTCACAGACAAGCTGAACGGCAAGAAGTAGGTTGAGGCCCGCCGAGCCGGTGCTCCCGGAACGCCAACCGGACCCCGGACCAGGCCACATGAACACAACCGTTGGTGAAATAGCCGCATTGGTTGGTGGGACGGTCCTTGGAGACGCGTCGGTCCGCCTTACCGGACTCAACGGAATCCGGGAAGCGACGGCGGGCGAGTTGACGTTCCTTGCTGACAGCCGCTACTTGCGCCATCTCGAAACCACCCAAGCTGCCGCGGTGCTCGGCTCACGCGAGTTGCGCGACGCGAGTATCCCCATCATACAGGTGGACGAACCCCGCCAGGCCATTCTCAAGATCCTGCAGCGGATTCAGAAGGAGCTGGAGCCGGCGCTCGAGCCGGGGATCCATCCCACGGCACTCGTACACTCCAGTGTGCACTTGGGCAAGGGGGTGGTGGCCGGGCCACACGTTGTGGTCGAGGAAGGTTCCACACTGGGAGACGGGGTGGAGTTGCATGCCGGCGCGTACGTGGGGCGCGATTCCAGGATAGGGCCCGGGTCAGTGCTGCACGCGAATGTGACCGTGTGCAGCCGTGTGACCGTTGGTGCGCGGTGTGTCCTCAACCACGGCGCCGTGATCGGGTCCGATGGTTTCGGTTTTGCGCGCCACGGCGATGCCCAAGTCAAGATTCCACAGGTGGGCACGGTGATCTTGGGAGATAACGTTGAAGTCGGGGCGAATTCCGCCATCGACCGGGCCACTTTTGGCGCCACCGTCGTGGGCGACGGGTCAAAGATTGACAACTTGGTGCAGATTGGACACAATGTACGAATAGGCAAAAATTGTATCGTCTGCGGCAGCGCGGCCATTGCGGGCAGCACCGTCCTGGGAGATAATGTGACCATCGGAGGCCAGGCCGGGTTGACCGGCCACATCGAGATTGGCGATGGCGCTTCCGTTGCCGCAGGCAGCGGCGTAACCAAGTCTGTCCCTCCCGGTTGTACCGTATTCGGTTACCCCGCCGTGGAACACGAGCGAGGCCGGCGTATGCATGGGTCTCTGAGACAACTCCCCGATGCGCTTCGCCGCATCAAGGCTCTGGAAGCGCGCTGCGCCGAATTAGAAGGTCAATTGCATGGAACACCAGAAAACGATAGCTAAGGAAGCGTCTTTCTCGGGGATCGGTCTGCATACCGGCAATCTCACGACATTGACGTTCAAGCCCGCACCCCCGGACAGCGGAATCACCTTTTACCGCTGCGATTTGCCGGACCGGCCCGCCATCAAGGCCGACGTGGACAACGTGGTGGACGTCACCTACGGCACCACCATTGGTGTCAACGGTGTGAAAGTCCATACCGTCGAACATGTCCTGGCCGCCATTGCCGGGCTCGGCCTCGACAATCTCAACATCGACGTGGATGCCAGCGAAACCCCTGTCGGTGACGGCAGCGCGGTGCCCTTTATGAACACGCTGCAGAAGGCGGGCTTTGTCGAGCAGCACGCCGAGCGCAAGTTCATCCGCATCAAGCAGCCCGTCTACTACAAGAACGAAGACGTCACGTTGAGCGTGCTGCCTTCCGATGAACTGCGTGTCACGATGACGATTGCGTTCGACCATGTGGCCATCGGCACGCAATACGCCTCTTATGTCATCACGCCGGACACGTTTGCCCGCGAGATCGCTCCGGCCCGCACTTTTGGTTTTCTGCGGGATGCGAAGATGCTGCAGGAGCAGGGCCTCATCAAAGGCGTCAGCCTTGAGAACGCGGTCGCCATCGGCGACGAGAGTATCCTCAATGAGGAGCTGCGTTTCCCCGACGAATTTGTCCGCCACAAGATATTGGACTTATTGGGAGACATGTACCTGTTGGGCCGCCCCGTCAAGGGCCACGTCATCGGTGTGAAATCCGGCCACGCATCGCACGTGAAGTTCTCGCAGGAAGTGAAGAAGAGCCTCACCAACGGCAGGGCCAAGCGCGACAACCTGTCCACGCTGTCCAAATTGCCCGCGGTGCTGGATGTCAACATGATCATGAAGGTCCTGCCGCACCGTTTCCCGTTCCTGCTGGTGGACCGCATCCTTTCGTTTGTGCCCTTTGAGCGTGTCGTGGGCATCAAGAATGTCACGGTCAACGAACCGTACTTCCAGGGCCATTGGCCCTCCATGCCGGTCATGCCCGGCGTGCTCATTATCGAGAGCATGGCCCAGGTGAGTTCCGTGCTCATTTTTCACGACAACTCGCTGCCTGGCAAGGTGGCGATCTTCCTGGGCATCGACCGGGCCAAGTTCCGCCGCACGGTGGTGCCGGGCGATCAGTTGATCCTTGAAGCGGAGATGATTCAGATGCGCCGAAACGCGTGCAAGGTGAAGGCCTGTGCGAAGATCGGCGATTCAATCGTCGCCGAGGCCATCATGCTGTTTGGGCTGATGGACGCCCCACTGTTAGAAAGAACGTCGGCGGCGAAGGCGCTGGACACGACGCTCAAGTAATTCACTTTCGCTGGCCCCATGACGACGCAGGCGCGGGGCCGGCATCAGCTAACGGCGCCGGAACCGGAAAGGTCTGCGGCGCCGTTCCTCGGAAAAGCGCGCTACTGGAACCTCCTCATCCACAGTCGAGAGAGGCGCGCTTAGAAGCCCTTCGGACGTGCCAGGGGTATCCTTCGACGTCTCCAGGAACGCAGCCGCCCCCGATGGCCTGCGGACCACTTCAGGGCCGCTCAAGTTCTCGGGGAACGTGGCCCAGGCAGGCCGCGTCACACGCTGCGCCTTGTTCGGGACGAGGCTGTAGCCGATGATATCGCCCAAGTCCAGCAGGAACGCCAGGAACAGGATCAGGATTTCCATTGGACCTATGTTGCGCCAATCAAACAACTTCTCAAACACGACGAACAGCGGCGTTTCCTGTTTGACTATCGGCGGCACAGGCATGGCCGCGAAGCCGGCCAGCTTGGCAACCGGTACCCGGAGTTTCTCCTGCAACGCGTGGATTTCCTCGAGCGAAGTCGCTTGGGTGTTTGCCAGCAGCATGTCGGCCTCATCTTTGATGGTCATGGCCTCCTCGACGCTCTGCAACTCGACTTCGCTTTCCTTCGTCGCAAGCGTCAGGCGGTAATCTTCCTGACGCGCCACGGGGCCGTATCCCGCGGGCTTCTCGCGCAGACCGCGGATCTCGGCCTCCAACTCGCCCTCCTGCTTCGCGACCACCTTTTGCAGCGCCTCGCGCCGGGCGGTCAGCTTGGTCTGGGCTTCCGCCAGGAAATTCTCATAGACCGCTCGCATTTTCTGGTCCGAATAGCGCAGGAAGAATTCCTTGTCCGCGGTACGATACAGCACGTCCATGTTGAAGGTGATGGAAATGAAGGCAATGAAAGTCAGGCCAACAATGCCCACGAGATTCAGCCGTTTCTGGCCATCGATGATGGCCAGTTTCAGCCCAAACAACATCAGCCCAATGGCTACCGATAGGGCCAGTGCGAAAATGGCGCAGTCCTTCCACATATAGCCCCCGCCCAGGGGGATGTCGAATGTGGGTTCGGGCAGGATGGAATCCGTGAGGCTGATGTAGGTGGTCATGATGGAGACGATGGAGAACAGGATCATGGCAACATACACGGCCATTTTCGTCGAACTATTCATGCAGGCCTCCCGGCCCCGCCTGGGGCATCCTGGAATCGAATCTGCTCGGGCAACCGCCGCTTTGCACCAACGGGGCGGCCCTGCTGGAATGCGGGCGTGTGACACGCCCGGACACGGCACCGGGTGCCCAAGCGCGTGCCTATGTTATACACTCTCCCGTAAATAAGTTCCAAGGGGAGGCAGCGAAAGGCAGGGCCTGAGTCAAATGGAAGGGGTTCCCCAAGCTTGACTGGTCCCGTGAGTGTCAGTACGCCAGATGCGCCCAGGAATCCCTGCCCGTCGAGCAGACCCTGTTTCGCTATGCGGCGAACTCCCTCCTCTAACGGCTGAAATTCAGATAGGCCTTGCCGTCCACAGCATACCCCGCGTCCTCGAACTTACCGTAACCCTCCAGGATGTACTCCGGCAGATCGATGCGCGCCGTATCAGTTAGTACCCACTTGGACGTTTCGTATTTGTAGAAATACTCCACGCCCATGAAACTCTTCATTGACGCGTCCCCTTTCTGCCGGGTGTAGAGGCGAATGACTCCCCAGTCCTTCCCGAGCACTCCCATCGACTTCCCGCATTCCGTCTCGAGGATATCTTCGTATTCCGACTCTTGGGATGTGGAGAAGAACTCGGCACGATGCGTCTGTGCTTCTTCCTGAAGAGCGGCGCGTTTGGAGGCAATATCCCATCGCGCATACCCAAGGAGTGCGAGGCCGGCGGCGGTAGCGACCATGAGAACGACCAGGTCGCGCCTGCGGATCTGTAAGAAACTGCTCATGCGTATCTCCCCCGAAGGTTGTCTTCAGCTCCATTGCGTGACGGGACCTCGCCCCGTGTTCTTGCACTGGGTTTGGGCGGGGAGCCCCGGCTGGCGGCGGTACGACGTGCTCGCCAGGGCTCCCGCGCATCAACTACCAAGTCTGGAGGCAACAGGTGAGCGCCAAACGGGCTCCCGAAATCTGTGCGTCCAGCTACAGGCTTCAGGGGACGAGTTCCCCGTAGTGGTGGCCTGCCTCGTGGAAGACCAGTCCCCCAGCATTCATGGGGAACTTGCCGCCCACCGGCATTCCGATGCCAAGCTCTGGATGGGTCCACGAGCCTCCGGGTCCGCTCGATCCCGGCCAGCGCAGGAACTCCACGTGGCCGTCCATGTACAGCACATTGGACCCTCCCGGCACGTGGTTGTAGTGCACAGCTTCATCGCAGACGATGTCCCACATTACTGCGACTTCGGATTGCGCCATGCTGCTCCCCGCAGGGTTGTTGATATCGGTGATCAGGAAGCGTTCGATTCCCTCTTTCAGACGAAAGATGGTATTGCCCCCTGAGGATCCACTTCCGGGAACGGCCACGGGCCAGTCTCCATTTACGACCGTGGGGTCATCCAGAATGAGGTCACCCAGACCAATCGTAGGCTCCATGATGTTCGTGTCGAGCGAATCGAGCGCCGTCGAGGAGGCGGTCATAGGGTTTGACACGACGTACGAAATATACGTGTAGGGATAGTCGCCTACTTCGCAGGGTTCGACTATGCCATTGCGGCTGCCCGTCCATTCGCGCCAGTAAGGACTCTCGGTTTGTCCTTCATCCCACCGCGACAGAGCGTCTGGACCTCCCGCAGCGCTCGGGCAAATGAGCACATCCAAGTCCGTGAGATACTCGGGGTAGACCTTGGCAACGTCAAAGAACTGTTCCATCGAATGGACGCTTCCGTCGCAGCCGCTGGTCTTGAGAGAAGGAAAGAGATCCTTGGCTTCACTCGCATACATCTTGAACACGATACCCATTTGCTTGAGGTTGTTCTGGCAGGATGCGCGGCGCGCCGCTTCACGAGCCCGCGCCAGGGCTGGCAGCAGGATCGCCGCGAGAATGCCGATTATCGCGATCACCACAAGCAGTTCTATCAAGGTGAATCCTAATCGAGTGCGTTTCATGTTGATTCGGTCCTTTATTCTCGTTGACAGAGCGCGCCGTAGCCTTACGGCTCACCCGTTTGTAAGGTGGATTTACGGGCCGCTCTATTCCAGTGAGTTGCTAATTGTCGGGTGAGCCTGTACCCTTACGTGGGTACAGGTCCTGAGGAACTGTATAAGGCAACGCCTTGTGCCGTGTGGAAGGTCATGCGGACGGCGGACCGCGAGGTGTCTCCTGTCTGTGCCGGGAAACCATTGGGGGAGCCGATGGAAGCGCTTCCGGCCCCGTGTCGCATGCGGCACAGGGGAGCACCGGGCAGACAAACGGACTTGCCAGCACCGGCGAGAACATGAGATGGCAGAAAGCACAACCAGAATTCTCGCTCTCCCGAGGAAGCGGAGCATTCGACGTGGAGGCAGTACACAGCCCAAGTAGCTCATGACATGCCGAAACCAAGAGGAATGTGATCATCACACGGGAGATCACCCGGATCCCACCTGGGTACCGTACAAGGGCCCGCTCGCGGGGTGTCCACTTCGCGAATTGATGCTCGGCTTTCATCTTAAGCAGGAGACTTCCAGTAAACGGTGATACCTGCGGTCACGCCAGGCAGGGAAGACTCTATCATTCTGCGGCCTCGGCTACGGTGTGGCATCACGGTCTGGAGCCTTGGTCTGTCGCGAGTGATTTTGAACTCCTTTGAGATACTCCCTTATGCTCTTCTTGAAGTACTGGGACGAGCGCGAGGTCAGCCCATCCTCGTCAGCCGCGTCTGGATCCGCTCCAGACTCGACCAGCGCCTTGACCATCTGCAGATTTCCTTTGCTGCCCGCTATGTGGAGGGGTGTCCTCCGTTGTCTATCTGTGGAGTTTGGGCTGGCACCGGCGTCCAGGAGTGTGGAAACAGTCTCTGAGTCACAGAATTGGACGGCCAAGTGGAGCGGTGACTCGCCGTTGGGGTCTACCAGATTTGGGTCCGCGCCCGTGTCGCACAGGATGCGGGCAGTGGCCCCCTCTCCCTTTCTCAACGCGAGATGCAGGGGCGCAAGACCATCCTGGTCTAGTCCATTGATGTCAAAGCCCAACGTGATCAACTGCAAAAGCACGTCCTTTCTCCCGAGTGCCGCTGCTTGGATGAGCGGATTTGGAAGTAGCGGGTTTGCGGCGGACCCGATTGACTCCCGGAATGCTTCGACCGAGGCCGTGCTGCCCAGCACGACAGCTAGATTCAGCGAATGTGGCTCTGTGCTGGAAGTCTGAAATCGGGAGAGGACTTCGGTATTGGTGACGAGTTCGAGTGCTGAAACCCCGTGCGTGCTGAGCGAGTCCGGAAGTGCGCCTGCTTTCAGTAGCTTGTCTACAATCTCCGAATTGCCGCTCCACACGGCATAGTGGATAGGGAAAAAGCCAGCCCCATCCGGCTGGTTCACGTCGGGTGCGTGCTCGAGAAGAGCCGTGAGCGCGGCGTCGGCATCATGCTGTGCTCCCCGGTCGGGCGTGCCGCGCCACGTTGATTCGACGCTCTCGAAACCTCCCGGCAGGGTGCTCGGTTCCGGTACCCTGGGATGATAACACTGCAACAAGCAGTGGATTGCCGTCGACCCACTCCCATCGGCAGCATTGACGTCTGCCCCCTTAGCCAGGAGTGTTTGAAGAGCGCCGAGACTAGCGTACTGCGCGGCCACGTGCAAGGGCTGCCGCCCGTCCGCCGTCGGTTCATCCACCCGAGCGCCGTGTTCGAGCAACAATTCGATCATCGGGACGCGATCCTCGCGCGCCGCAATATGCAGAGGTCCCAGTCCATCGGCACCGTTGCTCCGGACATCCGCTCCCAGTTCGATGAGCGTTTCCGCCGAGCGGGTTTTGCCGAACCACGCGGCCAAGTGCAGAGGCGTTTGTCCATTCCGGTCCTGGCCATTCACATCCGCCCCCTGGGATACCAGGTATTTCAGGATTTCCACCGCCTCATGTCGGACACAGCAGTGAGTGGGCAGTTCGCCTTCTTGCGATGATTGCGAAACAAGCGTGGGGTCCATATCCAGCAATTGTTTCACGGTTTTCAATTCGCTATCGCCATACCCGATTGCCACTCTGATGACGTGGCTGAGCGGCGGCATCTCCATCTCTTCCAACTTCTCGTCTGGTGCAGCCTTGTTTGAATCAATGGCTCGGGCCGCCTTGCGCTTGGGGCCATCCTCGCCCCGCCGCGCGTGGTTCATTTGGTCAGCGATCTTCCCTTCCTCATCCGGTACCGCTTCGCCCGCGCGCCGTTTTTCAGCGATGCGCTGCTGAGACCGTAATAGCGCGTACTTTGTCACTTGGGAACCCTCCTCACAGGCCGCAACGGCCTCGTCATAGCGGCCCAGTTCGGTCAGCGCTTGCGCGAGGAAGAGGTATGTCTCCCCGTGCACCTGCTTCTGGAAGTCGTCAAAGGACTGCCTCTGTTTCGCCATGACGGCCGCCTGTCGAAGCGCTTCTTCCGTGGCCTTTCTCAGCAGGCCCACAGCCGTCTCGTATGCTTCACCGGGTGTTTTGGGGTCGTACAGCGCTTCTCCGTCCTTGTCTTCATGGCCCTCCTCATGCTCGTGCTCAAGGGCACCCAGGTTCCCGGCATACTCCACAAACAGGCGGCCCAGGGCCGCGTGGATCTCGAAGCTGTGTGGATTTGCCTGCACCCCCGCCTCGAGCAGTTCCTTGGCTTCACCTGGCTCGTGGGCGAAATCCGCCATGTAGAAGGCCCCGAGCGTGTACAGGCGCTCGAGACGCGGATTCAGCCGGACTGCCAACTGATACCAGGGAATGATCTCCACCGGATCGTCGTGCATATGCTGTTCCTGGTACGGTTTGACGTGTCGCTCGATCGCCCCGATGAAGCCGCGCCAGTCCCGCTCTGCATCGAGTGTCATGTTCACGCCTTCCGTGTGCCCCATCCCCATCGCGGTATCCATTGAGTCGCGACGCATGTATCCTCGCTGCTCTTCCGCGCGGGTCGGCATTCGCTGAACGACACCTACGTGCAAGTACTCCATGCTCTTGAGCCACATCAGGTCGCCTACCGACATCTGGAGTTGTCCCAGCAGGGAAATGGCGATGGACTCCCTGGCCGCGTCAACTTCGCTGGAGGTGTACGAAGCAGCGTCTACGCGGACATACGAGGCGCACAGGTGGGGAATCGCCCCCAATAGTCCGGCCGCGGCCAACGATGCTACAAAGAGAGCAGTTGGTTTGAATATGCCCCTCATCTTATAGATTCCTTACTTGGAAGCGACGCATACCGACGGACATGAACAGGAGCGAATACAACGCCCCATATGCCGTGAGTGCGGCAAGAACCCACAACGGTGGCGCAGGCCATCCGTGGACCTCGCGCTTTGTCAGATCAAACAACTCCAAATGGGGCAGCAGCCAGTAGACGGTTTCAATGAAGCGGAGGCCCCAGCCTTCGAGTTCTGTGCGTACCGTAACAATGGCGTTTGCGAAGGTCTGCATGGCGACTGCGAGAAGCATGGAAATCGTCACGTTCGCTCCCTGAGTCGTGAACAGCGACAGCGTGAGCGTCAGGCCCGCTATGATCCACATCGCGACCACCCGCAGATACAGCGCGTGGAAGAAGACGATGCTCACCGGGACTCCAAGGAGCTTGAAGAGCACGTACAGCTCAGCGAAGAAGAGAACCACGACGGCCGACGCCATGACGCCAACCCCGATGAACTTCCCAAGGAATACCTGAACCCGCGAAACGGGCTTGGCCAGAAGGGGATATAGGGTCCGATTCTGAATCTCCGTGGGAAGCTGACGCGCGGCAGCGACCACACAAACGAGCACCGACAGGACTCCGGTCACGGTGAAGCCGATATCCTTGACGAACTTCCCAACACCCTCCGTGCCGAAGCGGCTGAACAGGCCGGCCCCGAACACGACGAGCGCAGCCAGGAGCAGGACCACGTAAGGGTCCTTGCGCCGGAAGGACTCCAGTACGGACACTTTGGCGATTTTCAGTATCTTTTCCATCAGTTGTAGTCTTTCTATGTCACTTTGTGGCCGATGATTCGCACAAAGAAGTCCTCGAGCGACCCGGCCTCCTCGTATTCATCGATCGTCTCCGCGCCCACTTGCGAAAGCAGTTCCCTCAGGCGCGATTTCGCCAGTTCATCCTCAGCGGTGAAGGTGGTATGCGTTTCGTGCACGGCATGCACATAGACGCCTTCGGGCAGGTTCTGAGGGGGCATAAGGGGTTTCACCTTGATGACGTGCCTTCTAATCGTGTCCACAAGCCGTTCGAGCTTGTCCTCCTTGAGGACCCGCCCTTCATCAATCAGGATCACGCGGTCACACAGCATCATCACTTCGGACAACTCGTGCGATGAAAAGAAGACGGTTTTACCTTTTGCCTTGAAGTCCATCAGGATACGCCGGACATCGTATCGGGCAACGGGATCGAGTCCTGATGTAACCTCGTCGAGAATCAAGAGATCGGGCTCACCCATGATCGCCTGCGCAATTCCTACGCGCTGCAACATCCCCTTCGAGAACCCTCTGACAAGCTCGCGGTCTCGCCCCATGAGTTTCACCTTTTCCAGCAGGGTGTCGATTTCCATCTTTCGCCTGTTCTTGGGGATTTCCCGGAGCGTGGCGAACATGTCGAGAGTTTCTCGAGCGGTAAGGAACGGATAGTAAAGGGCCACCTCGGGCAGGAACCCGAGGCGACGGCGCGCCTTCATGGCTCCTGCCGGTTCGCCGAACACTTTGGCGAAGCCGGACTTGGGCCGAAGAAACCCCATGAGGACCTTGATAGTGGTGGACTTGCCTGCGCCGTTGGGGCCGATAAACCCCACAACCTCGCCACGGCGCACGCAGAGGTCAAGGCCATCCACCGCACGTATCAGCTTTCCACTCTCCGTGCGGTAGTCCACGCACAGGTTCTTGATTTCGACGACATGCTCCATGTCCCTATCCCGGGCCGCTTCCTGCGAGACCATCGGTGTTGTTGGCTCAATGAGCGTGGTCGTGATGGTGCTCATTATCCCGTCCCTCCAAATGCGCGAGCATATGTTCGTAATCAAATTCAAACCCCAGAGCCGCGTCTATGACGCGCTCGTTGACGTCCATGCCTTTCGCGAGAAACTCGTCAAAGGCCCGGATGTGATGCTCCTTCGCCGAACATCCTGCGCTGTCCAATAGAACCCACTGATCGCCCATGCGCTGGTAGAAGTACTCGATTCCTTTGAAGGTCTCCATGTTCTTATCGTCCTTGTTTCGGATATAGAGGTGGACGACTCCCCATGCGCGGCCAAAAAGCTTGAAGGCTCGCTCGGAGTCCACTATCGCGAGATAGTCAAAGTCATCTCGATTGACTGGAGGATTCTCCGTCGCAAACCACTCATCGAGAAGGCGGTCCGCGAGTCCATGCAGTTCCCGGTGCATTCGCACATTCTCATATTGGGCAAGGCCTAGCCATGCAAAGAACAAACCCACCGCCACGAGCGTGACAGCAACATCATTCCTGCGAATAACGAGACTCATCGCATAGTTCTCCCTTGATTCGGTTTCACAACGCGGCACTCTTCAGGAGGATGGAGAAGCAAAGGGCTTCTTCATCGCGCACGGAGCGTCGCGACAGACAGATCTGTGGTTCCGTGTGGGTACGTTTGATGGAAAGAGAAGCGGAGTGAAAAGACTATGCGGGGGGGGCGCGACCGAGGTAATTCGAGGCATGCATGGAAACGGCAGTGCGTTCGTCCGCCGTATCCACGGGACAATACGTCGCAACGAAGGCTACTACGGCCGTCGGCTGCGATACCTGGAAAATCCGCATCGCGGAATACTGGGCGCAGATATGGCACTCACCAGAATGGGTCTCATGCTCTCCCTGGGAATGGAACCCATACCCCAAGCCATGTTGGCACGTGTCCGTGCTCCCGGCGTGGACATGCGTGACCGCGTGAAACGGGAATCCCACAACGGAGATAATCAATCCCGCAACCAAGCACAGGGAGATACTTTTCAGACGGAGCACTGACATCGGGCCTTCTCACCGTTCACACTATCAGGAGCTTGTGTATATCACAGCACTCTGAATGCCGTCAAGCCCTCCCACCAGGGCAATCGCATCAAAACTGCGAACCTGCATGGAGTGGACCCATGTGCCCCAACGGGCCTCAGTACTCACTTCCCAAGTATTCTATGGGGAAATGTCAGCCTAAAGAAGGTAGTTAAGCGGTCTCTACGTCTTGATGTTGGTACGTCACATTGCTTTGAAGAGAACGGTACCCTCACCTTCTGGGTGATGCCGTTCATCTGAGTATCCGGCGCTATCTTCATGGTTTGCCACGCTGGTGCGTGGCGTTCCCAGGTTTGACTGCCGTTTTTGGGGTCAGGCGAGTTGTCAAGCCACGGGCAGTGCGAAGAGGCTACCCGGCTGCCGCAGAATGTGGAGAACGACGTTGCATCAAGCTCTTGTGGCCTGAAGGGCCAATATACTTAAGGCCCAGAATTTGGAGGACGACGTCGCATCAAGCTCTTGTGGCCTGAAGGGCCAATATACACAAAGCCCAGAATTTGGAGAACGACGTCGCATCATGCTCTTGTGGCCTGAAGGGCCAATATACTTAAAGCCCAGGGTTGGCCGAAGCGTAGCGGAGGCCTACCCTGGGTAGAGAACCCCTTCTTTACTACCCTGAAAGGGTTACATAGTCGTCGACTCGCCAATCCCAAACGCACCGTTCATCAGATTGAACCGTGAGCTATGCACCCCTTTCAGGGGATTCCTCTGCAACGTGCTGACCCTGGGTAGTCCCGCCGTTTCGGCGGGCCAACCCAGGGCTACGAGTATCTAGGCCTTTCAGGCCATTCGGGCGGCTCGACGCCGCCGATTCACACCTGTCCCGGAGTTCTCACCAGTGACCTTGGGCCACCGCCAGAGCATATCTCACTGTGGCTCAGCTCATTCTGTATCACCTTCGACTTGCGTAGCTCCCAAAGAGAGGCGATACCAGAGGGGCTTTGTGGCGGTAGCGGAACGGGCGCATTTAATGCGATTGCCCTAGCCCTCTCACCGGACGCCGACATGAACCGACCGCAGGCGGCGCCAACCTGTTCCTCAGAATCGTCCGGCATACTTGTTCGCAGATGCTGGTCTATTCGATGAAGCCGTGAAATCGCCCCATGTAATATGGCAGCAAGTAGAAGGTCCCTTCATGTTCGGACCAGCCGTCGTCTTCTTTGGCATCGAGTTTGAAACCGTCGCGGTCCTGACGGACATGGCTGCGCTCCTCGATGGGTAACGCCTTGCGATCCACCTTGGACCAGCCCACATCGGGTTCCTGGGTGGGTGTCGGGTCGATCTCGACATCCAGCCGGTGACTGTTCTTCATCTCCCACCCGATGAGTTCCAGGGGCATGCCCCTCAGGGTATCCAGGCTGTCGGGGGTGGCCGGGTCAAACGACGCAAAGCGTTTGGCATACTGCTTCGCGTAGGGGCCCGACGCGGGGAAGGCGTTGTCGAAATAGCCCTCTTGGGCCAGCGATGCGAAGCGTTGGGCGCACCCACCGTAGGCGACGTTCCAGAAGGGGTTCTTCTGCCGGCTGATGAACTGCCAGAAGTCTTCGAGACTCTGGCGATAGAGCAACAGCAACTCGGGGTCCTTCTCGTACTGCATCAGCGGGTAGAAGCAGAGCAGGCCGAGATTGTTGTCCCAGGGAACGACGTTGGCTGGGGGGAAGGTGGGTCTTGGCATCATCGTATTGATGTGATACTGGTGCTGGTCTCGGAGCATCCTCGCGGTATCGGCATACTTCGGATCGCCCGTGACATGATCGGCAACGGCCAGCATGCCGAGCATCATCATGGAATTCAGCCCGCGCTGCGGCCAGCCGTTCTCCGAATTGAGGAAGTCGGGTCCAAAGCGCCCCCACCGCGTGGGCGTGCCGTCGTGATCGACGAGATTGAACCCATTGCGGATGAGATGGTCGGTAATGTCCCGGACCACTTCACGCACCGGCGCCTTCTCTTTTTCCGACTCCGCGGCGAGATCGTAATACACCGCATAGAAGAAGTAGTGGCCGGCGAGTTCATCGGAACTGGTGTCGCACTTCCACAGGTACTTTCCGTCTTCGCTGGTGACGAACCGAGGCGTGATAAGTTTCCAGAAGGGGTCCACCTCGCGGTGTTTGCGGTTGGAGGCGTCGTTGTGGATTTCGTTGACTGGCTCGTGCCAGTCGATGGGGATCAGTACACGTGCGGGGAAGCCTTTCATTGATTCGGGGACGACGTCCACGAGGCGTTTGCACGCATCGAAACTGCGCTTCGCGAGAGCCTTCGCCGCGGGGTCCTTTGTCACCGCATAGCGGAAGGCCATGGCGGCGCCGTAGCAGGCCGTGTAGAGTCCGTCATTGTCCGTGATGGCCGGTTGCGCGCTGGTCACGTCCCCACGGCGTTCGAGACGCCAGTTTGTGATGTATCCATCACGGTTGTGGCGCGTTTCGACCTGCTCGTTGAACCACGCCGCCTTGGACTCGAGCGTCATGGTTTGGCGTCGAATGTGGCTGATCCCTCCGTTCGTGGTAATCCACGCGGAACCATCCGGTTCGACGGTAATGCTGAACACGTGATCGGTTGGCAGCCAGCGCAGCCCCGCGCGATAGGACCAATGAGTGCCGTCGAAGCGAATGGCCCCGCGCTCCGTGCCAAACCAGATGACGCCGTCTTCGCCAGGCGCCGCACAGGTGAAATGATCGTATGGCAGCCCTTCGCTTCCCGTGTACAGATGCCAGACGTCTCCATCGCGCACGCCGACGCCGAGGTCACACCCAAACCACAAGCGGCCCTTCGTATCGAAAGCCAGTGCGCTAACGTTCCGCGGGTTCCAGGAGTACCTGGCGTCCGATGGATGCAGTGCCTTGAAGCGGCCCTTGGCGCCTTCTCGCAGATAGAGGCCATCTTTAGCGCCCACCGCGATGGCGCCGTTCGGTCCTGCTGCGACGGACAGGATGCCGGCATTTGATTCAAAGACGACCCTGAGCTTCTTGACACGCTCCCACACCTTGGCCGAGGTCGCGACGACCTCCCCACCCTCAGGACAAAGTGCGGCATCGATGATGCGGTTCTCTTCCACGGACTGATTGTCGTCCGATCGATAAGCGCGTCCCGAAGCGCTGGCCACGAGGCTGTGCTGAGGCGAATCCGACACATGCTTGTCAAAAGGGCCCGGCACACGCCATTGCGAGCCGTCGAATTCCAGCAGCTCGAGGTTCTCGAGCGTGCTGATGGCCGCCGCGACGATTCGTCCGTCGTCAAGACGCGCGACCCGGGTGACATGGGACAACGTCTCGCCATCCGGCGACGTATCGGGGAGTCCGTCGCCGAAGGTGTAACTCGTTCGTGTTTCCTGCGAGAAGGGCTGGGTCAGAATGCTCTGCGCGTGGACGTTTGCCGCGAAGAGGACGGCCAGTATACCGATGAATCGCATGGTGCTCCTTGCGCGGTGCTCGCGGCGTGCGGTACGCCGTGGCGTTCGATGAATTGCACGTGACGCGATAATAGCGGCGGGTGACACGAAAATCGAGGCGGCTGGCGCCTCAGTTGCGGAAATGCTGGGGAGAGTATGGCTGCGAGACACTGAACTGCACCGTGTCCAGTTCGCCCGCGGGGGTCATGCAGGTGAGGGTATGCCGGCCCTCGCTCAGGTCAAGAAACAGTTCCTTACCCGGTTCCGACGAACCGAGGAATCGCTCATCGAGATACCAGTGCAGGATACTGGAAGCATCCACGGACGCGCGTAGTTTCAGCCGGTCGGCGTTGGCCTCCCGCGTGAGCACGAAGTCCGCCTGGTTGGAAGGCGCGAGGATCCGCAGACCCTTTGCGCTGGATTCGCCACCGGTATTGGGCGTCCTGGGCGATTCGACTCGCGCCAAGTCCCAACCTTTCGCGCCAGCGGGCCAGCGCTCGAAAGTCTTTTCGGAACCGTCTGTACGCGGGTAGTGGACGTCGCAGGTCCGGTTGAGATACTGGCCCGTTGGGAGCAGGGCCGTCGTGGACCGCTTGCACCACTTCGACACAGGAAGGCCGCTCGCGGCACAGACCGTCACCTCGCGCAGGCCGCCCTTCACGTCCGGCCACACTCGGCCCGGCTGCGGTGGGAGGGAGCGGAACACGCGCGCGGCCAACGGCAGTGCGGCGCGCGAACCGACCAGCAGGCTTGAGGCCTTGCCGTCGTTGTTTCCCAGCCACACCGCGACGACGTATTGGCTGTTGAAGATGAAAGTCCACGCGTCGTGGAGGCCAGTCGAGGTCCCCGTCTTCCAGCAGACGCGCGGTGTGTACCCCACCGCCTGCACGATGTCGCGATGGAACTCGGAAGGCAACGGCTGTTCAAGCATGCGGTAGACGTCGAGACAGGTGTCGCGCGAAAGCACCGGGCGCGCGGGTGCCGATGCTTCGCCTGCTACTTCGCGCAGCGCGCGATGCTCGCCCAGGTTCGCCAGCATGCAATACGCGGACGCCATCTGGTCGAGCCGCACTTCACAGTTGCCCAGCGTAAGGCCGAGCCCATAGTAATCGGCGGAGCGGGTGAGCGTGGTCAGCCCGATGCCGTGCAGGAACTCGTAGAGGGGCGTCGTGCCTATGCGATTGAGCACCATGACTGCGGGCACATTGAGAGATCGCTGCAGCGCATAGGAGGCCGAGACAAGCCCGCGGTACTTCCCGTCGTAGTTTTCGGGATTGTAGAGGCCGTAATCCAGCGAATCGTCGAGCAGCATTTCCGAAGAATAGAGGAGATCCTGTTCGATGGCGAGTGCGTAGGTAAATGGCTTGAGCGCCGAGCCCGGCGAACGCGCCGCGCGCGTGGCATCGACTTGTCCTCCGCCCGGCGTGCGGAAGAAGTCCGCCGACCCTGCCCGCGCCAGCACCGACGCCGTGGGCACGTCCACGACGATCATGGCCGCGTTGGTGATCTGATTGTCAAAGGTCTTCAGCGCGTCCGTCATCGCGCGCTCGGCGAGGGCTTGAACATCAAGGTCCAACGTCGTGGTAACGTGCTGCTCCGCTTCGATGCGACCCCGAATGCGCATGGCCAAGTGTGGCGCGGACTGCGGAAACGCATGCCACTCGACGTCCAGTGGTTGGCCCGAGGCGCGCTCGCAGTCTCCCGCGTCGATCAGGCCCTCGTCCCGCATGCGGGCGAGCACGTAGTTCCTGCGCGCGAGTGCATTCTCTGGATTCTTGAGCGGCATGAGTCCGCCGGGCGATTTGGGCAGGCCCGCCAGTAGCGCCGCTTCGGACAGCGTCAGCTCCTTTGCCGGCTTCCCAAAATAGCGCCGCGCTGCCGCCTCACATCCGACAAGGTTGAGTCCGTACGGCGCGGTGTTGAGATACGTGCGCAGGATTTCGTCCTTCGTGGCGTGCCGTTCAAGACGCAGCGCCTGGATGGCCTGCCATGCCTTGCCCGCGATCGTGCGCGAGGGCGGTCCGTTCTGTTTGACCACTTGCATGGTCAAGGTCGAAGCGCCCGAACGCACACCGAGGCCGCGTACATTCTGAAGCACCGCGCGGCCCACTGCGACGGTGTCCACGCCGTGATGACTGCGGAAACGCTGGTCCTCCGTGGCTATCGTGGCCTTGACGAGGTAGGGACTAATCGCGTCGAGTTCGCGCGGGAAGAGCCACTGTTCTTCATCGTTCAGGAAGGCGTAGAGAAGCCGCCCGTTCCGATCGAACAGTTCTCCAGAGGCGTCCACGCTCATGAAAGGTGCAGGGTCCATCGGCCACAGGAGCAGACTGGCAAGCGCCAGCACCGGCATGGCACACAGCGCCGCCAGCACCAACGTGTAGCGGCGAAGCGCGCGCGCCACGCGCCGCAGGCCTTTCAAGGCGCGCAAGCCTGTTTCACCTGCTCCCTGTATCACGTTGCTTCGCCTCAGCGTTGCACCACCTCGATCGTGCCGGCTTCGCCGCGTCCGTGTACCGATGCGTCATACATGCATTCGGCTTCCGCCGCGGGATACTGATACGTCCCCGGCGTGATGGCTCGCACCACGTAGAAGAACTCGTGCACGCCCCGCTCCAACGCATCAAACGCGGCGACCAACCGGTCATCGCGAATCTCAAGGAACGACGGCGTTACTGCGTCCCCGAATGGTCCTGTTGGAATCGCATCGGACTCCAGGCGCGGATTCTCGATCTCGAACCCCGCGGGAATGAGGTCGGCTACGACGAGGTTCTTCACGTCTTGCTCGCAATTCAACTTGAATCCAATGACATAGCTGTCAGACTGCCGGTAAGCGGTGCCGTCAAAGGCCTCGCCCTTGCCGGTGTACATGCTGCGCGTGACCGTGATCTTCTCCGCGAAGGCGGGCAGCACCGGATTCTCCGGCACTCCGCCGATGGTCGCATTGACGTAGATTGTCGTTCCGCCGGTATTGGCAATCGTAAACGAGCCGTTCGCGCCTTGATGTGTCCCTTGGTACACCTTCTCTCCGGCGACACCTGCTTCGCCCTTGGGTCCCTTGATGGTCGCGGCCGCCTTGCTGAGGTTCGCCGCGATATTGCTCAAGTAAGTGCCGAGCGATGACACGATAAACGCGGTCTCCTGCGTGTTGCCGTGGCGGTGGTCATGGAGAAACGCGATCAGCTTGTCCGCTTTTTCGGCGATCGCCCTCTGCTCGCCTTTCATCTGAGTCAACGCCATCAGCTCCACGGCGGTGCTGCGGATATCGCTGTTTAGCGTGCCGTCCGGCTCGGTCACGGAGTAGGGCTCACTCGGCACACTCGACATATAGAGCTTCACGCGGTCCGTGTCCTGCGTGTTCTGCGCGAGCGCCGCGGCCAGCATGAGCCGCGCGGGACGCGGCAGCGCCACGTCGTCAAAACGCCGGATCTGTTTGATGGCCTCGAGGTCGCCGCCCAGCGCGAGCACGTAGATCGCGTAAGCCCGTGCGTAGAGCGATGACGTGGTCGTCTGTGACCAGTCCTCCGATATCCCGCGCACGTACTTCCGCAGCGCCTCGTAGTTCTTTTCCGGCAGCGGATAGTCGCGGCCGTTCTTCACGAGCGTGAGGAAGTGCAGGGCATATACCGATCCGTATGGGTAGGGCGACGTTGCACCTGGCCAGAAGCCGAGCCCGCCGGTGTCTGTCTGCATCGAGAACAGGCGGTCGATGCCCGCTTGCAGGTAACCGTCAACCTTCTGTTCCTTGCTCAGAGCAATCGCCGTCAAGTCCGCGCTCTTCTTGAGCAGGTACATCGGCATCAGGCGCGACGTGGTTTGTTCGACGCAGCCGTAGGGATACTGCACGACGTACTTGAGCGCTTCCTGCAAGCGGAACTGCGGATTTCCGCTGACGCTCACATCGATCTCCACGCGGGCGTCATCCACGAATTGCGTGTTCTTGATGGTCACGCTTTCGCCCGGCTTGAGTGCGTGCAATTCGTGATGCGTCTGGAACGCCGCGGGTGTCCGCACGGGCACCGGCGCGTTCTCTTCAAGTCTCTGAAGCTCCGCGCCTGCCGCGTCTTTGAACACCGCGGTCCAGCGGATGAGGCCTTGACCAATGGCCTCCGCGGCCGCGAAATCGGCAAGCAGCGTGGCCTCGCCGTGCGCGGGCACTTCGAGGTCGCGTGTGCCGGTGACCGCTACAAGCGTGCCTTCGGATGCCCAGCTCACGGTTGCCGTGCACGGCGCGTCGGTGTTGTTGAACAGTACCGCGCGGCATGCCGAGCGGTCGCCTGGCAGCAGGAAGCGCGGCATGCTGGTCCGCAGTGTGTAGGGACGCCGCACGTAGACATACCCGGTCTGCGCGCCTGTCGCTTGCGCCGAAGCGGCCACCGCCACGAGGCGCAACTGGCCCGAGAACTCAGGCACGTCCATCGTCACCGTGGCGCGTCCTTCCGCGTCCGTGCGGACGAGGCCGGACCACAGCGCCACGGGCTTGATCCAGTTCTCATCGACGGCCGCCGCGCGTTTGCCCAGCAACGCTTCCAGGTCGCCGCCGATGGGCGTCTTCTCGAAGTCATAGGCGACCTTGTCGTAGTAGTGGGCGCGGCGATAGTCGGCGCTGCGCGGACGCGACAAGTATTTGACTGGGTCCGGACTCTCGTAACCGGTGATGGAGTGAATGCCCTCGTCCACCGCTGCGAGTGTCAGTTCGACAGACGCGGGCTTGCCCTCGCCGTCTTTCGTCTCCACAAGAAACTGCGCCTGTTGCGCGGGCCGAATCTCTTCCGGGAGATTCGGGAACGCAATCACGACCGCACGCCGTGGGTCTACCACGTTCACGGATTGCATTGCGAAACTCGAGAAGGGATAGACCTGGTCGCGGCCTTGTTGAATCGCGTGCACGACTGTGGCCTGGATCCACACGTTGGGAGACTGATCGCGCGTGAGCATGAAGCGGGCCGTGCCGGCGCCGTCCTTGATCTCGACCGTCTCGATCCGCTGGATCTCTTCACCTTGAATGACCACGAACCCCTTGCCGTCAAATGGCGCCTCGATACGCACGGTCGCCTCTTCTCCAACCGTGTACTTCTCTTTGTCCATCGTGAGCTTGATCAAGCTCGGGCGCGCCGCGTCGACGAGATTCACGTCGCCGCCGTAGGAATAGAAGGACAGCGTGCTGTATTGCGGCGTGGCCTCGGAATGGACCCGCACGCGGTAGTAGCCATAGTTGCCGAACTCGAAGGTCGTGGCACCCTTGCCTCCCGTCATCGGCACGTCGCGGGTCTCCACTGTCTCGAAGGACTCCGACCAGTTCGGCTGGTGGTAGTCGTAGTAGCGGCGCACGTAATAGTTCCACACCTGCTTTTCGAGCGTGACCTTCACGGTCGCCAAGTCCGCGGGCGCGCCATCCGGTTTGATGGCCGCCACGTTCACCTCCACGCCCTTGCCGCTTTCCGGCGTCACCGCGGTCAATCCCAGGCAGGTCGCCGATGGGAACAGCGTCACTTCCTTCGTGCCCGCGACCGCGCGGCCGCCGAGTTCAAAAACACGCCCCACCACGAGCGCGCTCAGCGGGAAGGTCGCCGTCGGCGGTGCTTCATACTTGAACGCAAAGGACACATTGCCCTGGGCGTCCGTGGTCTCTTCGCCAGTGGAGATGATGTCCGTCTTGAAGGTGGAGTCGTTTGTGAATACGTAGCCTTTCCACGCCTCGGGTTTGAACACGGCGGGCCGTAGCACGATTTTCGCCTCGCTCTTCCGGTCGGACGCGGGCGCGCCGAAGAAATGCTGCGCGTTGACCTTGATCGTATACTCCTGCCCCGCGAGCCACTGGCTTTCCGCCACGTCCACGGTCGCCTTGATGCGGTTTGGCACGAACTCTTCCACGCTGAACGTGTACGTGCCAATCTCATTGTTGGTGCCCGGCACTTTGAGGATGGCCGTGTATTTGCCTGTGGGATAGGCCTTCTGCGTGACGATGTCCAACCCGCCCGTGCCGAGTTCCGAGAGCGTCACCGGCTGGTCCAGCAGTTCTTGCTGGTTGGGTTTCATCACGGAAATGAGGAGCGGCACGTTCGGTAAGGCGTCGCCGTAGTGTGTGCGCGTGATCCAGCGCAGGTGGATGGTCTCGCCGGGCCGGTACAGATCGCGGTCCGCATAGAGGAACGCGTCGTATGCTTCGCGATCGAAGCCCGGCATCTCGGGCGTTTCCTCGGTGATATCGTCGGTGCGTGCCTCGAGTTCCAGGAAGGTATAGTCTTCGCCTTTCTCCACAACGATCACCGCGGGCTGTCCCAGCGCTTCATTAAAAGGCCCGATATGCGCCATACCGTGTGCGTCGGTGTTGGCCGTCGCGAGCACCTGGTTTTTGCGCGAATACACCGTGACCTTCGCCAGGTCGAGCGGCGCCAGCGAATACAGGTCGTGCGCGAAGACCACCAATTCATCGTCGAGCCAGTGCGACATCAGACCGATGTTTGTGAAGAGGATCAACTTCGTCGACGATGATGCCCGGTAGTAATAGCCGCCGTCCTCGTAGTCCTCGCCTTCGCCCTCGTCGCTTTCGTCGCCCTGCTTCTGCGGGGTGATGTCTTCCGCCTGGATGCAGAATACGCCGTACTTGTTCGCGGGAATCAGGGTATCGAGCGTGAGCGGGCTCGACGTAATCCGGCTGCCAGTCGAAGTCACGTCCATCTCGGTCTGACTCAAGGATTCGCTCCACGACTCCAGGAACTGGTACCACGGCTCGCCGTCGTTGATGTCGCGCACCGCCACGGCGATGTTGGACGGAAACATGCGATACAGACCGATGCGTGCTTTGCGCACGCCGCGCACTTCGAGCGGCAGCTCGAGTCCACTGCGCCGCGGGAAATAGTACTTGCCATCGTGCCCAAACCCGATATAAGAGGGCACACGCTCCGTGGTCACCGCGAGCGCCATCTGCTGCTCAAGCGTGAACCCATCGCCATACGCCATCCCGGCGTCGAGTGTCAGGTCGTAGCGGGTCTCGGAACCCCAGTCCCCGAACACCTGCACGCGCCGGTTGTTGTAACTTGGCTCGATGCGAAGGTTCGGCAATTCCGGCTCGATGTGAATCGATCCCTTCAGGGCGGCCGCCTCGACCTTCTGGTTGAATCCGAGATTCAGCACCAGCCCATCGCGCCCTTCGTGGCCCCACCACTGATCGTCAAACCGCAGCGGCTCCCGGTCCTCTAGCGAGCGGGCGATCAGCTCTTTCTTGGTGGCCTCGGCCAGCACGGATCGCTCTGCCCCGGCCAAGCCTGTGGAGAACTCCAACGAAAGTCCGGTCTTCGTAGGTTGCGCCAGGTGCAGGGTGGCAAAATGCTGGGCGTTCAGCACATCCGCGTCCAACTCGAACTCGACATTCGCTCCTGACTCAGCGTCTTTGATTGTCAGGTGTTCCTTCAGGTCCGCAGTTGCCACCGCCTTGTTGAAATCGATGGTGATGCGCTGGAAATCGTCTTCAACTTGATACCAGGTGACCTGCTCGACCGATAGATCCAACTCCGTGGGGTAGACATACCCCTGCGTCTCGGCGAGCGCCAGAGCCCCTGTCGCGTCAGCCAGTCCTTTGGCAAACTGGATGCTCACCGGCCAGTCCTTGTTTCCGGTAATCACCAGCCGGTGGATACCATCCGACGTGCCTTCCTCCACGGCAAAGGGGACGTCCACGCCCTGGACCGTCTTGATGGTCGTGCCGGTCTTCAGCGCCTCCACGGTTACCGGCGCCGCGAATTCCACCCCCAGGACTTCACGGTCCGCAGTCGATTCCAGGGACCACACCCGGCGCGCCTGGAAGACGAACGGGAGGAAGGTCAGGCGCCGCGCCTCCGGGGCGAGGACCTTCCCGCTGGCGGAGCGGATGGCGTCACCCAACTCCAAGGTCACGATCTGGTCGCGCGGAAACGAGCTGGAGCGGATGTCCAGGTAGTTGGGACCGACCTCGAAGTTGCCCACAAACGGCACCGGGGCCACCGTGAACGGCGGCAACGCCCCCTCCTGGTCGAGCCCGGTCACGGCGATTGGCTCGCTGAAGAACACGACGATCCGGTTCTCCAGCAGCTCGTTCTTCACGGGTACCGTGCCCGTCACCGTGAAGGTGGCGGAAGGGTCGGCTGGCGGCAACGATTCGGGTTTCTCGACCGGTTCCTGCTTCGATGCCGTCTCCGCCGGGGAGGCAGTCTCGGGCGCCGCTTTCTCGCCTCCATCCGCTGCTTTCGCCGTCTCATCCACCGCCGGGGGCGGCGTGCCTTCCGGCCACAGCACGACCAGCAACAGGATTGCGACGACAAACAGGATCCCCACAATCATGGGGCCGTTCTTGGGATTGAAAAAGCGGGACGCGGACTCGGTGGACATTTTCGTTACCCCAACTGTGTTGCGACGACCTTGCCTTGCACCGTCCATAGCGGGACGTTCGCCCCGGCCACCGGTGAACGCTCATCACCCGGCGCCGGGAACATTGTCATATTGTACCAACTTCTCATGAGAAAGCGCTCGGGATGGCGCCGGAGTCGCAAGAAGAGTATCGATCCCCGCGCTCTCCGGCGTAAGAGTACCAGCCATTTCGCACTTCGTGACAGAGGCATGTATTCTTGATGCCACGCGAGGAACAAAAGGTTCCGTATCCGCGCGGCAGACGGTCAGCGTCCCCTGAAAGACGTTTTCCGTGGTACCATGGGGGTGACGGAAAAGGAGGGCAATCATGTTCTGTCCAACATGCCGAACGGAATACCGGGAAGGTTTTACGACGTGCGCGGACTGCGGGGCAACATTGGTTGACAAGTTGCCTCCAGAGCCGGAGCCCGAGTACTTGGATCTGGTGACTGTGCTGGAGACCAACGAGGCGGCGGACTTCGCGGTGGCGGAGACGCTCCTGCAAGCGGCAGGTATCGACTACGTAGTGCAGAACGAGGGGACGGAGAACATCTTCCCCCAGTTGGGCGCCATGCAGATCCAGGTGCGCGGCGAGGAAGCCGCCCAAGCCCTCGAAATCCTCAAAGACGTCGACAAGGCCCCTCCCATGGAAGAAGACGACGAAACAGTCTGAGCGGCTGCCTGGCGAGGGTTTGCCGGTGATCCCGGAAGACCCAAGAGAAGAACATCCCCCTGCACCCCCTTCAAAGGGGGACATATGCAACACTACGTCTACTGTTTATCCGCGACTCTTGGGCAACGAGAGGTCCTCCTGCTCCCAACGGAAACGGCCCGAAGGGCCGCAACGGTCCCCCTTTGAGGGTCTGTCGGAATATTGATTGATATTTATCTATGTTTGTGATACCATACTTCTCGCAGGGCACGGGTGGAGCGTTGGCGAGGAGGAGTGACAATGGCGGACAGGCGATGGGCA
>JADLGB010000177.1 GCA_020849535.1 Candidatus Hydrogenedentota bacterium
CTTGCTGTCCTTGCTGTCCTTGCTGTCCTTGCTGTCCTTGCTGTCCGTTCTCTCCCCCCGCGGGCGGGGGGAGTTAGAGGGGGGTATCGCCCAGGTTCTGAGGGCGTGCGCCTATTGCTGCTGCGAAGCCTGAATGAACCGAAGCGCCCGGGACGCGAATTCGCGTTCACTCTCATAGGTGAGCCGCTCCCGCGCCGCCTCCAAGTTCGGTGCCCAGACCGGACGGAACAGGGCCTCTTCCGAGCCGGGGTGAAACTCCTGGGGCCGCTGGTTTAACGTGCGCAGTCGCATGAGGAAGTAATGTTCATCGCGCAAATAGTGGACGCCTTTGAACGTATATTCGCTGCGCGCCAGTCCCAGGTCGCCAATGATCTCCAGGTCGCAGTAGCCCGATTCCTCGCACGTCTCGCGCAAGGCCGCCTCGTGGTTGGTCTCCCCCGGGTCCACGTGGCCCTTGGGTAACCGTACTTCATGGACGGGCACGCCGTGGCGCTCGACGTCCCGCTCGAGCGTCAGCACCCGCGCCTCGCTATCCAGAACGATTCCGCCCGCGGCGAGATAGTGCTTGGTTCTCATGAGCGCTCCGAATCAGGGGTTTGCGTTCTGCCACGCTTCCGGGATCGTGGCAACGCACACGTCCGCATTCCCCTGCATATGCGACGCGAAAATGACCTGCTTGCTCAGCCGGTCCCACCCGACGTGCGGATGATCTCCGCTGCCGTAGGTCCGGTGCCCGGAGGTGACGATGTGCGGCCGGGTGGTCTTCGCCTCGAACACGGTGATATCCCCATGCCAGTTGTCGGCCACGACCCAACGCCCGTCATCGCTGCCGGCACAGTGCCAGTAGTTGTATCGGGAAACCTGCTCGGGCGTGCCCTCGGGCCACCAGGCCCCGGCGCCGATGATCCGCACCAAGCCTGTGTGCACGTCCACGACCTTGACGTGCGCGTCTTCCGTGGGCTTGGGGTGAAGGCCGCCGCAGAACACGATCTGATCGTTCACCCACCAATGTTCGTGGGTCACCAACTCGCCGGGAAGCTCGATATACGGATTCGAGATGGCGCCGGTCCGGATGTCCACCACGTTGAGCCGGTGCTTGTACCCCGCGAAGCTGAGCAGGTTTGGGTTGGTGTGGCTCCATTGCACGTGATAGGCAAAGCCATCGGCCATAGGGATCCGGCACAGGTTGGTGACCACGCCGGACTGCTCCTCGACCAGCAGGATGACGGAGTCTCCCCCATCCTTTGGCTGGCGGACCCCGAGGGCAAGATACTTCCCCTCGCAGCTCTCGTTCAGCGAGGTCATGCCTTCGCCGCCCATGACTGTCGCAATGACCCGCGCCTTCGCGGCAACCGTGGATGGGCCATTCTGGCCGGGCGTGATGGTAATCGCGATCTCGACGGCGTCCAGGCCACGCATCACGAAGATGCTGTTGCGATTGACCGCCGCGGTGGCGGCGCCTACCCCACCCTCAGGAGTGTCCACGCGGAACAACTCGCCGGTCTCCACGATATACCCCATGAGACCGCCCCGCTCGCGGTCGGAATAGAAGAAGATGGCCGAGTTGTCCGCCATCCAGGACCGCTCATGAAAGTAGAAGTTTGTATCCCGGGCCGGATTCGAGGTGAGGAAGAGCAGCGCGGCGCCAGAGCCAGGGTCCGTCCTGGTTTGGTGCTCGGCAGGGAAGACTTCCAGGGCGTATTCAGGGCCGAATGATCCCTGTGACGCCGCCGTGGCGGTCAGTGCGACACACAATCCCACAAAGAAGAGAAGCGAACGCATGAATCCCCCTGCCGATTCTTCGCCAACGTGCTGGGTACCCAATCCCCTCCGCGTCAAGGCAAGGGTTGTGCAACAAAGAAATACGGTGTCTGCGTCACGTCCGGGACCAGCCCATAGCAATTGACGCTACCGTCGGTCTGTAAACGCCCATATCCCGCGGCATCCAGGATTTCCTCCCGGATCATTACCCCGGCCGCAGGGGCGTCGAACTGGCGAACACCTTCCTCATCGCGCTCGCCACTTGCTTCCGCCTTGCCCCGGATCTCGATTATCTCGTCTCCATCAAGGCGTGCGACAAAGTACACGGTTTCCCCTTGGGTACGTGCTAGGGCTCCACCGAGGATGGGACCCGACCCTCCGTCGCTTGCAAGCAGCGCGTAGCGCCCATCGATCGATTCCCGCACTGGCATATCAGCCGGCCGGCTCGCTACCTCCTGCACCGTGACGGGTGACTGCTCAAGCTCGCTGGACAGGTCCGCATACAGTCTCGCCTCGTCGCCTTCCCAGAACTGCGCGGGATTGAAATTGGCCGTATCGCTCCCTCCAGACAAACCTTTAGTCAGCCAAAGCTCAATATTGCCGTTTAACACGTTAATGACAGACCAAGTGATCGTAAGGAGGCCAAAAACCAATAGCAGAGCGCTCAAGACGCGCCGCGGCTTACCGGTCCCCGCCAGTGCTTCCATGCCCACATCATCGGCAAGGCGCCGCGCACGTTGGTCGCGCAGATTGTTGCCACACGTCTTGCAAAGCAACGTGCCTGCCGGATTTACGGTGCTACACTGCTCGCACACAGCGTCTGCGTCAATGACGTCAAACGCCTCTTCACCCCCATGTCCCTGATGTTCCATTCGTACGCGCACCTCCTGACCGGATTTTCGCACATTCCCTTTCGTGTGTCCAGTAAGACCTGGAGAATGACGCGAAAAACGCGCGCGTACTACTGGGTTATCGGGGTTTCCACCTTAACGTGGGGGCGCAAGGTTTCGAGCGTCTTGGGACCGATTCCCTTGACGTTCGTGAGTTCATCTACAGTTCGGAACGGTTGCCCCTGACGATACGAAATGATCTCCTGCGCCTTCTTCGGGCCAATGCCTGGCAGTGTTTCAAGTTGCTCTGCCGTGGCGAGATTCAGGTCGATGGCGCCGTCGTCCTGAGTGCCGGGAGCACTCACGGCGGTGGCCAATGAAGTCGCGGAACCCGGCTGGGGTTCCGGCGGATGCCACCCGGAAATGGTGTACTCCGGTGGATTCGTGACACGGACTCCTGGGGCACCGCGAACGACCAAGCGGCCGTCTTCCGTGGAAGCGTGGGCTCCGCTGGGAATGGTCAAGGTCGTGCCGTGGATGAGTTCGGCCGCCAGGTTGATATCGCGGAGGTCGGCATATTCCAGACCGCCTCCAGCCTCTTCAAGAAGGTCGATGACGCAGGAACCGCTTCGCATGGTGTACACACCGGGCCGGGTCACCGCCCCCGCAATTGCCACCGACACGTGCCTTGGAGGCGTTACCGATGCCGAGGCGGGCTCGGGCTCGGGAATCGCCGGGGATACCGGAGCCGGCACCGGCTGGAACACCTGCTCCCGGATGACCACCTCTCTAACCTCGGATGCATTGGAGGGCAGGGCACGTTCCTCGGGAGGGCGGGAGAGATAGACGGCGATGCCGCCCACACAGACGGCCGCGGCAACACCCACCAGCACGAATTGCTCCTTCGTGGTGAGGAGACGGCTGAGCATAGCGCAAGCCCCCGAGGCGCCCGGCGTGCCGCACCCCCATTTGTGCTGCATGCGTAGCGCCACCCTCTGTTATACGAGGTACACGCTAGGACTGTCAATTTGAGGGAGGCAATGGGAAGTATGGGAGTCATGGGAACTATGGGAGGAGAACCGAGGAAGACCAAGAGCGCCGGCACCCCCGCCGGCCTCTTCGCCAACTCCCCCGCGCTCGGGGAGAGTCTTTCCACCACGTCCACCACGTCCACCTTGTCCACCCACGCTCCCCGCCTGCGGGGAGCGATCAAGACAACCGCGACTTGTAGTCCTCGTAGCCAAAACGGCGAACGATTCGCCCCCGCCGCGTGTCTGGATCGTACAAGGCGATGGAAGGCAACGGCACCCCGTTGAAGGTCGTGTTCTTGACCATGGTGTAGTGCGCCATATCGAGGAAGACCAGTTTGTCGCCCACCTTGAGCGGCTCCGGAAATGAATAGTCGCCAATCACGTCGCCCGCGAGGCAGGTCAAGCCCCCGAGCCGGTAGGTGTGCCGGTGCTTGCCGGGTTTGGCGGCGCCCACAATCTCAGGACGGTACGGCATCTCCAGCACGTCGGGCATGTGGGCCGTCGCCGAAGTGTCGAGGATGGCGATGTCGATCCCGTTGTTAAAGACATCGAGGACCGATGTCACGAGCACACCCGTATTGAGCGCAATGGCCTCGCCGGGCTCCAGGAACACCTTCACGTTGTAGCGTTCGCGGAAGCGGGTCACGAGGGCGCACAACTTCTCCAGGTCGTAATCCGGACGCGTAATGTGGTGCCCGCCGCCGAAATTGACCCATTCCATCTGGTCCAGGAACTTGCCGAACTTCTCCTCGACAACGGCCAGCGTGCGCTCGAGCGCGTCGCTGTTGAGTTCGCACAGGGTGTGGAAATGCAGGCCGGAGATCCCGGCGAGAGACTGCCCCTCAAACATGTCGCGGGTCATGCCCAGCCGCGAACGCGGCGCGCAGGGGTCATACAACGCGACCTTCACCTCGGAGTGTTCGGGGTTGATGCGGATGCCACAGCCGATACGCTTTCCAGAGTTCTCGATCATCGGCATGAATCGCTGCCACTGCGAGAAGGAATTGAAGGTGATGTGATCCGCGAGCGGGATGAGTTGGTGCATCTCATCATCGGCGTAGGCGGGCGCGTAGACGTGCACCTCACCGCCGAACTCCTCACGGCCCAGACGCGCCTCGTTCACCGAACTCGCCGTCGTGCCGCGCAGGTATTGCTTCACGATAGGGAAGGCGCTCCACATGGCGAAGCCTTTGAGCGCGAGGATGATCGTGCACTGCGCCTTTTCCTGCACCCTCGCGAGGACCTCCAGGTTGCGGCGCAAGGCCCCTTCATCCACGACGTAGCACGGCGTCGGAATGCCGGTGATGTCGATGTTCGGATAACCCATACTGCTCGGTCCCGTTCGCTACAGGTGCTTTTCGATCCACGGCAAGCCGTGGATATTCAATTTCTCCATGAAAGGCGTTGGATCAAACTCTTCCACATTGAATACGCCCTTGCCGCGCCATTTGCCCGTGAGCATCATCATGGCGCCGATCATGGCGGGCACGCCGGTCGTGTAGGAGATGGCCTGCGCCTTGATCTCCTTGTAGCACTCGGCGTGATCGCACACGTTGTAGATGAAGAGCTTCTTCAGCTTGCCGTCCTTCACCCCTTCGATGAGATTGCCGATGCAGGTCTTGCCGGTGTAGTTCTCGGCGAGCGAGGCCGGGTCCGGGAGCAAGGCCTTCAGGAACTTGATGGGCACGATTTCGCGGCCCTCGAACATCACCGGGTCGATGCGGGTCATGCCCACGTTCTGCAGCACGCGCAGGTGGGTGAGATACTCCTGGCCGAAGGTCATCCAGAAGCGGATGCGCTTGAGACCCTTGATGTGCTGGACAAGCGATTCCAGCTCTTCATGGTAGAGCAGGTACGCGCGCTTCACGCCGCATTCCGGGAAATCGAAGTCCATCGAGATCGACATGGGGTCGATCTCCTTCCACTCGCCGTTCTCCCAATACTTGCCGCGCTGCGTGATCTCGCGGATATTGATCTCGGGATTGAAATTCGTTGCGAAGGGGTGCCCGTGGCTACCCGCGTTGCAGTCCAGGATGTCGACGCTGTGAATCTCGTCGAAGTGGTTCTTCTGCGCGTGGGCGCAGAAGATATTCGTCACGCCGGGGTCAAAGCCGCAGCCCAGCAGGGCCATGATGCCGCGCTTTTTGAAGCGATCCTGATAGGCCCACTGCCACTTGTACTCGAACTTCGCCTCATCTGGCGGCTCGTAGTTGGCGGTGTCGAGATAGTCGACGCCGGTTTCCAGGCAGGCGTCCATGATGGGCAGGTCCTGGTACGGCAGCGCGACGTTCAGGACGAGGTCGGGTTTAACTTTGTTGATCAGCGCCACCATCTCCGGGACGTTGTCGGCATCAACTTGGGCGATCTCGATGGGGCGCGCGATCTGTTTCTGGATCTTCTCACAGCGGGACAAGGTCCGGCTGGCGAGAACGATCTCCGAAAACACCTCGGGCACCTGCGCGCATTTGTGAGCCACCACACCGCCCACACCGCCAGCCCCGACAATTAAAACCTTGCTCATGGAAACAACTCCCTCTTGCTCATCTCGCCAACCGCCGGGGACAGAATCCACCCCGGTCCGGCCGCGCCGGACACCTCAATGAATGAAACGGCGGCAGTCTATCAAATGAAGCTCGCAGCGCGCATCCTGTCACAGAGACCGTATCCCGCCAAGCCGCTACCCAGAGACTGGTGTGGGACCGGCGCCCCCGCCGTTCGTGTGCGGTGCAGCCTGCATCTGTTCAAAGATGACCGGCGAGGGCGCCGGTCCCACACCTTTCAGAAAGTTCCGTACTTGATTAGCCGGTCAAGGCTGAATCGGGGGTCCCACTATCTCCACGCCATGATTCGCGGCGACCTGCGTCAATTCCGGAATGGAGGGCTGGCCTTTTGCGCAAAGGCCATCTACATCGCGAAAGAAGGCCTCATATCCGCCGGGAGTCGTGAGGATCAGCATTCGACCCGGTGCTTCACTGACGCGCGCGTAGGTATGTGCGAGTCCCCTCGGGAAGAACGCGAAATCGCCGGGGCGCGCATCATAAGACGTGTCGCCCGCTTGAATGCGGTAGGCACCCTCAAGGACAAACATGCTTTCGTCCTCGTTGCGGTGGATGTGCAGCGGCGGCCCGGCGAAGTGGGGATCGTCTGTGATAAACGCGGACACAGCGGCATTGGAATCCGCGGCGGTGGTACGCACCCAGGTCGGGATGCCGATGACATTCAAACACTCGCCTTCGCCCGGCGACGCAATCGTTGCATGAAGGTCCGGAACGCTCGCCGACGGGTGCTGGGCCACGGTGCTGCCCGGCGGCAGGAACTCCAAGCCGTATTCGGCCCCTTTCGCAAGAAACGTGGGAATGTCCGGCATGCTTACCGGCAGCGGGGGAAGGCCCATGTCCTGCGCGTGTTCGCTGAACGTTTTGAAGTATTGCTCCAACCCCCCCGGGATCAAGAGGATCGCCATCCGCACCTCGGCCGTGAGCGGCTCGAATACATGGGCCAAGTTCCGCGGGAGAAACGCCACGGCACCCGGACCGCAGTCGGCCTGCGCCGTGCCCGCGGAGAAGCGCACGCGTCCTTCCAACACACAGAAGAGTTCGTCTTCGCGCGTGTGCATATGGGCGGGCGGTCCGCAGTCCTTGCGATAGACGGCGTCGATGAGCGTGAACGCGCCGCCGGTCTGTTGAGGCAGGGCCACGTAGGAGTGAAGGCCGCCGATGAACCATGTCGAATTGTCCTTGGTGGCCCGACCCAAAAAGGCGCCGTGCATATTCATAGTCCCATCCTTGTGAAGTGGTGTCCAGTTGCCTTGCAGGGCAGAAGGCGCGGATTGTCCCCCACTGGGCACTCGAGAATCAACTCCACGGCTGCACGGATTGACATGGCGCCGCACGGCTAGTATCTTCAGGATTTCCCAAGGGGGTGTGTTTCGCGCACGGTGTTGACGCGCGGGCACGGATCTGCCACACGAAGAAGGACGTTCATTCATGAGTACATTGGGAACCGCCGGCCTGCCTCTGCGTGTTGCGATTGTCGGGAGCGGGCCGAGTGGCTTTTACGCGGCGGAAGCGTTGTTCAAATCGGGCCTGAACCTTTCCGTGGACATGTTCGACCGCCTGCCGGTTCCGTTTGGATTGGTGCGCGGCGGCGTGGCCCCGGACCATCCCAAGATCAAGAGCGTCACGCGGGTTTACGACAAGATCGCGGCCAATCCCGGCTATGCGTTCCTCGGCAATGTGACGATCGGCCGGGATCTCAGTGTGGACGAGTTGTCGCGATTCTACGACTGCGTGATCTTCGCATCCGGCGCGGAAACCGACAACCGCCTGGGAATCCCCGGCGAAGACCTGCCGGGCAGCCATACCGCTACCGAGTTCGTGGGCTGGTATAACGGCCATCCCGACTACCGCGACCGGGTTTTCGATTTGTCCAGCGAGGTGGCGGCTGTGGTCGGCCAGGGCAACGTGGCGATGGACGTGAGCCGTATCCTCGCGAAGACCATCGATGAGCTGCGCAGTACCGATATCGCCGAGTATGCGCTCGACGCGTTGGCCGAAAGCAAGGTCAAAGAGATTCACCTCATCGGACGCCGCGGACCCGTCCAGGCCAAATTCACCTTGGCGGAGATCAAGGAGTTCGGTGAACTCGTGGCGTGCGATCCCGTGATCGATCCGGTCAGCCTTCAGCTCGATACCGCCAGCCAAGCGGAACTGGACAACCCTGACAACCAGCACAGCCAGAAGAACGTCGCGGTCCTCCGTGCGTTCGCGGAGCGCGCGGCCCCCTCCAAAGCCAAGCGCTTTCACATCCACTTCCTGGAGAGTCCGGTTGAGATTCGCGGCAACGGCAAAGTCGAGTCGCTCGTGCTGGAACGCAACCGCCTGGAAGGCGAGCCGTTCAAGCTGCGCGCCGTGGGTACGGGCGAGAAGCACGAGATGCCCTGCGGACTCGTGTTCCGCAGCGTGGGGTATCGCGGCGTGCCTATTCCCGGCGTACCGTTCGACGAGCGCAAAGGCAGAATACCCAACGACGACGGGCGCATCATTATAGACGGCGCGCCGTGGGCGGGCCACTACGCGGTGGGCTGGATCAAACGTGGACCCAGCGGCGTTATCGGCACCAACAAGCCAGACAGCCAGGCGACGGCGGCCGCGCTGCTGGCCGACGTGCCGTCCCTCTCCCCCTCTCCGGAACGCGACACCAACGCCTTGCTGAGCCTGCTTCGCTCGCGCGGCGTACGCCCGGTGAGTTTCGCCGATTGGCAGCGCATCGACGCGGCGGAGATCGAACGCGGCAAGGCCAAAGGAAAACCGCGCGAGAAATTTTCCCGCGTGGAAGATATGCTTGCTCTTCTTGACGCGTGACCTGCCCGGGCAGATCACACAAGAGTCAGTAAGTAGGGCCAATGAAGAAGAGACTCAGCCAAGCAAAGACACAGGCGAGGGCGCCTGTGCCACACGTCCTTCTCCTGTGCCCAGCTTATTGGAACCTCCTGAAGTCTTCAGACAAACCAAATACCTGCAAGAGAGAAAGGACGTCTCAAGGCATGGCAAGCGCGTGTGGCACAGGCGCCCTCGCCTGTGTCCTTCTCCTCATTGGCGTTCATACAGATTCGCCCAGGTCCACGAGCAACCTCCGGGCAAAAAGAGAGAAAGCAAATCCATTGCATGGCAAGCGCGTGTGGCACAGGCGCCCTCGCCTGTGTCCCATTAGGACCGATCGGTCCGATCGGTCCGATCCGTCCGATCAGACCCAAGAGACCGGCACCCCCGCCTGTCTTTTCACCGGGGCACCTGTCCCCGCATTGAGGTGTGTAGCATCATGATTTGTTCACTTTGTTCTCCAGTCGCCTTCCGGCGCATCGGCACCACAACCATCGCCGCAGTGTTCTTCCTCATCCTCGTCGGCGGAATCGTGCGTGCCTCCGGCGCGGGCATGGGCTGCCCGGACTGGCCCAAGTGCTTCGACCGTTGGGTCCCGCCGACGGACGAGTCACAACTCCCCCCGGACTATCAGGAAATCTACAAGGATCGTGGCTACGCGGACACGACCTTCAACGCCGTCAAGACCTGGACCGAATACATCAACCGGCTGGTTGGCGTCACCATTGGGTTCCTGATCTTCCTGACGCTGCTTTCCTCGCTCGGGTACCTGCGAAGCGACCC
>JADLGB010000178.1 GCA_020849535.1 Candidatus Hydrogenedentota bacterium
CCGTGAGAAGATACGCCGAACGCTGAATGAACTCTCGAGCGCCATCGATGCGGTCGACATGAAGCTGTTCCCACCGGGCCCCCACGCCGTATGGATGGAGTATTCGATGCGTCTCAGGAATGACCTCATCATCCTCGGTGACGCGGATGACACAGAAGATCGCAGACTTGCCATGGACGCCGCACGGCAAACACTCGATCTGCTTCACGATCGCCTCAACTTCAGAGCAGGTGATGCCGCGGCCGCCCCCGCGCCGCCGGCATTTCGCAACGCATTGGCTCCCGTGATCGATGCATACCTGGCCGCACATTCGGCCCTCGCATCGGATGATCTCGCGGCTGCGCAAAGCGCTGCAACGGCACTGGCCGATATGTGGTCAGCGGTGCCGTCGGACTCACCCAATGATAGCGAACGCAACCGGTGGGAGAGTCTGCGAGCAATCGGCGTAACGGCAATTGACGCGTGCAAGGATGCAAAGGACATCGAGGAATACCGCAAGCAATTCAAGGACATTTCGGACGCTCTGATCGAAGCACTGCGCCGTTTCGGTATGCCCGATGGGATAGCGCTTCATGTCACTCACTGCCCCATGGCCTTCGACAACACCGGGGCCGACTGGCTTCAACGCGACACCGCAGTGCTCAACCCCTATTTCGGAAGCGCAATGCTGAACTGCGGCGAATCCACGGGAACGCTCACGCCGCCCGCTGCGCAAGCGCCCGCTTCCTCGCACGAAGTCCACGAGCACGGTGAGGGCACCGCTCATGAGTGACGCCTTCGACACGAGCGAACCGAATCCAAAGACCTTCACAGATAAGGTCATCCTCTTCTGCCTGCGCCACAAGCTCGTGGTGTGGCTGCTCATGGCCTTCTTCGCGGGATGGGGAGTCGTCGTGGCGCCCTTCGATTGGGACATCCCCTGGTTACCCCGCAATCCCGTTGCCGTGGATGCGATTCCCGATATTGGCGAGAACCAGCAGATCGTTTTCACCGAATGGGAAGGCCGCTCGCCTCAGGACGTGGAGGATCAGATCACCTATCCCCTGACGACCGCGCTGCTTGGCATCCCCGGAGTCCGCACGATCCGGAGCTATTCCTATTTCGGATTCTCGACAATCTTCATTATTTTCGAGGAGAAGGTCGAGTTCTACTGGTCGCGCAGCCGTGTGCTCGAGAAACTGAATAGTCTGCCTTCGGGAAGTCTGCCGGAGGGGGTTCAGCCCGCTTTGGGCCCCGACGCCACGGCGCTGGGACAGGTCTTCTGGTACACGCTGGAAGGCCGCGATCCGGAAGGCAACCCCGCGGGGGGCTGGGACCTCCACGAGCTGCGGAGCATCCAGGATTGGCAGGTGCGCTACGCGCTACTGGGCGCGGGCGGCGTAAGCGAAGTCGCTTCGGTCGGGGGCTACGTGCAGGAGTATCAGATCGACGTGGACCCCGATGCGATGCGCGCGCACAGGGTCACCCTCGACGACGTGTTCAACGCGGTCCGCAAGTCCAACGTGGATGTGGGCGCACGCACGATCGAAGTGAACAAGGTGGAGTACGTAATCCGGGGACTGGGATTCCTCAGCGAGATTCGCGACATCGAGGACACGGTGGTCCGTGTCAATGACAATGTGCCGATCTACATCAAGAACATCGCCAAGGTCGCCTTGGGTCCCGAAATGCGGCGCGGTATGCTCAACAAGGAAGGCGCCGAGGCCGTGGGCGGCGTGGTCGTGGTGCGCTACGGGTCGAATCCTCTGGAGGCCATCAAGAATGTCAAGGGCAAGATCGGCGAGATCGCGCCCGGCCTGCCCGCCCGCGCGGTGGTGGACTATCGGCAGACGACTCCCGATGCTGTCGCCCGATTCGCGGCGGACCATGGACTGGGAGAAACCTCCGGCCCGAATCTCGATCAAGATGCCTGGCTGAGTTGGCTGCGCACCACGCCAAAGGACCAGTGGCCCGCATGGGTGACCCTGAGCCAAGTGACGGTCGTGCCCTTTTACGACCGCACAGGGCTGATCTACGAAACGTTGGGAACGCTCAACGAGGCCATCGTCCAGCAGATCATCATCACGGTGATCGTCATCATCGTCATCGTGGCGCACGTGCGCAGTTCCATCCTCATCAGCATGGCCCTGCCGCTGTCGGTCCTGACCTGCTTCATCGCCATGAAGCTGTTTGGCGTTGATGCCAATATCGTCGCGCTCTCGGGTATTGCCATTGCCATCGGCACCCTGGTCGATATGGGTATCATCATCTGCGAGAACATTCTCCGGCATCTCGATAGCGCGGATTCCAAAGAGAACCGCCTTCATGTGGTGTACCGAGCGGCAAGCGAAGTAGGCCGCGCTGTCGTGACGGCCGTGAGCACCACGATCATCAGTTTCCTCCCCGTGTTCACGATGATTGGTTCGGAAGGCAAGCTCTTCAAGCCGCTGGCGTTTACCAAGACCTTTGCGCTGATCGCGTCGGTCGTGGTGGCCCTGACCATCATCCCCGCGCTCGCGCATATCCTCTTGGCGGGTCAGTTCCCATCGAAACGCATCAAGAGAGTGCTGATGGCGGCCCTGGTGGGCGCGGGTGTCGTGCTGATGTTCGTGTATACCTGGTGGGCGGGACTGATCCTCGCGGCCTTGGGCCTGTATCATCTCGCGGAAGACCAGGTGCCCGCACGGGTTCGCAGACTGGGGCCATGGATCGCCAATGCCATCGCGGTGATGCTGATGGTCGTGCTGTTGACCAATGACTGGCTCCCCTTGGGGCCATCGCGAGGCATGACCCTCAACTTGATCTTCGTGGTTGCCCTCGTCGGCGGAGTGTTGGGATTCTTCACCGTGTTCCAATACGCCTATCCCCCGCTGCTGCGGCTGTGCCTGCGTTTCAAGTTCGTTTACATGTTGATGCCCGTTGCCATTGTCGCGTTGGGCGCCTTCGCATGGCTGGGGTTTGGCAAGATCTTCGGGTTCCTGCCCAACGCCGCGGAGCGTATCGGCATCTCCGCAGATACCGTTCGCCAGAGCGCACTGTGGTCTTGGGCATTCCATACGTTCCCGGGCTTCGGCAAGGAGTTCATGCCGCCCTTGGATGAGGGCTCTTACCTCTACATGCCCACCACGATGTCGCATGCAAGCATCGGCGAAGCGATGGATATCATCGACAAGCAGGATCGCGCGATCTCGTCGATTCCCGAGGTCGAACTCGTCGTGGGCAAGTTGGGCCGTGCGGAAAGCCCCCTGGACCCGGCGCCGATCAACATGATCGAGACGATCGTCAATTACAAGCCGGAGTACCTGATCGATGAAAGCGGGCATCGCCTCACGTTTGCCTACGACGAAGAGAAGCGGGAGTACCTCCGTGACGCCCGGGGCGCACTCGTCCCCGATCCGCAGGGAAAAGCGTTCCGGCTTTGGCGCGAGCACATCCAATCCGCCTCCGACATTTGGGACGAGATAGTCGTCGCCGCGGAGGTGCCGGGAACCACGTCCGCGCCACGCTTGCAGCCCATCGCCGCGCGCATCGTCATGCTGCAAAGCGGCATGCGGGCGCCCATGGGTGTGAAAGTCAAGGGCCCGGACTTGGAAACCATCGAGAAGGTGGGGCTCGAAATCGAGCGCTACCTGAAAGAGGTGCCCGGTGTCGAGCCGGCCGCCGTGATCGCGGATCGTGTCGTGGGGAATCCCTATATCGAGATCGCCATCGACCGTCAGGCCATTGCGCGTTATGGGCTCTCCATTCGCGAGGTCCAGGACGTGATCGAAGTCGCCATCGGCGGCATGCGGATCACGACGACCGTGGAAGGCCGCGAACGTTATCCCGTGCGCGTCCGGTATCAGCGCGAATTGCGCGATCAGATTGAGACCCTGGGAAGGATCCTGGTTCCGGCCATGGACGGGGCTCAGATACCGCTCGAGCAGTTGGCGCATATCCGCTACGAACGCGGACCCATGGCGATCAAGAGCGAAGACACCTTCCTGGTCGGCTACGTGCTCTTTGACAAGCAACCCCAGTTCGCCGAAGTGGATGTCGTCGAGACGGCGGCCCGTTACCTGACCGGCAAGTTAGCGAGTGGCGAATGGTCGCTGCCGGCCGGGGTGAGCTACAGTTTCGCGGGAAACTACGAGAACCAGTTGCGCGCACAAAAGACGTTGGCGCTTGTCCTGCCGGTCTCGCTCTTTGCCATCTTTCTGATTCTGTACTTCCAGTTCTCCTCGCTCATCACCACCGGGATGGTCTTCTCCAGCATCCTGGTCGCCTGGTCGGGTGGGTTCATTTTCCTGTGGTTGTATGGGCAGCCGTGGTTCATGGATTTCGCTTTCCTCGGAGTCAACATGCGCGAGCTGTTCCAGGTCCATGCGATCAATCTGAGCGTGGCGATCTGGGTGGGATTCCTGGCCTTGTTCGGGGTCGCGTCCGACGATAACGTCGTGATCGCCACGTACCTCGATCAGAGCTTCGCGGAGGAGAAGCCGCGCTCCATCTCGGATATCCGCGAGGCCACGCTCATCGCGGGCAAGCGTCGCATCCGGCCATGCCTCACGACTACGGCGACCACCATCCTCGCATTGGTGCCCGTGCTCACCTCAACCGGACGCGGGGCGGACATCATGCTGCCCATGGCGCTCCCATCCTTCGGCGGCATGGCGATTGAGATGATTACGCTGTTCATGACGCCGGTCATGTATTGCTGGGTGCAGGAAATCCGATTCAGCTTGAACCCGCCCGAGGGCTGTGAACCCCCGAGAGGTTTCTGGGGCCTGCTGGGACGCATCCTCCACTCACGCTCTCGAATGGCGCGGGGAGGGTCGCACCTATGACACTTGCACATGGCAGAACCCGCCGCCGGGGAACATTCAACTTCCTCGCGGGCCACGTATTCATGCCCATCGAATTAGGAGTAAAGAAACTCATGCTCATCCTGGTGCTGTTGTGCGCGGGCGCGGCGGCCGAAGTGGCCCCGCCCGAATTCTACGCCCCAAACGAGGAACTGCGGGCCTACTTGCTGGAAGCCGGTGAAAAGCACCCCAAGCTGCGCGCCCTGCACGAAGAGTGGCTGGCCGCACTCGAAAAGGTGCCCCAGGTTACCTCGCTCGAGGATCCCATGCTTGGGTTCTCGTATTTCCTGCAATCCGACGACAGCCGCTACAGCGTGATGCTTTCGCAGATGTTCCCCTGGTTCGGCACGCTTCGCGAGCGGGGCAACAAGGCGCGCGCGGAGGCCGACGCCGCGCTGGCGCGGCTCTACGCGGCCCGGAACGAGATCTTCGCGGGGGTGAAGAAGGCCTACTTCGAGTATGCCTACCTCGCGGAAAGCGTCCGCGTGACGGAGTCTCAGGTGGATATCCTCACGTACATGGAGGGTGTGGTGAACTCCCGGTACGGGCTTGGCATGAGCGGCCAGGAGGATTTGCTGCGCATTCAGATCGAGCAAACCAAGCTGCAAGATCGCTACGACGGCCTCATGCAGTACCGGCCCGCCTTGGCGGCTCAGTTGAACGCTGCCGTCGGCCGCGAGGCCGCCGCGGATCCCGAATGGCCGCAGCCCGCTCCCCTGCCACCCGAAGCGCCCCCCGCCCCCATCGTCATGGCGAGACTTCGCGTCACCAATCCCGAACTGACGGAGGCCGCCCACCTGATAGAGGGCAGCGAAAGAGAGGTTGAACTTGCGCGAAAGATGGGTTACCCCAATTTCACCTTCTCCCTCGAATACCTTGACATGAAAGACGTGCGAAACCCGTACCGGACGGGGCCGTTTCTGGAGACTCTGGACGCTTTCCGCACCTGGACCACGCCCGTGCGTGTTGACTTGCCTCCTCTGCCGAACCTCAACGACACGCTTGCCGGGCAATTTGAGACTGCCGCCACCGGGATTCGCAGCCTGCGGGAGCAGACTCAACCGGATAACTTGGGCGGCCTCATGGGCATGAACAGCCTCGTGGAACTGGAGGAGGCATACGACAACGCAAAGCGCAAGGACGAGGTCATGCTGTCCGTGAACGTCAACGTGCCGATCTGGAGGAAACGCATAAAAGCAGGTATCGATGAAGCCAAACACAGGGTGGCCGCCGCCGAGCACGAACGCCAGCGCCGCGCAATCTCACTCGATGCGCAGGCGAGAATGGCCCTCTTCGACATGCAGGACGGCCGGCGCCGTTACCAGCTCTTCGATCAAACGCTTATCCCGCAGGCTCAACAAACCTACGAGGCGCTGCAAACCTCCTACGCGAGCGGCGGCACGGAAACCGATTTCCTGGATGTTCTGGATAGCATTCAGACCCTTCTCGATTTCGAGTTGGAGAAGGTCCAGGCGGGGCGCGATTTGCAACTCGCGGCGGCGGAGTTGGAATGGATCATGGGGGGGCCGTGGGCGAGTGAGTCCGCCGTGCCTGTCGCGGACGAGAGTACCAAGCCAAGCGCGGACGCGACGCCGGAGAGACTCCCGTGAGGACACGCCTTCTGGCCGCTTGCAGGTATGCCTTCCGTCCGCTATGCTCACGCGAGAAACGAACGACAACGAAAGGGGGTCTTTATGTCGATTTCGCGTTGGGCCGTGCTCGTGGCCGCATCGGCGTTCCTGGCCGGCTGCGTCTCGATTAAGGGAAATGTTGTGGCTCCTGAGATGGCGGAAGACGAGTCCGGTGTGTATCGGCATGTTGTGCTGTTCAAGTACAAGGAGGGCACCACGCCGGAGCAAGTGCTGGCCATCGAGAAGGCGTTTCTCGATCTGAAGAACGGAATCGATGTCATTAAGCACATCGAAGCGGGCACCAATTCAAGCACTGAGAACCTCAGCAAGGGATTCACCAACTGTTTCATCGTCACCTTTGCCGATCCGGCGGGTCGCGATGCCTACCTGCCGCACCCCGAGCACAAGAAGTTCGTGGAGTTTGTTGGGCCGTATCTGGAGGAGGCTTTGGTCGTGGACTTCACGCCTACCGTGAGCGGCGCCGCCTCTTCGTGAACCCCGCGCGACAGCGCGAGAACGCTCCAGTGCGCTAGGCATACGCTATCCACACATATGACACTTTCCACAGCAGGTGTTGTCTTGAGGGCATTCTTGGTATAGAATGGCGCTACTGCTTGGGTGTTGGGGCAAGCCTTCCCGCGCGAGTTTACGGGTGCTGATGCGAACTCCGGTTTTCGGTAGGGTGCTGAACCGGGAAGCTAGGCCGGATCGATCGGGGTCGAATGGATAAGGACCGTAATCTCTTGTTCGGCGTGGTTGCGGTGCAACTACGAAGAGTCACCCCCGCCCAGCTTGTGGAGATCGCGGGCGCGTGGGCGATGGATCCGTCCAAAGACCTGTCGCAGCGCCTGACCGAAGCCGGCATCCTCTCGGAATCCGAACGCAAACGCCTCGGCGATTACGTTGACGACATCGTCAAGGCCCACGGAGAGGACTCTCAGGCGGCGTTGGCGAGTATTCACCAGGCCCGCACCATCCAAAACTCCATCGAGGGCATGTACAACTCACTTCAGGGCACCAGTCCGCCTGATATGACCAAGCCGTCCCTCATGCAGTGGCTCGATATTGATTCCACCAGAAGTCTGCCCGCTGTGGAGGAGGCCCCAGGGCGGTATACGCACCCCAGCGAGTACGCGCGCGGAGGAGTTGGCCGGGTGCTTCTCGTCCACGACCAGCATCTGGGCAGAGACATTGCGCTGAAGGAACTCCTGCCCAGTGTGGAATCTGGAGGCAGCACGCTCAAGGCCGGCGACCAGACTCCCGTCCAGCTCAGTCTGTCCCTGATGACACGCTTCTTGCAGGAAGCCCGCATTACGGGCCAGCTCGAGCACCCTTCAATCATCCCCGTGTACGAGTTGGGCCGGCGCAAGGACGGCACCATCTACTACACGATGAAGCTCGTCCGGGGCACGACATTGACGACTTCCTTGAAGCAGGGCGGCAATCTGGAGGAACGGCTGAAGCTCCTGCCCAATTTCCTCGACCTGTGCCACGCCATCGGCTACGCGCACAGTCGAGGGATCATCCACCGGGATATCAAGCCGAACAATGTCATGATTGGCGAGTTCGGCGAGACCGTCGTATTGGACTGGGGATTGGCCAAGATTCGAGGCCAGGATGACGCGCATGCGGATGAGCTTGAGCATACCTTGAGGAATCTCCGACTGGCGGCCAATGCGAAGTCCTTGGAGACCGCCAATGGTCAGGTACTCGGCACGCCCGTCTTCATGCCCCCCGAGCAGGCGCGAGGCGAAATTGACGCCATCACGGAGCGGTCCGACGTGTACGCGCTGGGAGCAGTCCTGTACAGCATTCTGACGGGGCAGTTTCCGTACAGTGGACGAAATGCCTCGGAGGTCCTCAAGAAAGTCCAGTCTCAGGAGCCAGCCCTTGTAGAGTCCATCGAGCCGCATGCGCCTCCCGAACTCGTCGCCATCTGCCGGCGCGCCATGCATCGCGACGCCGAAAAGCGATATGCGAATGGCAAAGAAGTTGCCGACGAGATCAACCGTTTCTTGTCCGGCGCGCTCGTGGGCGCATACGACTACGGCTTTTCCGAGCATCTGCGACGCTTTGTCCGGCGGCACATGGCCACGCTTGCTACCGCGGCAGCGTGCGCGGCCGCGCTGCTGGGCTTCGCCGTATTCTCCTACTTTCAGATCATGCACGAGCGCAATGTGGCGGTGGAGGCCCGCAACAACGAGCAGACACAGCGGGAACGTGCCGAAAAAGAACTTTACGTCTCCAACGTTCTCCTCGCATCCGACCGCATAGAAGAGCGCCGATTCGATCTAGCCGACCAGGTTCTGGAGGCCGCCCCGGCGGTCTATCGTAACTGGGAGTGGGACTATCTCAAGCGGCTGTGCCATCAGGATACATGGACATTCCGTGGCCACACGCGAATCGTGGAAGATATCTCGGTTTCCGGCGATGGGACAAAGTTGTTGTCCGCGTCGGATGACGGTACGGCGCGCCTGATTGATGCCTCGAATGGCACTGAGAGCAAAGTGCTTGCCGACATCGACGGCATGGTTCAGAGCGCCGAACTCAACGGCGCTGGGACCCGCGCACTCGTGCTCGGCACAGACGACTCACTGACGCTTTACGACGCGGCCTCGGGCGCCGTCGTTGCCAAACTGGAAGGGCACTCGGGGACTGTCCGCGCCGCACGTTTCAGCGCCGATGGCAAGTGGCTTCTGAGCGCTTCCGTGGATGGGCACACCCAGCGTTGGGATTCGGAAACTGGGGGCAAGGTATGGTCTGCCGACGGTCAGGCGGGGCTCAACGACGCTACAATCGCTCCCGGCGGGGACTATATCGCGGAAATTGGGGCTATAGGGTCTCTCACGCTCATGGATGCGACAACCGGTGCAACGATCGGCAAAGCGGAAATCGAGCCAACGAGTTTGAATAGGATCCTCTTTGGACCTGATGGGCAGCGGATTGCCGTGGCGCACGAAAACTGGTTGACCATTCTTGACGTTCCCGGACTGGAACGTCTCGCCTCGGTTGAGGCCGGCAAGAGCGACGTTATGGCCCTCGCTTTTGACGCCGATGGGGTGCGCGTTGCGGCGGGAATGGAGGACGGCACAGCGGGAATATGGGATGCGGCAACGGGAGCCAAGTTAGTGGCGCTTGAAGGTCACCGAGCCCCTATCAGAGGGATTGCCTTCTTCGGCAAGGAACGCACCGTTGTGACTGCCTCACGCGACCACACGCTTCGTGTGTGGAATGCGGATAGCGGCGAGGAACTTCGGGTATTGGAGGGCCACAGCGGCGCCATTCGAGGGATGGAATTACGCCCAGAAAGCGGAGAGGCCTGGACCGCATCCGAAGATCATACGATCAAGAAGTGGGACGTGCGCGCCAATGCCGACGCCGCACGAACCGTGTTGCGCGGGCATACGGGGGAAATACGATCACTTGCATTCGCCAAAGGGAATCGTGCGCTGCTGAGTGTTTCGTGGGATGGGACAGCTGGTCTCTGGGACCTGAAAGAGAGGCGGGCGTCCAAGGTCCTCCGCCTGGATAAAGGCGATGTTCTCTGCGCGACCTGGAGTCCTGATGGCAAGCATATCGCCACAGGCGCCACGGACAATTCGATTCGCTTGTGGAATGCGGAAACGCAAACCGAAGAGGCACAACTCCGCGAGCATTCAGGCCCGGTCAGCGGCGTGCGCTACAATCCGGCGAAACCGCAACTGCTGAGTGTTTCTTGGGATGATACTGCCGTGCTGTGGGATTCAGAGAGGCAAACGCTCATCTACAGAAAGGAGGTCTTCTGGGGTAAGCAAGGTTTGGGTGAATTCAGCCCCGATGGCGCTCGCGTCGCCCTACCAACCGCCAACTTCAGCGTCACAGTGCTTGATACACAGGACGGCACATCGTCGGTTGTCCTCACCGGACACGAAGACCGGATCAAATCCTTCGCATTCTCGGCCGACAGCAAGAAACTGCTTACAACATCTCTAGACCGAACCGCTCGAATATGGGACGCCCGAAGTGGCACACTTTTGTCCACGCTAACCGGCGACACCGGCGGTGTCACGTGCGGTGTATTCTCGCCGGATGTTGCGAGGGTTGCCACGGGGACCACTGACGGGAGAATCTGTTTCTGGGATGCCGCGTCCGGGGCGCTGTTACATACCCTGAAAGGTCACGTCGGAACAGTCCTGGATATACGCTACGCCACGGACTCATCCAGAGTGTTTACCATTTCCCAGGATGGAACGGCAGGGGTTTGGGACCCTCAAGGGCCAGTAGAGTTGCTCCAATTCGTGACTGGGGACACGCAGGGTGAGGATGCCGCCCAAGCGCTGTCCGAACGTTGCTTAGCTGCATCGTATTTTGGGAACAGTATTATGGTGTGTTCGCTGGAATCATCGAGTGCCACACCGTAGGAATGTCCCGTTTGCGGAGTGGTTACGAATTGCTGAGTGAGGAAGTGGGGCCGCCATGGTTGGATCGATTGTGATGTCTCAATGTGTGTAGAAGGGTTACTGGTGCCAAGTTCTGTAGCGAGAAGGAGGATTGCACATGTCTTACACAGCGACGCTCAACGTGTACATCTATGATGCCAATGGACAGGTGATAACGGACGGAAATGGCAATTCGATTGCCGTGGCCGACCCTGATCCGCGCAATTACGGCTGCGATCCTGGACCGATGACTGTTGACCAGAACGGACTTGCTTGCTTCAACCTGACGGACCTTCAGGCCTCCTGCACGTACGACGTAAGCGCCACGTGCACCGGGTATGTGCCAGAATTCAAGCACATCAATTTCAGCGCTCCGGCGACGAAGAATCTGACATTCAAACTTGACCCCGCGTGACAGTTGATCCTCCCAGAACGCCTCAACGAGCGCGTGCGGGGATTAGCATGTGATAGGTTTGCCGGAGGGGAGCCAACTTTTGTGGCTCCCCTCCGACGATTCGTTGTGATCTGTCGGTTCAGCCCGCGGTACACACCCGGCCGCACGCGGCGAATATCATTTCATGCGCCGGCCACTCCAGATCCGTCAACAGAGAAGGGGCTTCTCCATGCACGATGCCATCGCGGTGACTCACGAGGGCACGGTCTCAACCGTGACGTTTTCCAGCCCGCCGTTCAATCTGCTCGATGTGCCGATCATGGACGACTTGGTCGCTGCGCATCGCGAGGCGGACGCACACCCGCAAACACGGGTCATCGTCACGCGCTCGGGTCTTGAAGGCATGTTCTGCAACGGGCTCAACCCACTCATGGTCCTGGAGAGCGACCTGGCTGGACGCGTCTCCTTCTTCGATGCCGTGGGCCGGATGGTGCATGGCTTGTATTCGCTCCGGAAGCCGCACATCGCCGTTCTGAATGGGCCCGCGATGGCCGGCGGCGCCGTGCTGGCAATTACGGCCGATTTCCGCTACATGGACCGGGAGCGCGGCGCGTTTTGCTTCGCGGAATCGAAGGTGGGCGTCCCTGTACCCGAAGGCCTGGTGGCCGTCATCGCAGCGGTGTGTTCCCCGGCCATGCTGCGCGAAGTGGTCCTCCTGGGGAAGAACCTCACGCCCGACCTCGCTCTGGCCGCAGGCCTGGTGGATGGACTGGCCGCCGCCGCGGACCTGGACGAACTCGTGAAGACGCAGATTGCCCGACTCGCGCGGCTGAGTCCCGGCGTGCTGGCGGCCACCAAGACGGCGCTCCGCGCGCGCGTGCTGACAAAGACGGAAGAATTGGCTCAACACTCGGGGGCGGACTTCGCTCAGTTCCTGGGGGACTCCTACCTGGGCGAGGGGTTGAAGGCCTACCTCGACGGCCGCCAACCCCTCTACACCAAGTGACGCTACGGAGGGGGAAAGTAAGAGCGCGCCTATGCTGCAAACAACCGTGTCATGAAATCCGGTTCGCAAAGGTCGGCCACTGAGTTCACAATGACATCGGGGCGGTACGCGAACCGCTTCAAATCCTCTTCACGGGTACCACCCGATAGGACCAGGATGGTCCGGTAGCCCATCTGCACGCCGCCTAGAATATCGGTTTCCATCGTGTCGCCGATCATGGAGGTCTCCTCGGCGCTCAGCCCGAGCGTCTTGCGCGCGGCGCGCATCATGATCGGACTCGGCTTGCCCACGCTGAATGCCTCGATTCCCGTGGCCTTCTCGATTATCGCGACGATGGCCCCGCAACCGGGACGCAAGCCTTCCGACGTGGGGCAATTGGGATCGGGATTGGTCGCGACGAGCTTGGCCCCATTCATGATCATGCGCACCGCTTTCTCCACGTTCTCAAACGTAAAGGTGCGCCCTTCCCCCACGACCACGTAATCGGGATCGCTGTCCACAATCGAGTAGCCATTGTGGTGGAGCGCTTGGGTCAGGCCGCCTTCACCAATGATGAAAGCAGTGCCATGAGGTTTCTGCCCTGCGAGGAAACGCGCGGTCGCCATGGCGCAAGTGAAGATGTGGCGTTCCTCCACGGGCATCCCCATCCGGCGCAAACGCGTGGCCACGTCGCGCCCGGTACGTTGACTGTTGTTGGTGAGAAAAAGAAAAGGGATGTCCTTGTCCAACAATTGGCGCACAAAAGTATCCGCGCCAGGAATCACCTCATGCCCCCGGTAGATCACGCCGTCCATGTCAATCAAGAAACCATGTCTCATGCTGTAGCTAGCCTTTCCAGCGGGCTGCTGTGCCCGGCTTGTATCATGTGCACTTCGTGGCCACGTGCGTACGGTAACGCGGCACGGTTTGGTTGAAGTTACGATGCTGTGAGGTTGGTGCTTTCGCGGAAAGTCAGTGCGCATCCATTCCGTGATCGCTCACTCGCGCGGCGCGTACAGAGTGCCGGGGGCCCAGAAGAGCCTGCCGCTAACGCGCCGCGATATGTGCGTCAGCGTTCAATCACGGGTGGCCCCGCGGCCAGACCGGCCCATTTCCTTCCTGGAAGCGCTCGATTGGGGAAACGCGATGCGCGTGGCGGCCACGGTCAGGAGGGTCATCATGCCTACCATTCCATGTGCCCAATCTATGTGCATCGCTTTCTCTCCTGGAATCACTATGTGGGACGCAGCCAAGACGGTGCGTCTAGGGGGGAGTAAAGCAATTGTCTTGCCAAATTCGTGCATCTGCGCACGAATACCGCAACCTGTTTCACCGCAATGAGTAAGGAGGCAAGGTGCAACGCCATCTGAATTGACCACCCCAATGGGGATACAACATCCTGGTAGTAAATAGATAATGAAATTACATTTCTGTCAGTTTTGGATGACCGTTGACGTGGGCTACGCCAGGACGATTCTGTTCGCTGTACGACTTACGAAGAGCCTCGCCGCGGGCCGCGAAAACGGCCTGTGCCCCACACTCGTAATCTTCACGGCGGATCAGTACAATAGCGGCCTCCGCATTCCTCCACTCACGGGGAAGCCCCTGCGCCGAAGCCAGAGGAATCGCGCGACTGAACGTGAACAATACAAGGAGGCACAATGCCGGAAGGTCTATTGGCGGGAAAGCGCGGCGTCATCCTGGGAGTCGCCAACGAGAAGTCAATCGCGTGGGCGTGCGCGCAGGCCTGCGCCGAGCAAGGCGCTTCTCTGGCATTCAGCTACCTCGGGGAAGGACTTGAACGTCGCGTGAAGAAACTCGTCGGCGAGTTTCTCCCCGATGCGCTCATGCTTCAGTGCAATGTGCAGAATGATGCGGAGATCGCCTCCTTCTTTCAGGAAATCAAGAACCAGTGGGGCTCCCTTGACTTTGTCATCCACAGCGTCGCCTTTGCCGACAAGGAAGACCTGCGCAACCAGTTTGTCACGACAAGCCGCGCCGGTTTCGCGCTGGCCATGGACATCTCCGCGTACTCATTGGTGGCGGTATCCCGCGAGGCCGCTCCGCTGATGAAGCCCGGCGGCAGCATCGTCGCCATGTCGTACTATGGCGCGGAAAAGGTCGTGCCCCGCTACAACGTCATGGGGGTCGCCAAGGCGGCCCTCGAAGCCTCGAGCCGCTATCTCGCCTGGGACCTGGGAGAGAAAGGCATTCGCGTCAACTGCATCAGCGCGGGGCCCATCCGCACGCTGTCTGCCAGCGCCATTGCGGGCATGCGGCTAATGCTGCAGACCACGGAGAAGTTCGCGCCGTTGCGCCGCAACGTGACCCAGGAAGAAGTGGGCCAGACCGCCGTCTATTTGCTCTCCGATATGTCCTCGGGCGTCACCGGAGAGGTCCTCCATGTGGATTGCGGATACAATGTCATGGGCATGTACGGCGTGGAAGACCCGAGTCAGGACGCGTAGCGCGTCACACCTTCGCGGCTCTTCACGTCCGTCGTATCAGGGGGGAGCTACACGATGCGAAACTGCATCATCGGGTTGGCGTTTCTGAGCGTCGTGCTGGTGGTAAACGTGCACGCGCGGGCGCAGACAGCGCCGGAGACTCCGCTTGGGCAGGAAGCGCCCCGTAATCTGCCGGAGCGTGAAGAGTGGTTCAGCGATCTCGCCTTGGGCATGTTCATCCACTGGAGCGTCGACTCGCAGCTCGGCTCGGTGATCAGTCACTCCCTCGCGGGCGCATCAGACGACTACATCGAGCGCTTCTTCACGGAACTTCCTGCAACTTTTGAGCCCAAGCAATTCGATCCCAGCGACTGGGCGCGTCTCGCGAAGGTGGCGGGCATGCGCTACGTCATGTTCACGGCCAAACATCACAGCGGCTTCTGCATGTTCGACACGGAGACCACAGACTTCTCCATCATGCACACGCCGTTCAAGCGCGATATCACGCGCGAAATCATCGAGGCCTACCGCCGCGAGGGGATCGCTGTCGGCCTCTACTTCTCGCCTGAGGACTTCTGGATGCTCCACCAGCAGGGCCAAGTCATCAACCGGACTCCACCTTATGCCCTACCATCCAACAATGAGGGCCTGCGCGATCACAACCGGCGCCAGCTCCGCGAACTGTTCACGAACTATGGCCCCATCGACCTCGCATTTCTCGACAGCGGCGACGCGGCCGATGCCGTGGAAACGATCTGGAACATCAAACGCGACACCGTGATCACGCGGGGCGTTATGGAGACTCCCGAGCAGAAGACGCCCGACACGCCCCTCCCCCCTCCCTGGGAAGCCTGCTATACCCTCGGCACGCAATGGCAATTCAAGCCCACCAATGAGGTGTACAAAACCGGCACGGAGCTGATCGAGAAGCTGATCGAGATTCGTGCCAAGGGAGGAAACTTGCTCCTCAACGTGGGGCCCGAGCCGTCCGGCGTGATTCCGTTCGAGCAGGAACGCGTCATTCGCGAACTGGCGCTCTGGCTCTTCGTGAATGGCGAGGCGATCTACGCCGTGCGCCCATGGCACATCATCCGCGAAGGCGACTTCTGGTTCACGAAAGCAAAAGACGCGCAGACACTCTACGCCTTCCTCACGCGCCAGCATCCGTGGCCGCGCGGCGAGCGCCGGGAATTCGTACTCAAGAGCGTACGCGCAACGGACCAGACGGAGGTCGCCGTCCTCGGCCACGGCGGCAAGGCGGTCGAGTACCAACCTGAAACCGACGCCACCCCGAGATGGACCCAGGAAGAGCAGGGGCTGCGCATCAGCGTCGTACGAGGCCAACGCATCTATAACAACGGCCAATGGCCCAACCCAATCGTGGTGCGCCTGACCCACGTGGAGCCGGTACCCACCCAGCCCTGACGGTCCATGGGCGGGCAGGCATGCTCCATGCATTGGCAACACGGAAGACGCATCGATGCAGATATGCAGAGACTGCAAAGGCTGGCGGTGGACTCACAAGCGCCGCGATGCGGCATTCTCAGGCCGGTTGCAGCAGAGCTGTCTCCTGCCCCGATCTACCCTGCGAGTTCGCATACTGACGCACGGGAACTACGCGACCTCGGCAACTCTGGTAGCGCCTACTCTTCGCGCGACATGGTGCACCGAAATCGAACCTTTTGCTGTATACTGAAGTGGGGGGAACTGCGATGATTGGGTTCTGAATCGCGTGCTGGCACATGCCAGCATTCGGCAGCATTCAGTAAGGTAAGTACAATGATAGCAGTTCCGGGTTACGGCCTTACGGAAGTCCTGTATGGCGGTCCTCGATCTCTCGTTTGCCGCGGAGAACGAAAGCAAGATGGGCGTCAGGTCGTTCTCAAGACCTGCGCGTTGCCGCATCCATCGAACAGCGCAATCGCCCGCCTGCGAAAAGAATACGAGACAGCGTGCCGTCTCGGGTCTCCCTACACGCTGCAATACCTTGCCTTTGAGCCTTGCGAGCGAGGCAATGCCATCGTCATGGAAGACATCGAGGGCGTAGACCTCCTGCACCAAATCCCCGACTCGGGTCTCACCCTGGAGGAATTCCTCGACATGGCCGTGCAGCTCGCGGCCGCCCTTGAATACCTCCACCAACGAAACCTTGTCCACGGGGATGTGTCGCCGGGCAATGTGCTCTGCACGCCCGCGAATGGCCGGGTTGTTTTGATCGACTTCAGCCTGACTCATTCGGTCCCGCTCCCGCATACGGCCGGCCAGGCACGCATCGACGCTCCTCGTGCGCTGACGTATGCAGCTCCAGAACAGACCGGGCGTGTGGACTGGCCTTGCGATGCGCGGACGGACCTCTACTCACTGGGGGCGACCCTTTACCGCGCACTCACGGGGTCGCCTCCGTTCCCCATAGACGATCCCATGGAGTTGGCCCACGCCCACCTTGCCAAGCTCCCGGCCTCGCCGTGCGAATACCACGAAGGAACACCCGAGCAAGTGGCGGCGATCGTGTTGAAACTCCTTGTCAAGGCGCCACGGGATCGGTATCAGACGGCCCTTGGACTTTGCAAAGACCTCGAGAGGTGTGCCACGGACCTTCGGAACACACACACAATTTCCCGTTTCCCGCTCGCCATGCGAGATAACCAGGATACCTTGGTCATACCCAACAAGCTGTATGCGAGGGATGCCGAATCTGCCGCGCTGTGGGACGCGGTGGAGCGGTGCGCCGCAGGAAAGGTGGAACTCCAACTGGTTACGGGCTATTCGGGAGTGGGGAAATCCGTCCTGGTTCAGGCTCTGCGCCCGCGCGTGCGCGAAGCGGGCGGCTACTACGTCGAGGGCAAGTTCGACCAAGGCGAAAGCGGCGTCCCATTCAGTGCGCTTGCGGCGGCCATCAGGAGCCTGGTCCAGCAATTGCTCGCGGGAGAAGACGAACGTCTACACGAATTTCAACGCGAATTGCTGAATGCCGTCGGAGCCAATGGGCGTGTCGTCTGCGAGGTCGTCCCGGAAGTGGAATCCTTGATCGGACCGCAACCCGCCATTCCCGAGCTGGGCGCCCTGGAAACCCAGAATCGATTGGCGACCGTCTTCTCCGACTTTCTGCGTGCCATCAGCAAGACTGCGAAACCCCTGGTGCTATTTCTCGACGACCTCCAATGGGCCGACGAAGCCTCGCTGCGGTTGTTGGAGCGTTTTCTGGCTGATACTCGCACCACGAATTGCCTTGTTGCCGGCGCCTTTCGGAGCAACGAAGTGGACCTGCAACATCGCTTGTCTCAGACATTCAGCCGGATCGCGAAGATGGGCGGCACCGTGGGTTGGATTGCGCTGCAACCCCTCTCGTTGGATACACTCAAACAGCTCATCGCGGATACACTTCCGTGCGATGACACGAGTATCCTATCCTTCGCCGCGCTGGTCCACGAAAAGACCGACGGAAACCCATTCTTTGTGAAACGGCTTCTAGCCTCGCTGTTTGAGGATGGACTCTTGCGGTTGAGCAGTGTGAATGAGCGCACCCAATGGCATTGGGAACTGGGTCGAATCAGGGATCGCCGCCTGAGCGAAAACGTCGCCGAGTTCATCGCGGGGCGCCTAATCCGCCTGCCCCAAGAAACGCAGACCGCCCTGAAATTGGCGGCGTGTATCGGAAGCCGCTTCGACGTGAAACTCCTGAGCGCCGTTGGCAATGTCGCACCGGAAGGACTTGCCCGGGATGTGGCCCCCGCGCTCGCTGAAGGCTTGGTGGAACTGCTCGATCGCGACGATACGTGGTGGCAAAACGCGTCCGGCTCTTGCCTTCGATTCGCCCACGACCGGGTGCAGGAGGCGGCATATACCCTGATCGATGAAGAAGATCGGGCGGAGATGCACCTTCGCATTGGCCGTCTCTTGCTCCTTCAGGCAACTACGGCCGTTGGCGATGCCCGGTTGTTCGACGCCGTGGAGCACATGAACATTGGCCGCAAACTGGTGCACGACCCCGCTGAGTGTATCCAGTTGGCCGAGCTGAATCTGAAGGCCGCGGGCCGTGCCAACGCGACTTCGGCACACGGTCGCGCGGCTCACTATCTGGACGTGGGCCTTTCCCTCCTTCCGCCCGCTTACTGGACCGAATGCCGCTCGCTCGCCCTGAAGCTTCACGTGGAATCTGCCCAGACACACTTCTTCCTTGGGCACTTCGACGAATCTGACGCCATGCTGGGCAGTGCATTGCAGCACTGTACGTCCCCCGAGGAAGCTGCGCGCCTTCATGTGCTGCGAATCACCCACTATGCGGCAGAGGCGCGGTATGAGGAGGCCCTCGCCTGGGGCATTGAGGCCCTGGTCGATCTGGGCCTCGATTTGCCTTCCCTGTCGTCGAATGAGGCGGCCGCGGCATATTTCGAGCGCGAACTGGACCACTTTCACACCATTTGGAGCGAGCGAAGCATTGAAGAACTCGGTGCACTCCCCCTCGCCGAGGGCGACCTGGATAACCTGATTGCCTCCATTGTGGCCGCGCTGTTGGACTGCGCCATGATTGGCACTCCCGGATACCTTCCGGTGCTGACCATCACGATGATAAACCGTTCTATCGAGCACGGCATTACGGAAATGTCGCCGATCGCCTATCTCTTCCACGCGGTCGTACTCGCGACACAGCGCTCGTATGAAGCGAGCTATGCCTTTGCCCACATGGCTGTCCAACTCAACGAAACCCGTCTCCGCCGGGCATCCATCATGGCAAAGGCGCTGAACATGTTTGGCGGTTTCATCGCGTACTTGAGGCTGCCGGCGCAGTACGGCGACGGAATCTGCCGGCGCGGTTACACGGCGGGGATTGAGGCCGGAGACCTCCTCTATGCCGGATATTGCCTCGTGAATCAACTGAAGATCGCCCTGTTCACGGGTTTACCGTTCGATAGGTACTGGGAGAAATCGGCCGAGATCCTCGCAACGTTTCCTCGACTAAACTCGGTTCCCATGCACGATTTGGTGCGCGCCATGAATGCGTATGCAAAGCCGCTTGTCGCGGAGCCTCTGTCGCAGGCTGAAGAACCGGTGCCCTTTGATGAAGAGGAATACAGACGGGTGTATGCCACCGCCGCAATCCTCATCCATCACGTAGACTACTACCGGTTCAGGTTTATGGTCTTCATGGGGAAATACCAGGAAGCACTTGACGTGCTGCAGCGGATCGACCTCACCGCCTTCTCTCACTATATCGAGGGTAAGGAGATACACTTCTTCGCCAGTCTCGCCTGGCTTTCACTTGATCCCCACGCGACCGGCCTTTCGACCCCGGAGCGAATCGCAAAGGCCGACGCTCATCATCAGACCCTTCAACTCCTTGCCGCGTGCGCGCCCGACAATTTTCGTTGTCACGACATCTTGATCCAGGCCGAGCGGCACCGTCTCACGGGTGACTCTGGGCAGGCGGCCGACCTCTACGAGGAGGCCACTCGCATCGCGCAGGATAACCGGTTTGCCCACATCGCCGGTGTGGCGGCGGAGCGCGCAGCGCTGTTCTGGTCACGCCGTGGCAACGATCGTTTGGCAGGTGTCTATTTCTCCCTGGCCCATGAGAGCTATCTCAAGTGGGGCGCCACGGCCATGGCCCAGCGCCTGAGGAAGGAGCATCCGGACGCGCTCCCGGGCACAGTGCTTGTCGCGGGTGCCGAGGCGGATTCCAGCCCGAGAATCGTGCGGAATCTCGACCTCGGTACTGTGATCAAAGCCAGCCAGGCCATATCCGGCGAGATTGACCTGCATCACCTATTGGCCACCATGACGCGCATTATCCTTGAGAACACGGGCGCGGCGCGGGGCTTTCTCCTGCTCCGGCAGCATGACAGCCTGGTTCTCGAGACGGCCGCGTCGGCCGAGAACGGCGTCGTGGAAATGATGCGGTCTTTGCCGTTCGAAGGGTATCCGATGATTCCCCATACCATCGTCCGGTATGTCAATCGCACTGGGCAGACACTCGTTCTGGCCAATGCCGCAGCCGATGACCGGTTCCACGACGACGCCTATGTGTGCGCACACCAGTGTAGATCCGTGCTGTGCGCACCCCTCCGGCGCAAGGAAAGCACGCTGGGGATCATCTATCTTGACAATGACTTGGCAGACGATGCGTTCTCCGAGGAGCGCTTGACCGTACTCGATATCCTGCTTTCACAGGCGGCAATTTCTCTTGAGAATGCGACACTCTTCCGCAAGGGAGAGGAGAGCGCGCAAGCCATCCGCGAAAGTGAAGCACGGTACCGGACCCTGCTCGAGAATCTTCCCCAGCGCATCTTCCTCAAAGATGCGACGTCCACATACGTCTCCTGCAGTAGAAACTACGCCCTTGAATTGGGAATTTCGCAGACTGAAATTGCAGGCAAAACGGATTATGACTTCTTTCCCAAATCTCTCGCTGACAAGTACCGCGCCGATGACCAACGGCTCGTGCAAAGCGGAGAACACCTCGAACTCGAGGAGGAGTATGTCGCCGGAGGGGTTACCCGCATAATTCAAATCGTGAAGGTACCCATCAAGAGTGAAGACGGGTGCGTGACCGGCATTCTGGGCATCTTCTGGGACATCACGGAAAAGAAGCGCGCCGAACAGGAGCGGCGCGACCTTGAGGCCCAATTTCAACACGCGCAGAAGATGGAGAGCCTCGGGCTCTTGGCCGGAGGCATCGCGCATGACTTCAACAACCTGCTCATGGCCATTCTGGGAAACGTGGATCTGGCGCTCAGCGACTGCGAGCCGGCTTCTCCCATCCGCCCCTTCCTGAATGAAGCTGACCGAGGCGCACGCCGTGCTGCCGAGTTGTGCAATCAAATGCTGGCATACTCGGGAAGGGCCCAATTCCGAGTTGAACGGTTGGATCTGGCAGGCCTCGTTCGGGAAATGACTCAAATGCTCGAGGTCACTCTCTCCAAGAAGATCGCGCTTCAACTTAAATTCGAACCGGACACCCCTCTCATCGAAGGCGATGCCACCCAGTTGCGTCAAGTGGTCATGAACCTCATCACCAACGCCCGCGACGCCATTGGCGAAGAGCCCGGCACCATCACGGTCCGCACCGCACGCGCCAAGGCCAAGGATATCGCGCTTACCGAAAAGTCTTCTTCCTTTGATGACACATGCGACGAGTACGCTATGCTCGAGGTCGTGGATAGTGGGTGTGGCATGGACGACGCTACCTTGAAGCGCTTGTTCGACCCCTTCTTCACCACCAAGTTCACCGGGCGGGGCCTAGGCCTGTCTGCGGTCTTGGGGATTATCAAG
>JADLGB010000179.1 GCA_020849535.1 Candidatus Hydrogenedentota bacterium
AGCCGTTTTACCGGTTTGGCGCAGTGCGCCGCTTCGTAGATGTAGCGGAAGATGAGCTCGCCTTCGCGCCCCGCGTCTGTCGCGCACACGACTTCACCGACCTTCGGCGACGTCAGGATTCTGCGGACGACTTCAAACTGATCCTTCGTCTGCTCGCCGACAACCAGCGGCCATTCGTGCGGAAGCATCGGCAGCAGGTCGGCGCGCCAGCGCTTCCACTCGGGGTTGATTTCGTGAGGCTGCGCCAGTTGGACCAAGTGGCCAATAGCCCAGGTGACCACAAACCCGCCACCATGCAGGAAACCTTCGCCCCGCTGGTTGGCCCCCACCACGCGCGCGATATCGCGGCCAACCGAAGGCTTTTCGGCCACAATCGCTATCGTTGCCGCCGCGGGGTTCACCACCCCACATTCTCTCAAGTGCGCCGCGTGGCGTCTGGGGCGTGCTCAGTCCCGTGGTGATGCGGGGGGAACCAGTTCCGCCATCATGCGTTCATGGCAGGACGGGCAAACACCATGCGAGAAATCCACGTTCATCCGTTCGTGGAAGTACTCTTCCACGCTCTTCCAATAGGACTCGTCATCCCGCACCTTGCGGCAGCACATGCAGATCGGCACGATCTCCCGCAGGGCGGTGAGTTCCGTAATGTCCTTTAAGAAGACCAGCACGCGTTTCTCGCCCTTCCATGAGATGGGGGACGCCGAAATCAGCAGCGTGACCTGAAACGCTTTGCCGCACCTCACCCACGTCGTCCGGTGAAGCCGGTCTTTGGATTGGACGCCGCGAGCGGCTTCTGCGACCGACCGCCGGAGCTTGCACTGTCCGCAATTGGGCGATGTGCCGCAGCCGCCGGCGGATCCCGCCGCATGCTCGCATTTGAGAGCGTCGCCCGCGCGCTGCCCCAGAGTTTCGTTGGCGCGCACCATCTGAGACGCTTCCGCGTTCGCGTACACAATCCGGGCGTCGTGGTCGACGATAAACACCGGCGAGGCGATGGCATTCAGTACTCCGGCCGGTGAGTCGGTTACCTCCTCCAGAGGTAGCACACAGGTCATAACCCTACCGGATTTAGTAGAGAAACCGAAACCAGGATCTCAACCTGGGCGGCGCCAACACATTATTTTCCTTTCACGTTTCGCAGATTGAATGATGTGCAGTTTCTTTGTTGTCGCGTTCCGTTTTTCGTGATTCGCCCTGCCTTCTTCGAAATCACCCCTTAATTACCGCCATGGGCCGGAGCCGGGCGACTTTGCGGGCGAGTCCGGCATGGTGAACGGTCTCGATGACGGCGTCAACATCTTTATACGCGTCGGGCGCTTCTTCGAGGATTCCGTCGCGTGTTTCGCTTCTGACCAGGATCCCCTGAGCGGCAAGCTGGTCTTGAATATCGCGCGAGGTCCGGCCCTGTCTGGCGGCGGCGCGGCTCAAGAGCCGGCCTGCTCCATGGCACACGCTGCCGAAGGTTTCGAGCATCGCGCCGGGGGCTCCGCGGAGGATCCAGGAAGCCGTGCCCATGCTTCCGGGGACCAAGACCGGCTGGCCGCAGGACCGGTATTCAGGCGTAATTTCACGATGGCCAGGCGGGAAGGCGCGCGTGGCGCCCTTGCGGTGCACCAGCACATCGACCTTGCGTCCATCCCATGTGTGGGACTCGCGCTTGGCGATGTTGTGGCAAACGTCGTACACCAGGCCGACGGGCGTTTCTCCGAAGACCTTGCGGAATGAACCGCGCAAGAAGTGAAGAATCGCCTGGCGGTTGGCCCAGGCAAAATTGGCCGCCGCGCGCATCGCCTTAAGGTAGGACTGGCCCTCGGCGCTGTGGATGGGAACACAGGCAAGCTGGCGGTCCGGCAGCACGATGTTGTGACGGCGCATGGCTTCGCCCATTTGGGACAGGTAGCCGGTGCAGACCTGATGGCCCAAACCACGGGAGCCGGAGTGAATCAGGACCACCACCTGGCGCTCACGGATTCCGAGCGCCTGTGCCGCTCGCGGATCTTCGATTCGCTCCACGTATTGAACTTCGAGGAAATGGTTGCCACTCCCCAACGTTCCCAACTGAGGCCGTCCGCGTTCCAGCGCGCGGGCCGATACCGCGCCGGGATCGGCATCATCCAGGCATCCGACTTCCTCGGATCGCTCGGCGTAGTACGGCTCTCCAAAGCCGTTTTCGATCATACATCCCGCACCCTGACGAAGGATCTGCTTCAACTGCGCTTCGGTGATGGCGACCCGTCCATGTCCGCCAACACCGCAAGGTACGTCGCGAAAAATCTGGCTGGTGAGGTCCTTCAACCGGGAGCGGATGTCACTTTCTGAAAGATTGGTTCGCGCCAGCCGGACGCCGCAGTTGATGTCGTATCCGACGCCTCCCGGCGAGACCACGCCATGAGTGAAATCCATGGCCGCCACCCCGCCGATCGGAAAGCCATAGCCTTGATGAATGTCGGGCATCGCCAGGCTTGGACCCACCAAACCGGGCATGCAGGCAACATTGACCGCTTGCTCCAGGGCACGGTCTTTCTCTATGTGTTCAAGAATTGCGCGGTTGGCATAGAACACGACATCGGTTCGCATATCGGGCCGCGCGCTCCGCGGAATGCGGTGGCGGACGTCGTCGATGTGTTCGATGCGCACCCGGGCTGTCTTAGATATCCAAGTAGATGTCG
>JADLGB010000180.1 GCA_020849535.1 Candidatus Hydrogenedentota bacterium
CGGGGGGCCCAAACCCCGGGTCAGCACGTCGCACGAGAGTTCCCTGAAAGGGATGCATAGTTTAAGGTTCAATTTGATGAACGGCGCGTTTGAGATTGGAGACAGCAAGTCTATGCAACCCTTTCAGGGTAGTCAGAATGTGCATCCCGACACCCAGGGTAGGGCTTCGCTGCCGCTACGCCCAACCCTGGGCTTTGAGTATTTTGGCCTTTCAGGCCACAAGAGCGTGACGGGCTGTTGACCTCTACGTTCTGCGGCAACCGGGTAGTTTCTTCGCGCTACCAGTAGCCTGGTGATTCGCTTGGCATTTCCCCGTAGGATGTCTGGGCAGTGAGTACCAAGGTATTGTTGGAACTCACGGGTCTCCTCCATGCAGGTCCACAGCTTAAGTGCGATTGCCCTGTTCCCTTCCCTTGTTTGCATCCCCGGTGGCTTCTGCGTACAGTGCGATGGGCTTACGCGAAAGGGCACACCGTGAAAGAAGTCTGGTTGAATTCCGAGTTGGTTTACGAAGGTCTGATCTTCAACGTTCGCAAAGGCCGCGCGCGGCTCGAGGACGGCACAGAAGCGCACCGCGAGATCGTTGAACACGGCGGCGGGGTCGGCATCGTGCCGGTCCTGGGTGATCGCGTGATTCTCGTGCGCCAGTTCCGCATCGCCGTGAACGAAGAGATGCTCGAGATTCCGGCGGGCCGCATCGAACCTGGCGAGGATGTGGAAACACGCGCGCGCATCGAACTGGAAGAGGAATGCGGCTACACCGCGGGCCGCATGGTCTGCGTCGCCTCGTGCTTTTGCTCGCCCGGGTTCACCAATGAACGCGACTACATCTATCTCGCATTCGACCTCGTGAAGACGGAGCAGCGCCTCGAGTTCGACGAGCGTGTCGAGTTGGTCGAAGTGCCTATCGCGGAGATCGACGAGCGGATGGCCCGCTTCGAGTTTGATGATGGCAAGACTATCATCGGTCTGCGCGAATTACAGGCGTACCTGCGAAAATGAGTGCGGGCGCGCACGATATCGCCGAGATTCTGGTGAAGGTGCTGGTGTGTCCACGGACGCATGCCCCATTGACCGCGCGCGACGGCGTATTGCATGAAAGGCAAAGCGGCGCGACGTATTCAGCCAACGAGCACGGCTACTTCGATTTCACGCTGAATCCCGAATTCTATGAGATGGAATCGACCAGCGAAGAGTATGCGGAGGAGCAGCAATCCTCGTGGCGGCGTTTCTACGATGAGTTCCTGAAACCCTGGCTGGATCGTGAAGGCGGACGCCGCGTGCTCGAGGTCGGCTGCGGGCTGGGCCTGGGCATTCGCTACTTCGCCGAGGACGGCTACGAGGCCTTCGGACTCGACATCCCGTGCCTCGCGAAGTTCTGGGCAAAAGCGGGCAACGACCCGCGTTGCTTCGTTAACGGCGATGGTGCGGCGATGCCATTTCCGGATGGCTTCTTCGACGCGGTGTACACACTCGGCACGATCGAGCATATCGGCACGAAGGTGGGGCACTACACGCTCGCGGACAACTACCAGGACACGCGCCGCGCGTTTGCGCGCGAACTGGTCCGCGTCACGAAACCGGGCGGGCGCATTCTCGTGACGTGTCCGAACAAGTCCTTCCCGATCGACATCCACCACGAGCCCACCGATGCCGCAACACCCGCAGGTACGATGCGCTTCCGGCGCTATTTCTTCGACCGATTCGGGATGACGCTGCACAAGCCCTACGGCGCGTACCACCTGTTTTCCTTTGGAGAACTGCGCCGCCTGTTCTGCGCAGACGCGGGCGCAGCCGCGGCCGAGGCGCTGCCATTGCGTCACTACTTCGCATTCAAACGCACCGGATCGCTGGGCCTCTTGCGCGCATTCAAGAACCTCATCGTGATGTATATTGAGGGCATGCCGCCATTGCTGCGGAGAAGTTGTTTCAACCCATTCCTGGTTGTCGAAATTCGACGGTAGAGGTGCAGCGAGAGAACCGCGCATTTCGCGCCGGCATTGCGAAAGGAGCACTCCATGTCAACGTTCCCCTTTGGACTGCAGCTCTACACGGTGCGCGATCATCTCGAAAAGGACGTGCAGGGCACGCTGCGCCGCGTGAAAGATGCGGGCTACGACTACGTGGAACTGGCGGGCATCGGCCTGCATGGTCCGCGCGAGTATAACGCCATGCTCAACGACGCGGGCCTGAAAGCCGTGAGCAGCCATTTCCCTTATGAAGACATCGTGAAGAATACCGCCGCGACGATCGAAACGACGCAGGCGCTCGGGCTGCAATATGCGGTCGTGCCGTGGCTCGGCGGCGAATTGTGCCCTGACCGGGACGCATGGATCGCCTGCGCGCGTGCCATGGACGAGGCAGGGGCGAAGTTCCGCGCCGCGGACATCAGGCTCTGTTATCACAATCATGCGCACGAGTTTGAACGCCTCGGGGGGCAGTACATATTCGATTTGATCTATGAGTCGAGTGCCGCGCATCACCTTGGGTTGGAGTTGGATTCCTACTGGGTGCAATACGGCGGCGCGGATCCCGTGGAAAAGCTAAACCAGTACAAGGGCCGCTGCCCGCTGCTCCACGTCAAGGACATGAGCGCCGATGCCTCCCGCACCTTCACCGAGGTTGGACGCGGCATCATGGATTGGGCCGCCATCCTGCCCGCCGCCGCGAAGGCCGGCGTGCAATGGTTCATCGTCGAGCAAGACATCTGTGCCGGCGACTCACTCGAAAGCGCACGCATCAGCGCGGAGTACATGAGGAAGCTCTAGCGAAAGGGAAAGCGCCATGGCCTCGCATCACGATGGACCATCATCACCCGCGTTTCACGCGGTGCCGTTCAAGGGAAACGTGGCGTTCACCGGCCTCGCCAATGCGGGGGCTTCCGCATCCATGCAGGACGCAGCCCCGCACGCGCCGAGGGGGCGATGCATTTCGTGGGGCATGCCGTTCGACATCGCCCGGCCCCTTGTTACGAAGGAGAGGGCCGTGTCCGTTGCGCTCGGCAAGATCCGCGCGCAATGGCTCGTGTTCATGCACACCACCGATCTCGAATCCCTGGAGTGGAATGGCGACGGCTTCCTGTCGCCCATGCGCGGCATCGGCCGCCTGAACGAACACGTCGCTGAGTACGTGCTTGAGTACGCCGACGGCACAGAGGTGCGGGCGGAGGTCCGGCGCCGTCATCACATCGGCATGTATTGCCGCCCCTGGGGAGAGAACTGCTTTCAGGCCGTCGCGCACTCGAAACCCGCGCCGATGCCTCCCGTCCACGAGCAGGACATCGAGCCGCCGTTCGGCGACCGGCTCTCGTATTGGGGCAAGAGCCAGACCCGCGTCAATCAGCCGGACATCCTGCCTTGGGTCAACTGGCTGTGGGCCTGGGAGAATCCTCATCCTGAGAAGCCAATCGTGAGCCTTCGTGTCGAGCCGAAGGGCTGGCTGGTCTTGCTCTCCGGTATCTCCGCGGGGAAAGCGCGTTCCACGCCATTGCGCTGGGACACGCGTAAGAAGGCCGTGCTAACGCTTCCCAAAGGCACAACCTTCGATCCGACACTGAATGACAACGGCGTCAACGCACAGCTCGCACTCGATCTCGGGCAGGTCATCTCCGCGCGGCCGCGCACGATCTATCCCAATGAATCATGGGCCAAGTCCTACAACAACCAAGTGCCGGCGGTCTCCGAGTCCGAGATTCTCGTCGAGTACACGGCGCATCCGGATGCGTGCTTTCATGTGCTGGGAAAAACGATCCCTGTTGCGAAGGTGGACTCGCACAGCGCCGCGCTGATCTCTCCCGTGCCACCTGCAACGCGCCGCGTGGAACTGCGGGTTGTCGATCAAGCGAGCAAGAAGCCCGTCCCGGTGAAGCTGCATGTGCACGGGAGCGCGGGCGAATACCTCGCGCCGGTGGACCGGCCCCGTATCCCGAATCCCGCCTGGTTCGAGGACTACACGCCGGACTTCCTCAATCGGAACATCCATTGCTGCACGTACATCTCCGGCGAAACCGTGATCGATCTGCCCGAGGGACCCGTCTACATCGAGGTCAGCAAGGGCTTCGAGATTCAGCCCGTTCGCAAGGTTGTGCACGTGACCGCGCGCACGAAGTCGATCACGATTCCCGTTCAGAGGATCCTTCCTTGGCGCGAGCGCGGTTGGGTAACCGCGGACACGCATGTGCACTTCCTGTCGCCCGCGACGGCCATGCTCGAAGGCGCGGCCGAAGGCGTCAACATCATTAACCTGCTGGCGAGCCAGTGGGGCGAGTTGATGACGAACGTGGGCGACTTCGACGGCAAGACCACCTTCGGATCTCGCGAGGCTGGCGGCGACGGCGAATGGCTCGTGCGCGTAGGCACCGAGAACCGGCAGCACGTGCTCGGCCACATCTCTTTGCTTGGATACAGCGGACGCATCATCGCGCCGATGTGCAGCGGCGGTCCCGACGAGGCGGCCCTCGGCGATCCGGTCGATGTGCTCATGACGGAGTGGGCGCGCCAGTGCCGGGCACAGGGTGGACTCGTCGTGATGCCGCACTTCCCCAATCCGCGTTGCGAGAACGTCGCAACACTCTTGGATGGCCACGTGGACGCGGTCGAGATGGCGTCCTGGGGTTACCTCTATAACGGCATCGATCCGTATTCGCTGTCCGACTGGTACCGCTACCTCAACTGCGGCTACTTCCACGCTGCCGTGGGCGGCACGGACAAGATGTCCGCGCACACGCCCGTCGGCGCGATTCGCACCTACGCCCACGTGGGCATGGAGCAGCCCTTCACCTACGAGACGTGGATGGACGCGGTCCGCGCGGGGCGCACCTTTGTGACCTACGGACCGCTGCTCGAGTTCCGCGTCGAGGGCAAACCCTCGGGCACGCGCATCGCCATGAACCGCACCGGCGGCACGGTAGATGTCGAGTTCGACGCGGCCAGCGTCACCATGCCGATGTCACGCGTGGACCTGATTGTCAACGGCGAGATTCGCGAGAGCCGCCGCGTCGCCGCGCGCCAGGCCGGCGGACACTGGCGCGTGCCCGTGACGCGCAGTTCGTGGATCGCCGTGCTCGTACGCGGACATTATCCCGGCAAACCTGAGGTGATCGCCGCGCACACATCTCCAGTGATGGTGGAAGTGGAGGGGAGTCCCTTCTTCGCCGCCGCGGACGCCATGACCATCCTCGAACAGATCGAAGGCGCCCTCGCCTACATCGACACCATCGGCACCCGCGCCGAGGCGAAGGCGTACAAGCGCATCCGCCTGATCCTTACATCCGCCCATCGCAAACTCCACAACGAGCTTCATCGGCGCGGCCACGGTCATTCACACACCCACACGCACGAGCACCACAAGAGGTGAGGAGCGAAGGCGCCGATTCGTCTTCGGGGCCGTCACGTTGACGCAGGGTACGCCGCCACGGTACGGTACACGCGTGACGCCGTCGCCGGTTTCGCGCGTCACGATGAGCTGCAAGCAAGTGCTGATTCCAAATTCGACAGATGAACGGTACTGACATCGTCTTTTGCGCAGGCTTTGCGCGCCGAGATTCCTATCTCCGCCGAGATTCCTATTTCGGCAGCGAAACACGCTGTCACGCACTCGTTCGAGCCGAGCACCGTCCACGCACAGTACACGTCACGAGGAGACAGAGCCATGGTCGAAACCAAGGGTGTCGTCAAGGAAGTCTTTCCCTATTTGCGCGTAAAGGGCGCCCCTGCCGCGATTGAGTTCTACACGCACGTCTTTCGCGCGGCGGAGCGGTTCCGCCTCACCGAGCCCAACGGCAGGATCGGTCATTGCGAACTCGAACTGGGCAACGTCGTGCTCATGCTTTCGGAGGAATACCCCGAGTACGGCCTGCTTGGGCCGCAGGCTGGCGGGACCACCGGCATGGCCATTCACCTGCACGTGAACAACGCGGACGCGGTTGCGGCGAGTGCCATGGCAGCGGGCGCCACCATGATTCATGAACCGACCGATCAGTTCTACGGAGAACGCAGTTGCCACATTCGCGACCCTTTCGGGCATGAGTGGCTGCTCGGACACGAGATCGAGAAGGTCCCTCCCGAGGAAATGCAGCGGAGGTTTGACGTGCTATCTACGTGAGTGCACGCCCCGCTACTTCAACACAAGGAGAACGCCATGAACCGCGCTCCACAGGGCAAGCGCGTGTTGGTCACCGGTGGAAGCCGCGGCATCGGGGCCGCCATCGTCAAACGCCTCGCACGCGAAGGCGTACAAGCGCATCCGCCTGATCCTTACATCCGCCCATCGCAAACTCCACAACGGGCTCCATCGGCGCGGCCACACCCACGCGCACACCCACGCGCATCACAGGAAGTAAGGGCGCGCCTGCGCTTTCATTTCCCTGGCGCGGTCACGTAGATACGGCCCGGCTCGACCCGGTATGTGAGATTGAGTGGAAGCAGCAGCGCTTTCAATATTTCCTGGAGCGTCACCTTCTGCATCTTGATGTAGGGCACGAGGCCGGTCAGTCGCGGACCCTCCGGCGTCAGCTCCTTGTGCGGCAGCGGGGCTGGCACTGCGCTCATGGGCAATCCCGCAACTGGGACTGCACCCGGCGGCACACCCGGCGGCAAGGGCTGGCCTGGCACGGGCATGGGCATGGGTTCAGTCACGAGCTGCGGCTCTGGCATTGGATCGGGTGGCGGCGGGGGCACGGCATCTTGATCAAGCACGATGCTCACGTGCGTGTAATCCCCCAGAAACTCCAGGATTCGCGCAATGTGCTCGTCTTCGAATTCGAGGGCCAGGTTCTTCTCCAGACGTTGTGCGAGGTCCGGATCGGCCTCGGCGGATGGATCGGCGAAGTCCGTTTCCGCAATCATTTCTTCCGTGGAGATCCAAACATATTGCGGACAGGCCACGTACGTCAGTCCCAGCGGTTCGCACAGCGCTGTCAACGCGTCCCAAAGAGGAACATCTTCGAGTTTGATGGACGGGATCATCCCGTCCGTAGCGTAACCGAATTCTTCGGGAACTCTCGTGTCCGCGGGCCGGTCTTCCCGCGGCACGCGCGGATCCACGGGTAGCGGCGGCTGAACGACGCGATAGTCGATCACAATGTTCGCGCTGACATACTCTGCCAGGAACTCCAAGATCCTTGAGATGTGCTCGTCCTTGAATTGGATACTGACGTGCGAATCCAAGGCCGTTACCAACCCCTCCGAGGCCTCACCCGGAGGCGAGGGTGCGGTGGGCGTTTGGCCGGGTGCCGGTTGTACGGGCGGCGCGGTGTTCGCTTGCGGTTGCGCATTCGCAAAGACAGGCACGGACACGGCCAGTACAAGCGCGGCGCAGAGCAGTGCCGCGTACGAAGCGTTTGCACGTCCGTTGACACGCATCACCATCGTAAGCCTCCTTTCAAAACTCCTGCGGGAGCCGTGGCCGATGCCAAGGGCGGCCGCAGGCTGGTTGCCGAGCGCGATCATTTCGGAAAGGTCGATGAGCGTTTTTGCATAGGTCTTTCGCGCTTCCGGAAGCGCCCACACCACCCATGCATCGCACGCGAGTTCGGCTGTCTGGCGGATGTGATGCCGCACGAACCAGAAGACGGGGTTCCACCACCACAGGCAGCCCGCCAGTAGTTCCAGTCCGCGCACCCAATGATCGCGGCGCTTGCAGTGCGCCAGCTCGTGCGCCAGAACGCCGGGCCACCGGTCTCGCGGAATCGCCTCGATCAATGCAGCGGGAATCAGGATCGACGGCCGGCGCCAGCCGTAGAACAAGGGTGACGCGATGCCATCCACCACGCGCACGCGCGGTGCCGGAAGGCCGAGACGCTGCGCGAGCGTCGCGGACTCCGCTTCGATCCAGTCCGGGGCCCCGCGCTGCCCGCGCAACCGCTTGTTGAACCGGAGAAGGCGTATCGCCTGGACGAGTGCGATTAGGATGGTGCCCGAAAGCCACGTAAAGGCTGCGGCGCGCTTTGAAACAGTCAGCACCCACGGCGCCGCTGGCCGCTCGTTTGGAGCGGCTGCGGCGTCCGGGGATACGGGAACCGCGGGCGTGACCGTTACACCATCCCATTGCTCGCGGTACGACTCTGCCGTGCCCGGCTCAGTTCCCGCCTGCTGCACACGCGCGGTCATCCAGCCAAGGCTGGCAGGCGACCAGGGCCACGCGATCACCGGCGGCACCACCAGCCGGACAAGCACCATCAACCAGAGCACGTGCGCTATCGCGGGCCGAAGCCGCCCGGCCCGGCATGCTACTGCGACGAGGCCTGCGAGTACCGCGCACACGGTAAGATGTTGAACCAGCAGCCACGGCATAAGCCCCTCTCCTTATTCGTTGGCGTTGGGTGGATTGGCGTTTGGAGTGGACTCGTCCAGTCGATCAAGCAGCTCACGCAGATGCGCGATGTCCTCCTGCGAAAGTCGCACGTTATCGACGAGCGCCATCACCAACGGAGTTGATGCCCCTTCACAAAGCTGGTCTGCCAAGTCGTGCAGACGCCGCGCTACCAGCTTTTCCCGGGACATGGCAGGCCGGTATGTGTGGGCAGTGCCCGAAGTGTCCCGCTTCACGTACCCCTTCACTTCGAGACGGTTCAGCAGAGTCTGAACAGTCGTGTAGGCCCACTTAACTCCAGATTTTTCAAGATCTTCCGCGATCTCACGGACCACCCCTTCGCGGCGCCGCCAGAGTGTCCTGAGCACGGTAAGTTCGGATTCGCTGATGTTTCGTTGTTTTGTCACGGCCATACTCCTACATCTTGTAGTTGATTTGTACTACACTTTGTAGGATTTGTCAACCTGGAAGCGGCGCTGGACTGTCAAACCGGTGCTATCTTCAGGGTTTGCCGCGCTGTCCCGGCCTTCGCGAGGATGACCGGCGTGGCGTTCACAGCATCGACTGCCGTTTTTGGGGTAATGGCTGACAGGAGCGCCGGCATCCCTGCCGGCTCTTAAGACAAAGACACAGGCGAGGGCGCCTGTGCCACACGCGCTTGCTGGGCCTGCCCAGACTACTCCTTTCTTGCGGAGCTGGATGTGCACGAAGAATCCAAGAGTTCCAGGCAATTGAGGAAAGGTAGAGAGATGTGTGGCACAGCCACGCCGTGGCTGTGCCTTGATTGGGTACCGCCCTTCTCCTGGTCGGGTCTATGCTTCTTCCAAGGATCTTGGGCGATCTCCGAAAACCGCAGGCAAGCCTGCTCATTCAAAGCAGCCACGCCGCGGCGTGGCCGCACTCCACATAGTGGCTGCCAGGAGCGCCGGCATCCCTGCCGGCTCTTAAGGACAAAGACACAGGCGAGGGCGCCTGTGCCACACATCGATCTGCCATCTTGGGATTTCTTGGAACTCTTGGAGTCTTCGTGCGAACCAAGGATCAGAAGAAAGGAGGGACTCCTACGTGCATGGCAAGCGCGTGTGGCACAGGCGCCCTCGCCTGTGTCTTTACTTCGCCGCACATGCGCGCAGGCACTGCCAAGCGGCCTCGCGTCCCATAACTCGCATGACTCCAATAATTCCCATCCCCGCCTACGCGCGAGGGGAAATCCGGTGGGGTGGCCCTGGCGCGTCTATTCGTCTTCGGCGAGGCCGTATTTCTTGAGGCGGTAGCGGAGGGAGCGCGCGGTCAGTCCGAGGAGGTCGGCGGCGCGTTTCTGCGAGTAGCGGGCGTTCTGCAGGGCTTGCTTGATGAGGCTGGTTTCGATCTCGGCCACGTAGTTCTCGAGGTCGAGTCCGCCCTTGGGAAGTTCCTTCACCTCCTCGCCGGGTTTGTTCACGTACTCGCGCACGTTCTTAGGCAGATCCCCGAGCTCGATGGTGTCGCCCTGGCACAAAGCCACGGCGCGCTCGAGCAGGTTGGTCAGCTCCCGGACGTTCCCCGGCCACGGATAGCCTTGGAGCGTCGTCTCGACCTCGGGCGACACACGCACGTCGCCGCGCCCCATTTTCTTCGCGTGCTGCGACACGAAATGGCGCACGAGCAGGATGATGTCGTCCGGCCGCTCCCTCAGCGGGGTGACGGTAATCGGAATCACGTTCAAGCGGTAATACAAATCCTCGCGGAAGTTGCCTTCCTGGGCCATTCGCGCCAGATCGCGGTTGGTGGCGGAGATGATGCGCACGTCCACTTTGCGCCCGGACGTGCCGCCGACGGGCACGATGATGCTGTTGTCGAGCACGCGCAACAACTTCACCTGGAGGGCCATCGGCATTTCGCCGATCTCGTCGAGGAACAGGCTGCCGCCGTCGGCGACGACGAACAACCCTTCCTTGTCCTCGTATGCGCCCGTGAAGGAGCCCTTCTTGTGCCCGAAGAGTTCGCTCTCGAGGAGGTTTTCCGGGAAACCGCCACAGTTCACCGCCACGAACGGTTTCGAGGCCCGCCCGCTGAGCTGGTGGATCCCGCGTGCGACGAGTTCCTTGCCCGTGCCGCTTTCCCCGTGGATGGCGACGGTGCTGGGCAGGTCCGCCACACGGCGGATCATTTCGCGCAATTCTTCGATCGCGCGGCTCTTGCCGATGATGTTCTCGAGGCTGCCGCGCTTCGCCTGCTCTTTGCGCAGGGCGATGTTTTCCCGCTTGAGGCGCGACTGTTCGATGGCGCGCTGGATGAGGATGCGGACCTCGTCGTTCTTGAACGGTTTCATGATGTAGTCGGCGGCGCCGCGTTTCATGGCGTCGATCGCGGTCTCGACCGAGCCGTAGGCGGTCATCATGATCGAAGGCGTCACGGGCATGTTTTCGTTCAGCCACGAGAGCAGTTTCATGCCCGCGTCGCGGTCGCTGCCCATGCGCAGGTCGGTCAGAACCACGTCGAAGGTTTGGTTCTCGAGGAGCTTCAACGCCGCCTCGACGCTGGCCGCTGTCGAAACGTCGTAGCCATCGTTACCCAGGACGATCTCGAGCAGCTCGCGCATGCTCGATTCGTCGTCCACCACGAGTACACGATACGGCGTTGCCACGTCAGCCTTGCTCCTTCGTTAATGCCCGGGGAAGGCGCACACTAAACGACGCACCCCCACTTTCCCGCGATGCCGCCCGGATGGTGCCGTCGTGGGCCGATACGATGCGCAGACAAATCGCCAGGCCCATCCCCACGCCCGTGTCCTTCGTAGTATAGAAAGGCTCGAAAATGCGCGCAACCTGATCGGGAGGGATTCCCGGGCCCTCATCATCGAAGCGCACCTCCACCGAGGAAGGTCCCAGAATCACGAGGATCTTCAGGGTACCCTTTCCGTCCATGGCTTCGATGGCGTTCTTGGCGAGGTTGAGGAACACCTGGCGGATCTGCGACCGGTCGCCGGAAACGGGGCAAACTCCCTTCGGATAGTCCTTCTTGATGATCAGGAGTTCGCAGTGCGTGTAGTTCCGGAGCATGAGGTCGGTGACTTCATCGATGAGCCCGCGCACGTCGAACACGTCGCGCCGCATGCTGGGCTTGCGCGCGAAGTCCAGGAAGTCGGACACGATCACGTTCAACTGATCGGATTCGCGCACCGCGATGCTCGCGAGTTTCGAGGCCACCGCGGGTTTGTCGAGGTTCGAGGCCATCTCGTCCACGGCTCCCCGGATCGCGGCGACGGGGTTGCGGATTTCGTGCGCGAGGCCGGCGGCCAGTTCGCCCACGATCGATAGGCGATCCTGGCGCTTGAGTTCCTGGCGCATCTGCTCGAGTTCGGTCAAGTCGCTGAACGACGCGATGATCCCCGTCATTCGGTTGCGCCAGTCGTAGATCCGGCTCGTGCTCAGGCCCAGCAGCATCGTCTTGCCGTCCGGCAGCAGGCCGGTGTATTCGTAGCGCGTGAAGTCACGCTCGGAGCGCAACGCCGTCACGACGGGACATTCCTCGCCCGAGGCGACGCGAAGCACCTCTTGGACCGGGCGGCCGATCGCCTCGTCCTCGCTGAGGTCCAGAATGCGTTCGGCGGCCCGGTTCACCACGGTGATGATGCCCTCGAGGTCGCTGATGAGGAAGCCATTGTTCATGTTGTCCAGGATTTCGCGCTGAAAGCGCTGCAACCGGTGCAACTGCTGGTTCCAGTATCCGCTGATGGACGCGGTCAGGTAGTAGGCGAGCACTTGGATGAGATAGCCGTACCAAAGCGTGTACTCGTCGCGGTTGTACCACTGGACGGCGGCGGGCACCACGGCGGCGGGCTCCGAGCGCATCATGGCGAGGGCCCCCATCACGACCGCGGCCAGCGTGGCGAAGAGGTAGCCTTGCATCAAGCCGAGCAGGATGCCGCCTTCCAGCACGATGATCACGAAGAGAAACGTGTAGAGGCTGCCCAGGCCTCCCGTGAAACTGACCGTTGCGGCGACGACGCCGAAGTCCACAAGAACCTGCGCCCACGTCAGCGGCGCGATAACGAGGCGCGTGTGGCGCAACGCGAGCAGATAGCCGAGCGCGCTGATGATGCCAAAGGCGTAGAAGAAGCACAGGTACAGTTTTTCGCCGTAGCCGTAGTCGCCGATCAGTAGGGTGCCCGAAGCAATGACGAGGATGGCGGCCACGCGCACCGCGCCAATCGCGATCAGCCAGGGCGCGAATCCGCCCACGGTCAGGCGCGCGGGTAGGGACAGTCCGGTGTTGGTCACAAGCCCTTTTCCATGAGACGGCGCAGGCCCTCGGGGTCTGAGCTGCGTTTGAACGCCATGTCGCTCGTGATGACGTTCCGGCGCATGAGCCGGTAGAGCGACTGGTTCATGGTCATCATGCCTTCGCCGGCGCCGATTTCGATCATCGACGGGATCTGCTGGAGTTTTTCCTCGCGGATCAGCGAACGGATAGCCGTGTTGGGCAGCATGACTTCGAGCGCGACGGCGCGCCCCATGCCGTCCGCGCGCGGGATGAGCTGCTGCACCACGATGCCTTCGAGCACGAACGAAAGCTGGGTGCGGATCTGGGCCTGCTGGCCGGCGGGAAACACGTCCACGATGCGGTTGATCGTCTGCAACGCGTCGTTGGTGTGCAGGGTCGCGAAGGCCAGGTGACCGGTCTCCGCCGTCGTAATCGCCGCCGCGATGGTTTCCGGGTCGCGCATTTCACCGATCAGGATCACGTCGGGGTCCTGGCGCAGCACGTGCTTGAGGGCCGCGGAAAACGACTTCGTGTCGGCGTTGACCTCGCGCTGGTTGATCGTGGCCACGTTGTGATTGTGCAGGTATTCGATCGGGTCCTCGATCGTGATGATGTGGACGGGCCGTTCGCGGTTGATCTTGTCCACGATCGCGGCCAGGGTGGTCGACTTGCCGCTACCGGTGGGTCCGCACACGAGCACGAGGCCCAGCGGCCGGTAGGCGAAGTCCGCCACCACGCGCGGAAGGCCCAGCTCTTCAAAGCCGCGGATCTCGAAAGGAATGGCGCGAAACGCCGCCACCACCGATCCGCGATCGCGGTACACGTTGAGACGGAACCGGCTCAATCCGTCGATCCCGAAGGACAGATCGCACTCGCGCTCCGTTTCAAACGTGGCGATCTGTTCTTCGCTCATCACACTGTAGATGATTTCCTGCGTGTCCTCGGGCTTGAGCACAGGGTATTCGTGCATGGCTTCCAGGTTGCCCGTCAGGCGAAGGATGGGTGGAGAACCCACGACGATATGCAGGTCGCTCGCGCCCTGCTGGATCATTTTGGTCAGCAACTCTTTGATGGAAAGGTCGGACATGAATCCCCCCGATCGGCGAAAGGTTCTAGTCCATCGCGGAAACGCGCAGGACTTCTTCTATCGTCGTAGTGCCTTCCGCGGCTTTTTCCAAGGCGTTCTGGCGCAGGGTCCGCATGCCGCACTGCACGGCGACACGCTTGATTTCGCTGGCGGGTTGCCGGGTCATAATCAGTTCTTGTAACTCACCGTAATTGGTCATTGCTTCAATCACTGCCAAGCGGCCCCGGTATCCGGTGTCCTTACATTTGTTGCAGCCGCGGCCTCGGACGAAGGTCGGCGGCGGGGCGCCTTCCGGATGCACGTATTGGATGCGTTCCAGGACGTCCTGGGGCACACGGATCGGCTCTTTGCAGTCGGGGCACACGCGCCGTAGCAGGCGCTGCGCCGCGGCGAGCCCCACCGAGGACTGCACCAGGAACGGCTCCATTCCCATGTCGATCAGGCGGGTGTACACACTCGCCGCGTCATTGGTGTGCAAGGTGCTCAAGACCAGGTGGCCGGTCAACGCCGCCTTGATCGCGATATCGGCGGTTTCTTCGTCGCGAATCTCACCGACCATGATGATGTCGGGGTCCTGGCGCAGGATGCTGCGAAGGCCCGCCGCGAAGGTCAGCCCGATTTCGGCCCGTGTCTGGACCTGGTTGACACCGAACAGCTCGTATTCGACCGGGTCTTCGACGGTGATGATGTTCGTGTCCAGTCCGTTCAGTTTGTGCAGCGCGCTGTACAGGGTCGTCGTTTTACCGCTTCCGGTTGGTCCTGTGAGCAGAATCATCCCGAACGGCAGCGCCAGGGCCTCTCGGAAAGCTTCCATCGGCTGGGCTGCGAACCCGAGCTTGTCGAGGTCCAGAGTCAGGCTGCTCTTGTCGAGGACGCGCATCACGATTTTCTCGCCGTGGTAACACGGGAGAATCGAGACGCGGAAATCGATGTCGTGTCCCCGGAACCGCGTCCGGAAACGGCCGTCCTGGGGGAGCCGGTGTTCCGCGATGTCCAACCCCGCCATAATCTTGAAGCGGGATAGCAGTGCCGACTGCACGCTCTTGGGCGGGCTTTTCGTTTCCTCGAGCATGCCGTCCACGCGGTACCGCACGCGCAGGACCTTCTCAAAGGGTTCGACGTGAATATCGCTGGCGCGCGCCTCGAGTGCTTTCACGAGGATCAGGTTGGCCAGTCGAATGATTGGGGCATCCTGGGCCTCGGCCTGCGAGTGGGCAATATCTTCGATCTCTTCCTGTTCGTCGACAACCTCGATGCCGTCCTGCTTGGACTCGGCACCCATGATTTCTTCGTAGAGATTTGCGCTCTGCTGGCCACCGTAGTGGCGGAGGATGGCTTCGTTCAGCTCCGACTGCACCGCGACCACCGGCTCGATTTCGTAACTGGTCAGCATGCGCAAGTCGTCCAGCGCCATGATGTTCAGGGGATCCGCCATCGCCAGGGTCAGCACGTCCCCCGTAACCGAGACCGGCAGCATCTGGTATTGGCGCGCGAGGGATTCGGGCACTTCGTTCAGCACGTCTTGCGGGATGTTGTAGTTCGCGACCCGGATATGGGGAATTCCAAGCTGTTCGCTCAGCGTCACCACGAGGTCCTCTTCGCCTAGATACCCTTTGGATACCAGGATGGAGGCGAGGCTCTGGCCCGTCGAACGTTGGATATTGATGCACTCCTGCAATTGATCCAGGGTGATCAAATCTTGTTCTAGCAGCACGTCTCCCAAGCGGCGTTTGGCTATCTTCGGCGGCACAGGAAACTCCTATCGCTACGCGGCTTCACCGATGCCGAGACTGTCGAGGATCTCGCTGGCCATTTCTCGCGTAATCTCTTGCTCAACCAGTTTGGCATAAGCCAAGACTTTTCGCAATGCACCGGTCATTTTGCGCACATCTGACGTGATGCGCGTCGCGATGAGCGTCAGGATCTCCTCGGGCACCGATACCTTCCGCACCGCGGCGTGGTACTTGAGGATCGCCAGCCGGATCTCCATCTCGGGCGGCCGCACCCGCGTCACCACGCCTGACGAAAACCGCGAGATGAGACCCTTCTGAATGTCGGTGAGCTGGTCCGGAGCGCGGTCCGCCGCCATCACCACGAGGCGTCCCTCATGGACCAGGGCGTTGAATATGTGGAACAGCTCTTCCTGGGCCTCAGCGTGCCCTGCCAGGAACTGCACGTCGTCGATCAACAGCATGTCCCAATGGCAATACCGGTCCCGGAATTCCGACACGCGGTCCTGCTTCAATGCTGCCGCGTGCGAGCCCGCGAAGTGGCTCGCGGAGACGTAGGCGACCCGCAGATCCGGGTTGGACTTGAGTACCGCGTTGCCGATCGCGTTCAGCAGATGGGTCTTCCCAAGACCTTCATCGCCAAACAGGAAGAACGGATTGAAATCCCGAGCGAGTTTTTCGCCCAGGGCCCGGGCCGCTTTCACGGTGAATGTATTCTGCGGCCCCACGAGAAATTGGTCAAAGGTATAGCCCCCGAGCAGGCGGTCGCTGTCCAAGGCCTCCCGGACCCGCTCGTCGGCCCCGGTACCCAGACCCGGACTGTCCAACGCGTCGCTTTCCGCGAGGGTCGCCACATCCAACTTCGTGACGTCCGCACCTGGAAACACTTCCAGGTTCGCGATGCGCGACTTGGCCCGGCCGCTGTCTTGGGCCTCGCGCGGGGCCTCCTGTATGGTGCGAAGCGCGGTTTCGGCCGCCTGTGCGGCCTGGGTGGCCGCGGCCGCCACCTCTGCCAGGCGCGACTCGTGCTGCCCAAGCGCATCGCGGAGCACTTGGGCAAGGGCCGCTCCGGCGTCCGCGGCGCCGGGCTGCGCGACGGCTAGCTGCCGCTGTTGCTCGGCCAGACCCCGGATCTCGTCCGCCAAAGCCCCGAGCGGCGCTTGCATGCCGGCCGCGACACTCTTCGCCCATTCTTCGGGCGAGGGGAGGTGTTGGCCGCCGACGCTCTTCTGCGCTTCCACCAATGGCCCCAAGGCCTCGGTCAGCGTGGATTTGAGGGTATCGCGCAGTTCTTCCGCCATGGCCTTCGTGTCGGCCTGACCGGATGCCGGTTGCTGCTGTGTGCGCAACAGCGGTTCGATCATTTCCTTCATGGCCGCCCGAACGCTTTCCCCCACTTTCTCCGCGGAGTCGGCAGGGCTCGCGGCCTTCTGCGCGGCCAGAAGCGGTTCCACCGCCTCCTTCAATGCCGCGCGCAGATCCTGGGCTGTGGGGGCGGCTGGGGCGGATTCCGGGCGAATGGTCCGGATTGCTTCAGGTGGTCTGGGTTCCGCGTGGGCGGTTTCCTCACGTGCCGGCGCGGCAGTCCTCGCGGGCTTTCGCTCCGCCTCCTTGACCAGCGCGTCTACTGCCGCATCCACTCCGGGGTGGCTATCGACAGGTATCGCGGATGGCATCGGGGTGGCGGCCGGCGCGGGCGTGGCCGCAGGCGGGGCAGCGGGCTTCTTGGGCTTTTGCGCGCTGAGTCCGAAACTACCTGCCGTAACCTCCTGCGCGACGCGCGTCTCGGTGTGGAAGACCTTTTTGGCCACACTCTCGAAGTGGTTCCAGTCGCATAGGATAGGCTTAATCTTAAGGTCCGGGCAGGACGAGCGAATCTGCTCCAGGGCGTCGACGTCCAGCGGGTCTACCATGGCCAGAGTGAGGATGCGCCCCAACTTGTCGATTGGCAGCAGGTGGTGCCTCAGGCACAGTTCCTTGGGCACGAGCTTGAACAGGTCTTCACTGACCACATAGTCCACAAGGCTGATGTGAGGGATTTTGCATTGCTTGACGAGGAAGGACACCAAGGTGGCCTGGCTGATGAAGTTCATCTCAACCAGAACCTGCCCGATGAATCCGCCAGATTCCGTCTGACGCTTCAGGGCCTCCGCAAGCTGGCCCTGGGAAATCACGCCTTCCTGGACGAGCATGTCGCCCAGTCGCGGGTGGAGCGGCTGACGCGGCGCGGCTGGCGCTGGATGAGGGGGTTGAGCGGGGGCGGGGGGCCGCACAGCGGCGGCCGGTTGCTTCCCGGGCGTCGCGGGAGCTTCCTCCCCTTTGTCCTTGTGCCAACCCAACACTGTACGTCCACCTCAAAACGTCAAAAACGCATCGACTGCGGGTAGCCCCGCACATCCCGTATTGTACCAGTAGCGGCCTTAGGTGTCAAGTATTTATGCTTTGTAAACCATTGAGTGTCAATTATTTGTCAATTTACGTCGCTTGGAGCGCGTGGCCTGCTTTGCCGTCACGAAATGGGCCACATGCGGTAGGTTCCTGGGAGCCGCACCACGATATTTTGTGGGTGTGGGGACTCGGTCAAGTGCCTAATCCAACGCCGCGTACCCCCAGGCTGACAGTTTTCTGTCAGTTGCCGCGCCTTTACGGCTTTACTGGCAGTCCGGATCGAATGGACTCGCAAGCGGCCATGGTGAGCGCGAAGGTCTTGTATGCATCTCCGTAGGTTGAGCGAATCCGGTTCCGCTTGCCAGTCCGGACCGCATCCAGAAAGACCTTTGTCTCTTCCTCGTACATGTCCAGGCCGGGTGAATAATGGGTGACCTTGCCGGCTTCGCTGACCAGGAGCCTGCCGTCCTGGAGGGTCAGGGTGGCGTCGGGGGTTACGATTTCAAGACTTACTCGCCCGGGGTGGTTGGAGACACAGCTCGAGGCCACCACGCCGGTCGCCCCGTTCTTCAGCCGCAGGGTCGCCACGCAACTGTCGTGGATGTCGAAGCCTTCGGTCTTCGTCATGCAGCCGGTGGATGATGTGGCGTATATCTCGGCGACCTCTCCGCACAGATAGCGAATCAGATCGAAGAGGTGGGTGGTTTGCTCGACGAGTTGGCCGCCGCTCTTGTCCATCTTGCGCCACCACCAGGTGCGGGGCATGACGCCATTCCAGAAACCGCTTACGAGCGAGATCGGTTTGCCCTTCAGGATTTGGCGCGCGAGCGCGACCGTGTCGCTGTAGCGAAAGCAGTACGCGACACTGCACAGGATGTCTGCCTGGCGGACAGCCGCGGCGACGCGTTTAGTCACGGCGCGGTCCAGTCCGATCGGTTTTTCGACGAAGAGGTGGATGCCGCGGCTCGCGGCCGATTCTTCCACGCCGTTGTGGGCGTAGGGCGGCAGGCACACGTAGACGGCCTGTGGCTTCACCTTGTCGAACATGACTTGGTAGTCGGTGAAGGCTTCGCCTCCAAAGCGTTTGGCGGCCGTCTTGGCGCGGTCCTCATCGATGTCGCAGTGCCCGGCGACCTTCACATCGGGAATGGTGCTCAGGTGTCGGCAATGGATCCCGTGAATGCTGCCGCACCCGACACAGGCCACTTCGATCATGACACCTCCCCTTCCCCTGGGCGCCGGCAACGCGCACGGCAATGCAATGCTGTCCGGCCTGTGAAGAAAGTCCCCTGCCTGACTTGCACGCGGGCAGACGCGTAAGCGTGCATTCTAGCAAACATCGCGGTTTGTGCAAAGGGGAATTCCGCGGCGGAGACCGCGCTCGGAAACCCGAACGCGGGTGCATTGATCGATTTTCGGATCGCTCGTATACTGCGGTCACTCCAATTGTTCGGGAAGGGGAACTCTCATGAAGGCATTGGTGACGGGCGGCGCGGGTTTCATTGGTTCCCATCTGTGTGAAGCGCTGGTACGCCGCGGCGACACCGTCTTTGTGCTGGACGACCTCAGCACGGGCCGTTTCGAGAATATCGAGCGGCTCGAAGGCGTGACCTGCGTCGTGGACTCGACGCTCAACCAGGAGATCGTCCGCGATCTCGTGCGCGAGGTCGACGTCGTGTTTCATCTCGCCGCGACCCTCGGAGTGCAACTCGTCGTCGATGAACCCATCCGCACCATTGTCAACAACATTCGCGGCACCGAAACGGTGCTGGAAGAAGCGTGCCGGTACCGGCGGCGTCTGCTGCTGGCGTCCACCAGCGAGGTCTACGGCAAGAGCGATCGCGAGGTTTTCCGGGAGGACGACGATCGGATCATGGGCTCGACCCATCTCAGCCGCTGGAGCTACGCAGAGTCCAAGGCCATCGACGAGTTTCTCGCGCTCGCCTACTGGCGCAGCAAGCGGCTTTCCGGAGTGACCGTGCGGCTATTCAACACGGTGGGTCCGCGCCAGACCGGACGCTACGGCATGGTGATTCCGCGTTTCGTGAGGGCGGCCCTTCGCGGCGAACCGATCACGGTCTACGGCGATGGCAAGCAATCGCGTTGTTTCGCGTACGTGGGCGATGTCGTGCCGGCGCTTGTCGCGCTGATGGACCGGAAAGACATCAACGGCGAGATTTTCAACGTCGGTAGCACGCAACGCATCACCATCGGCGAGCTGGCGGAGCAGGTGACCAAGCAGACGGGCAGCCGGTCGCCTATCGTCTCCGTGCCGTATGACGAAGCCTATGGACCTGGCTACGAAGACATGCGCCACCGCGCGCCGTGCCTCGACAAGATCCGCGCAGCCATCGGCTACGAGCCCAAGACCACCCTCACCGAAATCCTCGACGCGGTCATCGCCGAAATGCGCAGGGACCCCCTGCTGGACCAATGAAGACACAGGCGAGGGCGCCTGTGCCACGGGGGCTCGCACATCGGGCGGAGCGGACCGATTGGACAGATTTAAGACACAGCCACGCCGCGGCATGGCAGTGTTTTGATTGGGTACCACCCTTCTCCTAGTCAGGTCTCTGCTCCTCCCGAGGGCCTTGAGCGATCTCCGAAAAACCCAGGCAAGCCTGCTCATTCAAAGCAGCGGCAAGCCGCCGCACTCCACATAATGGCTGCCAGGACCGCCGGCATCCCTGCCGGCTCTTAAGAGTCACGGCACAGGCGCCCTCGCCTGTGTCTTGTCTTTTCTTACTTCTCTCCCCTTGGAGCGTGGCCGGCTTCGCCGCTGTGGCCGTAGGGATCGGTGTCGAGGTATTCCTGGCTGTCCACATCCACGTATTCGGTGGCGGCCTTCCAATCAAACTCCTCATCCAGGGGATCGAAGGCCTTCTGCGGATCGAACACTTCCGCATTCACCGGCCATGCGTTGTACGGCTTCGCGTTGTCCGGGGTCATCAGGAACATGTCCGACAGGTCGGTGGCGAATCCGTCATACTGGTTCAACGCGGGCAAGCCGTGGATCAGGAACATGGTCTTCAAGATGCTCGACATGCTCACGTGCTGGTGCGACACGTAGCCGGGCTTCACGTACGGCCCAATCGCCATGCAGATCGAGCGGTGCGCGTCGACGGTGTCGCGATATCCTTGCGCGTCGTCTTCCGTCACGAAGATGACCGTCTCCTTCCAGAAGGGGCTGTGGCTGATCAGTTCAACCAGGCGGCCAAGCGCGAGATCGTTGTCGCTCATGTACGAGCCCCAGAAGGGATAGCCGTCATCGGGACGTTCGCCGGAACCGTGGTCGTTCGGCAGCATCATCGTGATGATGTCCGGGAACGGTTCCTTGCCGCTCAACCAGCGCTCCTCGAATTCCTTTTGAAACATGTCCATCCGGAACTGGTCGGGCACGCTCGTGTTGTACGTTGCGAACTCGCGCGAGGTGTTGTCGAAGAGCACCTTCGGCATGGGGTAATTGATCGGCAGCTTGATCCCCGTGTACTTGTATTCCTGCTCCTCGTCCTGGGGCTTGAACTCGAACCCGAGCCCGTAGTTGCGGAACCGCAGCTTACCGCGCGCGAAGTGTTCCCAGATGGCGCCCGCCTCGTTGTAGTCTTCGGGGTAGATTGCGCCGGACGAGCCGATGAACATGAAATTGCCCGGCCCGTCGCCCTTCGCGGACTCGCCAATCTTGGCTTCCATGAATTCGTTGGGATAGGTGCCCACCAGCCAGCGGTGCCCGTCGACGCTGTGATCGGAATCGCAATAGAAGTTGTCGCTGATCGCATAGCGTTTCGCGAGCGCGACGTGGTTCGGCATCAGCACCACGTCCTTCACCGTGCGCGAGTTATCCTTGTTCGACACGTCAATCGGACGTCCGAGCCGGCACAGTTCCGCGTCCCCGCGGCCACCCGGCAACGCGCCGAACACCTCATCGTAGGTGCGATTCTCTTTCGTGACGTAGATGACGTGTTTAATCGGGCTATTCCACGTGCGCGGCGCGGGCGGCACCGGATGGCCTTCGGGCCGGGTCTCTTCTGTCAGCGGATACAGGGTCACGTTGTTCTCGACGACCTGCCGGGTGAGCGCGTCGAGTTCTTCCTGTGTTGTTGGTAGATCGAAGACGTTGATGTAGCCGCGCATCAGCGCGCCAATGCCCGTGGGCTCGTTTTCGGCGTGGCCAGGTCCCGCGTTGGGCCCCGACCCCACGCCTTTCGCGCAGGCCACGTAGAGGCGTTTGCCGTCGGGCGACACCGCGAGTTTGCTCGGGAACCACGCCGTGGGGATATGGCCCAGCACGCGGTGATCCGGCAGACTCACCACGCCCACCGCGTTGATCCCCGCTTCCGCAACGTAGAGCGTCTTGAGGTCCGGCGACAGCGCGACGCCGAACGGAATCATGCCGCGGATATGGTCCACGGCCGGGTCCAGTTTCAGATCGATATCGTGTGCGCGCTTGCCGCTCTTCGCGTGAATCACCGTGATGCTGTCATTGCTGCCGTTCGATACGTACACGTACTTCTCGGTGGCCACAACGGAGTTTGGACTGCTCCCGCCGACTGCGGGAAAGTCTTCGAGCTTCTCGCCCACGAGATGGCCGGTCTTAGTTTTGCCGACGACCTTTTCCTCGCCTTGCTTCGAGATATCGACCGTCCACACGGACATCCCGCGGATGTCATTCGGATCGCCGAGCCCGGGAACGTCCAGGTCATCAATCTCGACGCCTTTCTCCGCTTCCTTCGAAGGAACGCCATAGGGTGGGAAGTCCAACTTCGCGATGCCGCCTTGCTTGTCACGCACGTACGCGTACTCGAACATGCCCACGTTCGCGACGTAGGCCTTCTTGCCATCGGGCGAGAGCGTGATGCCGAATGGATAACGCCCCACCGGGATCGAATGACACACCTTCTGCGCGGCCACATCGATTACGAGCATGCGGAAGTTAGATTGATCGACTGCGTAGATCATCTTGCCGTCCGCGGATAGGCGCAGGTCGCCCACATACCCGAAGGTGAAATCGCCGTCTTCGTTCTTGTGCCCGCAATCGATCCGGAACAAACGTTGGCGCGTGTTCAGGTCAAAAGCCATGACGCTCCAATCGCCGCCGCCCGCGATGTACACGATGGAGTTGGTGGGATCGATCGCCGCGCCCATGAAAGCCGCATCGAGCACGCCCTTGCCCTCTTCGAGCTTCTCCGGAATGCCGTAGTGCGCGGGCTGGTCCGGCTGCGCGAGATCGAGCACCGAAAGCTGCGGGTCGTCGCTGCACACCGCCACCACCCAGCGGCCGTCCGCGCTCATGGTCAGGCCGTAGGGGTGCGGCTGCACGCGGTACAACGCGCCGTGCGGTGTGATGAAGCGGCCGTTCGGCAAGATGGTGCGGCCTTGTGGATTCTGCTCCACATACAGCTCGCCCGCAGGCGCGCGCATTAACAATTCGGCCCGTTCCGCAACGGCGCACAGGCCGAGGGCGAGCGACAACACAAACGCGGCGACGTATTTCATGGGATGAAATCCTTCACAGTACGGGGCAGGCCGCCCGCCAAACACCGGTGGCGAAACGGTCAACTTCCCCATCCCCGCCTTATACACCACCAGGGGCAGGCATTGCACTTGGGGAGGCCAAGGCAGCGCGGAGGATCAGAAGTGTGTTGTGGGACCGCCGCCCTCGGCGGTCATTGAGGAAAGAGACCGGCGAGGGCGCCGGTCCCACACTTCGGGAGAGCAAGAGGCCGGCTGCTACTCACGTGCCGGTCCAGCGCGCGGCCTCCACCCGGTCGCGGCCATTCTCCTTGGCCTTGTACAGCAGGTCGTCCGCAGCCTTGATCACTTCGTGAACGCCGAGCTTCTCGCCCGCGTCCACCCAGACGGCGCCAGTGCTCACGGTCACCTCGAGGCGCTGTCCGTCCGCGGCGATGGGCGTCTCCTTGACACGCTGCCGGATGCGGTCCGCCAGGGAAGACATGTCCTCGAAGCGCGGGCCCGGCAACACGACGAGAAACTCTTCGCCCCCGAAACGCCCCGTGGAATCGTAGGGGCGGCATTCGGCGCAAAGCCGCTGCGCGATCTCGACGAGCACCTTGTCGCCGATCAAGTGGCCGTACCGGTCGTTGACGCGCTTGAAATGATCCACGTCGAGCATGAGCGCGGCCAATGGCGTGTCCTCGCGTTGGGACCGCGCGATTTCCTGTTCGAGCCGCTCGACGATGGCCGCACGGTTATAGATGCGCGTGAGCCCGTCCGTGCGTGCCATCATGAAGAGTTTGGCGTTGGCTTCCTCGAGCTTTTCGTGGAGGTGGACGATCCGCGCGGCCGCGCCGATCCGCGAATGCAATTCTTCGGCGTGATACGGTTTGGTGAGATAGTCATCGGCGCCCGCGTCCAGCGCCACCACGATGTCGGAGGTGCGCTCCTTGGCGGTGAGGATGATGATGTACGTAAACGGCCTGTCCGTGGCCGCGCGAATCCGCCGGCACAATTCGGGTCCGTCGATCTTCGGCATGACCCAGTCGAGCACGGCGATGCGAGGGGCATCCAACCGCCGTAGCACATCCCACGCTTCGGCCCCGTTCGACACCGCGACGACCTTGTACCCCCATTTTGCGAGGTGTGCTTCGAGAATCCGGCGCGATACGCTGTCATCTTCCGCAATCAGGATCTTCACAAGAAACCTCCGGCGCCCACGTCGTCCAGGTATCACAAAGGCCATTGTACTGGGTATGCCATCCGATGGCAACGTGCTCCGCCAGAGCTACCCGCATCGGATTTCAGGAAGGGCGACCGAACGAGGCGTCGCATTGAGTAGGGCGGGATTTGTTCCCGCCCTCTTGACGAGGATGGAGTCGCCGCCGGGTCAGTCCGTTTCCAATACGTGATTGGGAGAGTAAGAAGGCGGGAACAAATCCCGCCCTACGAAGACCGCCTGGTTTGGAGTTTGCGTATCGTCACGCCGGTCAGCGTGCCCTGGCTTCATCGCGAGGTTGACCCGTGGATGGCCGAAGGGTACGCTCAACGCTGGATGCCGGGCAGTCCGCGCCACGGCCATGCGTGAAAGGGAGTGGATATGATGTGCCATCTGTTGTTAGCGCCGATCCTTGTGCTTTCCGCCGCGGCGGCCCCCGTGCCGGTGATTCTGGATACCGACCTGGGCGATGATATCGATGATACGTGGGCCCTGGCCTTCCTGCTAGGCACGCCCCAGGTGGATGTGAAACTCATCGTCACCGCGACCAGCGACACGGAGCGCAAGACTCGCCTGGTGGCAAAGATCCTCGAACACATGGGGAGGACCGACATCCCTATCGGCACCGGTGTCCGCGAGAATGATGAGAAGACCCACCAGGACGCCTGGCTCGGCAAGTACACCTTGGACGAATACAAGGGCGTGGTCCACGCGGACGGCGTGGGCGCGATGGTCGATGCCATCAAGGCCTCGCCGGTGCCCATCACCCTGTGTGTGATTGGACCGCAGACCAACATCAAAGCGGCGCTCGAACGCGACCCCTCCATCGCACAAAAGGCCCGCGTCGTATCGATGGCGGGCAGCGTCTACGTCGGCTACGACGGCAAGGCCACGCCCGATCCCGAGTACAACGTCGTGCGCGATGTGAAGGCGGCCCAGGCGGTGTTCGCCGCGCCGTGGGAGATCACGTACGCGCCGCTGGATAGTTGCGGGGCCCTGCGCATCCGCGGCGACCGCTACGCGCGTGTGTGCGCATCGAAGAACCCCCTCGCTGTGACCACCATCGAGAACTACGACCTCTGGGCCAACCGCTCGCATCACCCGCAGGACAGCAGCAGCATTCTCTTCGACACGGTCGCCGCCTACCTATGTTTCAGCGAATCCCTGTGCGAAATGAAGACCGTCAAGCTCAGCATCGACGAGAAGGGCAACACCTTGCCTGACGAGGAAAAGGGACGTCCCGTGAATTGCGCGCTGAGTTGGAAAGACCAAGGCGCCTTCGAGGAATTGCTGGTCAACGCCCTGATCGGGCCGAAGAAGTAATCCCTGGAACTGACCCCGTCATTCGCGCAGGCCCCGCGGAGCGAATCACGGGGTCTGTCCCTGATCCCCGGAATGAGAGCTATGGGAAGAATGGGAGTGATGGGATAACAACGGTCCGATCGGTCTGATTCGTCCGATTCAGTCTGTGTGGGCCGGCGCCCCCGCCGGTCCTTTTCATTCTATGCTTCCAGTAATTCCTGCACGGTGTTGATCACGCTTGAGGTCTGGAACGGCTTCGCTACGAACCGCGTGTTCTTGCGGTTCAGGAGGCCGGGGTCCAGCGTTTCGCTGCCGTAGCCGCTCGAGACGATGCACTTGATATCCGGGTTGATCTCCGTGAGCATTTCCAGCGTGCGCGCGCCGCCCATGCCTGGCATGACAATATCGAGGATAACCAGGGAGATCTCGCTCGCCCGATCCCGGTACATTTCGAGGGCCTCCTCGCCCGTGGTCGCCTCGATGACGTCGTGGCCGCCCATCGCGAGGATGTCCTGGAGCAGCGTACGGATCAGCTTCTCATCGTCCACCACGAGGATCAACCCGTCGTGCCCTCCTTCCGGCTCCACCTCGGTATCAATGCCCGCCTGGCCCTGTTCGACGCGCTCCGCCGACGGGAGATAGATGTCAATCCGGGTTCCACGTCCGACTTCCGACTCCACTTTGAGACCGCCTCCATGTGCTTGAATGATGCCATACACCACCGAAAGACCCAACCCGTTCGCGCGTCCGGGCTGTTTCGTCGAGAAGAACGGTTCAAACATCCGCCGGATGACATCGGCCGGCATCCCGCATCCCGTGTCCTCCACCGAGAGGCAGACGAAGGGGCCGCGCCCGATCACTTGGAGCGACTCGCCGAGCGCGTTATCGACGTTGGCATTCCGCGTTGTGATGCGTACCTCGCCACTTTCGCTCATCGCGTCCCGCGAGTTCAAGCACAGATTCATCAGCACTTGGCGGATCTGGGCCCGGTCCACTTCCACCAAGTCGAGGCCTGGCTCCGCATCAAGCCGCACCCGGATGTTGGGATCCAGCGTATGCGAAAGCAGGTTCACCGTCTCGGCGCCGACCTCATTCAACGACACGCGTTCCACATTGCGCGCGCCGGCGCGCGCGAAGGTCAGCAATTGGTTCGTCAATTCGGAGGCCCGTAGGGCTGATTCCTCGATGGCCTGCATCCGGCGTTGGTGCGGAGAATCAGGACCCAGCTCCTGACGGACCAGCGTCGCGTAGCCCAGGACCCCCGCCATGATGTTGTTGAAGTCATGGGCGATGCCCCCGGCCAACCGCCCGATGCTGTCCATCTTCTGGACCTCAAGGAGCTTTGCGTGCAGGGCTTCCCGCTCCGTCACATCGACCACAACGCCCGCCACCGCGACAACGTCCCCTTCCGCGTTCAGCACGGGGGCCAAGGCGCCGTTGCACACCCGCGCCTCTCCATCCGCGCGGCTCAACACCAGGTTGCGGAACTCCGCGTGCTGGCCTTGGCCCAGCACCCGGCCTTCGATCGTTTGGCGGACGGGCTCCGGATTCAGCAGCAATTGCGCGAGCACTTGACCTATCGGGCGATTGGCGAGTTCCTCGCGCCGGAGCCCCGTGATCGATTCCATCCGTTGATTGAATTCCATCAAGGTGCCCCGCTGATCGACGATGAACAAGCCCACATCCGCGGACTGAAGCGCCCGTGCCAGCAGATCGCGCGAATCGAGCAGCTCGCGTTCGACACGTTTGCGCACCTCCGTGCTGCGCACGATCACGCACGCGCCTACGGCTTGCCCGCCCTCATCGGTGACGGGTGCGAAGCTCGCCGCCGCCGGGAACCGGGTCCCGTCCTGGCGGCGCCCGACTACGTCCACTTCATCCTGGGGTCCGTGCTGGTCGATCCACGTCACGAGGTTGTTGTCCGCGCTCTGCAGACCTTCCACCAGGAAATCGCTGAACGACAACCGGGACGCATAGGCCTCGTCATAGCCAAACAAGCGTTGCGCCCCGGCATTCCAAACCTGGATAGCTCCCTGGGTGTTCACCGCGAAGACCGCGTCGGGCGACAGGTCGACCAGCCGCGACAGATATTGGCTGGCGCGCAACAGTTCGCTGATTTGACGCTTCTCCGATTCCGTCTGTTCGTTGAGGACCGCCAGTTCGTACATGACCAGCAGCATCGTGATCAGCAGGCAGATGTACCCGACCCCCTCGCTCACATGCTGGGCGAATTCGTGGGCGAATCCCTCGCCGCCAAGCAACGGCACGCTGCGGAGGACGCGCAGTTCCTCGGTGTAATCGAAGAAGCGCGCCAGGATCAGACAGGTGGAGCCCATCAGGAAGAGCCGGACGATGTAGGCGCGGCTGGTCAGCCGCAGCACGATGAGGTTCGCACCCACCACGAGCGACGCGGTGCCGACCAGCTCCAGGAGATCCCCCCACAAGGCGTCGCCCAGCGCGATGTTCGGCAGAAAGGACAACGCGAAGATCGCCGCGCCGGCGATCAGCAAGATCTTCGCGTTCCGGGTCACCACGGCGCTTCGGCTTGGCTCCGGCCCGCTGTAAGAACTGCTGCGTTTCACGGCGTGTTTTCCTGTCTCATCATCGGCGTTGCCGCCGCCAAAGCCCTACCATCTCTATACGCGGGAGAATCGAAAACGTTCCACATCAGGCAAGCTCTACGGCTTACCCGCGGCAAGCACATGCGCCGCTCCACTTGTGGTACAGGCCAAAGCTCCAACCGAATACCCCCGCACCCAATGCCTCTATTCTACAGATTTCGAAGAATACTCACAAAGCTTCGCCCGGGTTGCCGCATCAGACGTGTCCAAGTGCTGGATTCCCAGGGCGTTACCCGTCCATTGGAAACACATAAGAGATACTTCACCGCGAAGGCGCGAAGTTCGCGAAGAAAGAGCGATGCCACTCGCCAAGGCGCGGGTATGGAGTTATAGCAGACGCGGTTCACAGCCGCGGTGAATCTCCCTTCTTTATCTGCGTCCATCTACGCCATCTACGGACGAACTCCCTGGTTGCGGCTTCTATCTTTCGGCGGATACAATGCACCGCGTCTGCGCCGCGACGGCGCGCCACACTCAGCGGAAGAGGGAGTTCGCACCATGTCTACCAAACCCACCACGTTCGGCCTTATCGTTGGAAACCGCGGTTTCTTCCCCGACATCCTCGCCCGCGACGGGCACGCCATGATGACCAAGCTCCTGAAGAAGCTCGGCTACCCGGTGGTCGTCCTCAAACCGGAAGACACCAAATTCGGTTCCGTGGAGACCTGGAGCGACGCCAAGAAATGCGCGGACCTTTTCAAGAAGCACCGCGACAAGATCGATGGCGTGATCGTGACCCTCCCCAACTTCGGCGATGAGCGCGGCGTGGCCGACACGCTGAAACTCGCCGGCCTCGACGTCCCCGTTCTTGTCCATGCCTGGCAGGACGACGCGGCGAAGATGACCATCAAGCACCGGCGCGATTCGTTCTGCGGCAAGATGAGCGTATGCAACAACCTGCGTCAGTACAACATTCCCTTCTCGCTCACGCGCCGCCACACGATGGACCCTGCGACACCCGCCTTCGAAGAAGAAGTGCATTCCTTCGCGGCCACGTGCCGGGTGGTCAAGGGGCTGCGTTCCTGCCGTATCGGCGCGATCGGTGCACGGCCCGCGGCCTTCAACACCGTCCGCTACAGCGAGAAGCTTTTGCAGGAGTCCGGCATCTCGGTGGAGACGCTCGACCTGTCCGAGGTGTTCGGGCGTGCTGCCCGCATGAAGGATAACGACGCGCAGCTCAAGGAGCGCTTGCAGGCAATCAAGGGCTACACCAACACGAAGGGCGTGCCCGAGCAGGCCCTGCTCAAGATGGCCAAGCTCGCCACGGTCATCCGCAATTGGATGACCGATTACGACCTTGACGCGACCGCGATTCAGTGCTGGACCAGCATGGAGGAGTTCTTCGGTGTCGTGCCGTGCACGGTAATGAGCATGCTCAGCGATCAGCTTTCGTCGTCGGCCTGCGAAACCGACGTCGCCGGCACCATCAGCATGCACGCGCTCGCGCTGGCCTCGCAGTCGCCGAGCTTCCTCCTCGACTGGAACAACAACTACGGCGACGACCCGGACAAGTGCGTCTGCTTCCACTGCTCGAATCTGCCCAAGAGCTGCTTCAACGACACGAAGATGGACTACCAGGAAATCATCGCGGGCACCGTCGGCAAGGACAACACTTATGGCACGCTCTACGGGCGGATCAAGGCGCAGCCGATGACGTACTGCCGCGTAAGCACCTTCGACACGGAGGGCCGCATCGCGGCGTATGTGGGTGAAGGCCGCTTCACCGACGATCCTATTGACACGTTCGGCGGCTTTGGCGTGGCCGAAGTGCCCGACCTTCAGGGCCTGCTGCAGTTCATTTGTCAGAATGGTTACGAACACCACGTCGCGGCGAACCACAGCCAGGCCGCGCGCGCAGTATACGAGGCCCTCGAGGTCTACATGGGCTGGGACGTCTACTGGCACCAGGGCTGAATGCATCAAGTGGAGCGATGCCTGCAACGCCGCGGGAACAAGGAGAATCAAAGCCATGACGAAACTGGGAGTGGGGATCGTCGGCACCGGCTGGGTGGCCGGTGAACACATACGCGCCTTCAAGAACAATCCGGACACCAAGATCGTGGCCTTGTGCGGGCTCACCGAGCAATTGGCCAAGGCCAAGGCGGCCGAGTGCGACATCCAGTGCGACATCTTCACCGACTTCGGCAAGATGCTCGATCAGAAGGGCATCGACATTGTCACGGTCGCCACGCCACCGAACCTTCACCGCGAACACGCGACGGGCGCCGTGCAGGCCGGCAAACACCTGCTCCTTGAAAAGGCCATGGCCACCACGCTCGAAGATGCGCGCGCCATCCGCGATGCCGTCGCGAAGGCTAAGGTCAAATCCGTCGTCAGTTTCGTGCTGCGCTGGAATCCCCTCTTCGAGATCATCAAGACGCAGCTCGCCGCGAACACGATCGGCAACATCATCATGGGCGAAGTGGATTACTTCCACGGCATCGGCCCCTGGTACAAGCAGTACGAGTGGAACGTCAAGAAAGATGTCGGCGTCAGCTCGCTGATGTCGGCGGGCTGCCACGCTCTGGACGCCGTGCGCTGGTTCATGGGCGGCGAGGTCGCCGAGGTGTTCCAGTACGCGACCTTCGGCAAGGGTCCCGATTTCAAGGAATACGAGTACCCGCCCACAACGTGCACGGTCATGAAGTTCAAGGATGGCCGCCTTGGCAAGGTCACGTCCTGCATCGAATGCGTACAGCCCTACGTGTTCAGCATCAACCTCGTCGGCACGCGCGGCACCATCAAGAACAACACGGTGTACTCGAAGACCACGATGCCCGGGCAAACGAGTTGGGCGACCATTCCCACGATTCTTCCGGACAGCGGCGACGTGTCGCACCATCCGTTCACCCACGAAGCGGCGCACCTCGTCGAATGCATCCAGGAGAACAAGGAATCCCATTGCAGCGTGGCCGATGCGTACCTCAGTCACGAGGTGTGTTTCGCCGCGGACCTCTCGGGCCAGACCGGCAAGCCCGTGACGCTGCCGATGGCATAATCGAATCCGGGGGAAGCGGCGCGTGAAGCAGTTCATTTCGAGAAACGCCCTGATCATTCTCCTGGGCGTGGTGTGCCTGGGACTCGCCGTGTTCACGCCCAGTTTCATCAGCGATACCAACCTGACCAATCTCGCGCGCCGCGTGTGTGCCGTGGGCATTGTCGCCGTGGGCGAGACGCTCGTTATCATTACCGCGGGCATCGACCTTTCCGTGGGTAGCGTGGCGGCCTTTTCCGCCGTCGTCGCGGGCAAAACGATCCAGGACCTCGGCATCCCCGTGCCCCTGGGGATCATCGCCGGCGCCGCGACTGGGCTCTTCTGCGGTCTGGTCAATGGTGTGTTATCCACCAAGGGCCGCATCCCGTCCTTCATCGTAACGCTCGGCATGATGCTGGCCGCGCGCGGAGGCGCCTTGCTCCTCACCGGCGGCAGCCGTATCTCCGGTCTGCCCGAGGGATTCCGTTTCCTGGGCGGCACGAATGACTGGCGGGTTCCCGTCGTGGTGACCCTCCTGATCGTTGGTGTGTTCGCCGCCATGCTCCGCTACATGCGGTTGGGCCGCGAGATCTACGCCTCGGGCGGCAACCTCCAGGGTGCGCGGCTTTCGGGTATCCCCGTGGACCGCTGCCGCATCGCGGCGTTTGCTCTGTGCGGCATGCTCGCGGGTTTCGCGGGCGTCCTGCTGGCCTCGCGCACGGGCGTGGCCGATCCCACCATGGCCGAAGGCATGGAACTCGATTCCATCGCCGCATGCGTGGTCGGCGGCGCGAGCCTCATGGGCGGCGAAGGCGGCGCTGTCGGCGCGCTGGTCGGCGCGGTCCTCATCGGAATGCTGATCAATATCTGCCAATTGAATGGGATGTCTGACGAGTGGCAGCGTATCGTCGTCGGCGTGCTCATCGTTGTGCTCGTCTATATCGACAACATGCGCAAACGCCGCGCGGGCAAATTGAAAGACTGAACCGCGGCAGGAGTTATCCTCTCCGCGCGTGAACCGGGACCTTCCAACCACAAAGGGAGCATTGCATATGAAACGGGCTATTCTGGGCCTTCTCCTGGCCGTTCTCGTCATTGGCTGCGGACAGCAAACGCAGCAGACATCAACCACGGACACGCCGGGCGCGGCCACTCCCACATCCGATGCCGGCGGCGATAGACTCCAATTCGCCGTCATCCCCAAAGGCCTGACGCATCAATTCTGGTTGACCGTGAAGAAGGGCGCCGAGACCGCTGGGGCGGAATTCGGCGTGGACATCGTCTGGATTGGGCCGGACAAAGAAACGGACGTCGTTCAGCAGATCAATATTGTCGAAGACATGATCGGCAAGGGCGTGGACGCGATCGTCATGGCTGCCTGCGATCAAGACGCCCTGGTGGAGGTGGTGAAACGCGCCAGCGATGAGGGTCTTCCCGTCGTCACGATTGACTCCGGCGTCAACTCAGACATCCCCGTTTCATTTGTCGCCACCGACAACCTCGCGGGGGCCGAAGCGGCCGCGCGCGAATTGGCCAAGCTCATCGGCGAGAGCGGTCTCGTGGGCGTCATTCCCTTCGTGAAAGGCGCCGCCACTTCGGAATTGCGAGAGGAAGGATTCAAGAAGGGCATCGCCGCGTTTCCCAACATCCAGTCGCTGGATCCCCAGTATTGCGATAGCGATGTAGCCAAGGCTATGGACGTCACCGAAGACATGTTGACGGCCCACCCCGAACTCAAGGGCATCTTCGCAACCAACGAACCCGCTGCCATTGGTGCGGTCCAGGCCGTTGAAGCCGCGGGCAAGGGCGGCGAATTCAAGATCGTCGCGTTCGACGCATCCCCGGATCAGATCACCGCACTCGAACGTGGCACCATTCACGCGCTCATCGTGCAGAATCCCTTCAAGATGGGGTACATGGGCGTGAAATCCGCCTACGACAGCCTCAAGGGCCAGCCCGTCGAGAAGCGCATCGACACCGGCGTCGAAGTCATCACCAAGGAAAATCTCAACCAACCCGAGATTCAGAAGCTGCTGAACCCACTGGCGAACTGAAGACAACGATCGGAATGAACTCTACTGGGAGCGCCGGCATCCCTGCCGGCTCTTCAAGATGCCAGCACGGTTGCTGCCGCTCCCAGACTTGATCGCCGTTCTTGGGTTCAACTGCCGTTTGTGAGATGACGCGCCTGCGTCAGCCGCAGCAGCGTCCGCCTTTCTTCACTGCGGAGACCGACAGGCTGGTGATGTAGTCGCCGGCCTGGGTGTCCGCGGGCAGATGCTTCAGGATTTCTTCGTACAGGGGATCGTTCATCTCGGTCATGGAGTTGACGTAGCCGGGGTTTGATTCCAGCACCACGTCGCTCAGTCCCGCCTCTTTCGCCATGCGCTCGGTCTCTTCGACGAGGACAGCGCCCGCGATGCAGCCGATCAGCGATTCCACCATGCCACGTATCGCCTCCGGCAAGGGGCGCAGCAGGGCGAGGTCGGACACCGCGACGCGTCCGCCCGGTTTCAGCACGCGGGCGATTTCGCGCCACACCTGGGGCTTGTCGGGCGACAGGTTGATGACGCAATTCGAGATGATCACGTCCACGCTGTTGTCGGCAACGGGCAGGTGCTCGATCTCGCCGAGGCGGAACTCGACGTTGTCGAGGCCAGTCCGTTCGCGGTAGGTCGCGAGGTTCTTGCGCGCCTTGGCGAGCATCGGCGCGGTCATGTCCACGCCGATGGCTTTCCCGGCGGGGCCCACCTTCTTGCCCGCGATGAACACGTCGAACCCGCCGCCGCTCCCGAGGTCCAGCACGGTCTCGCCGGGCCGCAGCGAGGCCAAGGCCACGGGGTTGCCGCA
>JADLGB010000181.1 GCA_020849535.1 Candidatus Hydrogenedentota bacterium
CGGGGGCGTCATTGGGCTGGCACTGAGAACTGGAAGGAGTGATCTATGGGCACGCACGATTCGGGGATATCACGGCGTTATTTTCTGATGGGGACTGCCGCAACCGTGGGCGGGCTGGCGAGTGCATCCAAGGCTGTTGCCGGAGAAAATCCCAGCCCGAGTGCGCCCAAGACGCGACGGGTTTCACCCAATGAGAAGCTCAATATCGCGGGCATCGGCGTTGGCGGCCAGGGCGGGCGCGACCTGGACAATCTCCGGGGCGAAAACGTGGTGGCTCTGTGCGACGTCGACGACGCGCACGCGGCCCCCGTGTACGAGCGCTATCCCGACGCGAAGCGGTATCGTGACTTCCGCGTCATGCTGGAGCAGCAAAAGGATATCGACGCGGTGGTCATCGGCACGCCCGATCACCTGCACGCGGTCGTCGCGATGACGGCCATTCAGTTGGGCAAGCACGTGTACTGCGAGAAGCCCTTGACCCACTCGATCTACGAGGCCCGCGCGTTGGCCAAAGCCGCGCGCGAGGCCAAGGTCGCGACGCAGATGGGCAACCAGGGTCAAGCGTCGGATGAGTCGCGCATCTTGTGCGAACTCATCTGGGATGGGGCCATCGGAAATGTGCGCGAGATTCACGGGTGGTGCAACCGGAATCCTTCCATTTCGCCGCGCGGCATGGCACGGCCCGCTGGGGAGTCCCCTGTGCCGTCCACGCTGGACTGGGACCTGTGGCTTGGGCCCGCGCCGTTCCGGCCGTATGTCGAGGGCGCCTATCTGCCATTCATCTGGCGCGGGTGGTGGGATTTCGGTACGGGCGTGCTGGGCGACATCGGGTGCCACAATTTCGCCGCAATCTTCAAAGCACTGAACCTGGGACACCCCACCAGTGTCGAGGCTACGTCCACGGCGGCGCAGTCTCCCCCCGAAGTCAATAACGAGAGCGCGCCCATTGCGTCGATCGTGCACTACGAGTTTCCGGCCGTGGGCGATCGCCCCGCGGTGACGTTGACGTGGTGGGACGGGGGATTGATGCCCCACCGCCCGGAGGAACTCGAACCGGACCGCAAGTTCGGCGGCGGCGACGGCATGCTCTACATCGGCGACAAGGGCAAGATGCTAAACCACCAGCTCATCCCGGATTCTCGTGCGAAGGAGTACGGTCCGCCCCCGAAGAAACTCCCGCGCTCGCCGGGCCACGGCGTCGAGTGGATCAATGCCTGCAAAGGCGGCGAACCGGCGGGATCCAACTTCGATGTCGCGGGACCTCTGACCGAAGTCGTCCTGCTCGGCAATATCGCCATTCGCACAGGCAAGAAGCTGCTCTGGGATGGGCCGAATATGACCGTCACAAATGTCCCGGAGGCGAACGAATACATCAACCCGGCGTATCGGGAAGGGTGGAGTCTTGGCGTGTAGCACGCCCGCGGTGATTGTCACGCTCGTGTTGGAATTGCGACGCGGCGAAGCGCGCGGCGGAGAGGTGGCGTGGGCATGAAAACCACTGGTATGCCAGAGGCTGTGCAGTTACACACAACACGAAGGGGGGCCGCAATGCGTGACGAACGGGTGGAAAGCTCTGGGGGTGCCGGAGAGTATGCGAGCATCTCAGCGGAGGGTATCAGTCGGCGCGCGTTTTTCGGAGGGCTGGGCGCGGGAGTCGGCGCGGCCGCGTTGGCTGGCAGGGTAGAGGCAGGTGAGGTGCGGAAATCTCCCCGCAGCGAGAGCGCGTCGTTCCCTATGGGCAGACCTTTACGAGTGCTGCCGGTGCTGGTTTATGGCTCGGCAACTAAGCAGGAACGCACCAGTTGGCGGTCGTACGGCGCGATCCATTCCCAGCCGGATGCGGCGGACGAGTCGAGACGCATCGATGCGGAGCTGAAAGAGGCGGCCGCGACGGCGGAGTTCCCAATCGATTTCCAACCCGTCGCTGTGGTCTCCAATGAAGCCGGGGTCGCTCAGGTTACCGAAACGGATGTGGACGCGTTCCTGGTCTACGCGGCGGGAGGGGATCCGAAGTGGTTCTCCGCACTGGCTGCCTCCGAGGCGCCGAACGTCATGTTCATCCGGCATCGCTCCGGCCCCTTTTATCTGTATCACGAGATCGCGCACTGGCGTTACCTTCGGCAGAGTGGCGACACCATGGTCGAGCCCAATGCGGATCTCGACGACATCGTGGTGGACGACTACGCCGAGGTCATGTGGCGGCTGCGTGCACTGTACGGCCTGAAGAACGCGCGCGGCACGAAGATGCTGGCGGTGGGCAGTCTGACTGCGTACAGCGCACCTGGACAGGAGCTGGGTCCGAAGCACGCGCAGGAAGTTTGGGGGTACCAAATCGACATCATTTCCTATGAGGACTTCAAGCAACGCCTTGGCCGCATACGATCCGATGCATCCAGCATGGACGACGTCGAACGTGAGCTAAGAGCATTTCTTGGGCGTCGGACTGTCACGTTGAAGACGGAACGCCGGTTTGTCGAAAACTCCTTTGTCGCGTTGCGGGTTTGCCGCGAACTGCTTCACGAAAAGGGCGCGTTTAACATCGCGTTTGACCGCTGCATGGGGCGCGACATCATCGAGATGCTTGACACGCCACCGTGCCTGCTCGAGGCCCTAATCAACGATGAAGGCTACACCTCGTATTGTCACACGGATCTCACGCATACGGTCCCGGGCGTATTGCTCCGGTGGATCGCGGGGAGACCGACATTCGTCTGCAACACGCACCTCCCGCACGACGGCGTGTTCACCGTGGCGCATTGCGCTGCCCCTACGAGGATGAATGGCAAGCATCCGGAACCAACTACGGTCATGACGCACTACGAGTCGGACTACGGCGCAGCCACCAAAATCGAATACCGCAAGGGCCAGGTCGTCACTGTCATCGTTCCAAACCTGCATTGCACGCGGTGGGATGGGTTCAAAGGGACGATAATCGACTCGCCTTTTCTGCCCGCCTGCCGTTCGCAGATGGACATCCGAGTGCAAGGCGACTGCGTCAAGCTCGCGCAACAAGTGGAGGGCTTCCATGCGCAGGTCGTCTATGGCGACTACTTGCGCGAAGTAGGTTATGCCCTGAAGAAGACGAAGGCGCTCGAGTGGCGGAACTACAGCCAGGAAGTCTCCGCATGACGTGCAGCACTTTCGCCTGAGTTCAAAAAGCGGGAGTTCGCTTGCTGAACAAACGCACGAACTCCGCTCGCGGAACAACTGCCGCAGGCTCAAAACGCTCCCCGTTGACATAGTCCCAGAAGCACTTGAGAAGGTACCGGGCCTCGATGCTCTGGTTTGGACAAAACGCATCGGCCTTGTCATACGATGATTGGGCGGGGGTGTGCGGTTTGATGCATTGCAAGACGCCCAGCGTGCATGCCAGCACCCGGCCTTCTCCCACCTTGAACTCGAGCAGGTGAGCGTTGTTGCGATGGGCGTAGTAATGATCAATCCCCCGAATGATTGGCGTCACACCGTATTCTCTCAACGGACTGAATTCCATCGGCAGATTGCCTTTGAGCATGTTGATGAACGGCAGGTCGCACATTCCGTCATGGGGAAACGCTTCCATCGCGGGATGCGGACTGATGAGTGTTCCCGAATTGCCGCTGTCGCCGGCGTTCCAGGGGATCGTACGGAAGAGCGGGTAAAAGCTGATCTTCTCGTAGTACATTTTCATGTTCTCGATCTCAGCGCCATGCGTGAACAACACGCAACACCCGCCACTTTCGATGAAGTCCGCCAGGGCAGCGTCTGCCGTGTTGGCAATGACCACCTTTGCTTGCGCCGGGATTGGCGCGGCCCCTGCGGCGTATGTGCGGAGGAACAGGCCGTTATCAAAGATCTTTCCTCCGTTCTCGGGTAGTGCCGCTGAACGCAGTGGCTCTGCGACCTCCGGAAACGCCCAGAAGGACCAGTTGTTGGTGTTGACAAGTCTGTTTTTGTGAAAGAGAGCGACTTCGAAGTCAATCTTGTATGCCGTCTCGGCGGCGGGCGGTTCGAACTGGGCTGCTCCAACCTGCGTGAACGCCCCCTGAGGCAACTCATCAACCTGGATCTCGCCAGAATTCCCTCCATATTCTCCAACGGTCTTCCATGTAAGGACGCACCCATCGAAGTCCGATTCGCCGTAGTGGCTGATGCCCAACGGGATGTCTGTCCTGACACCCATCGGCAGACAGCGATTGCCATCCTGCGCCAACACGATCACCGTGTCGGCGTTAGATTTCAGGAACTCTTCCGGTGTGACGTTCTTTGGATTCCAGAAATCGTCGAGAAGGCCTTCGGTCCAATGGCCAAAGTCGATCAGCAACCACAGGATGTAGCCTTCGATCAGTTTGCCCCTGCGCGCGTATTCAATCCCGTCCTTTCTGGACAGCGTCTGTAGCTTGATGGAGTTCTCGTAGTATCGAGGAATCAGCTCGCCCTGCCCCTGGGCCCAAGCCGTCTTCTCCAACGTGTCGAGCCAAAACGGTTTCAGTTGCGAGTGGGAGTACTTCTTCCGGAGATTCAGATCGGGGTAATTGCCCCACCAGTTGTACTCATGCAGGATCATCGGCACGCGGCCATCTGTTTCCATGTCCGCTTCTTCGAAGACATCTTTCAACCATAGTGGGTGGATCGATGCGTAGAAATCCGTATCGCGCGCACCTTTGTTCGTTTCGATCGTATTGACGTAGCCTGTGCAGTCGATGACCAGCGCGTGCGGCGCGAGGCGCCGCGCCTGTCCCGGAAGTCCATCGCTGCCGCTGAAGAAGTTGAATGAGTCCTGGGTCTGGCTTTCAAAGGACAGCTCGCTGGACATGCTGTACGCGGCGACTGCGGCGTGATTCCGGCTCACGCGCACGAGTCCATCGAGTTCATAGGAGTAGTACTTCTTGAAGCGCTCGTCGATGGTGTAGCGATTCGCCCGCAGCGTGGACAGGCCGAACGGCATTTCCTGGATGACCAGAATTCCCGCCTCGTCGCAGGCTTCGAGATAGTCAGGCGTGATGACTTCCACGCAGCCCTTCACGCCGTTCATGCCGTATTCGCGCGCGCGTTTGAGGCGGGGTAGGTACCAGTTGACATCAGACGGCGGGCACAGCGTATCGGGATAGTAGTGGTTTTCGCCGAAACAGCGCAGGTATAGCGGCTTTCCATTCAGATAGAACTTGGTTCCCTCAGTCTTGAACTCTCGCATGCCGAAACGCAGGGCGACTTTGTCCAGGTCGCGCGATCCGGCGATCTCCTTCAGCGTGATTTCCAGTGTATATAACTTCGGGTGCTCCGGCGACCACAGCTCGAAACGGCGAAGCTTCACCGAGCCGTGCAGTTGCGACTGATTCTCAGGGATGAGCACCGTCGTCTTGCCCAGGCGCTTCTCTCCATCCATAACGGCCAATTCGATTTCCGCGGGAGCGTGCGGCGCTTGCGTAAGGTCAACGTCCACATTCACCACGCCCTCCGCAGTATTCGTGTGAACGTACGTGTCAACCACGGAACAGGCATTGGCGACCTCGCCAAAGATTGGCCGGTACGGGCCTTTCCACAACTGCGTTCCCTCATTCCATTCGAGCAACCCATCCAAGCGGACTTCGGGGAAATCGCAGACATTGATCGCAATGGAGTTGATGGCGTCGACGCTCACGAAATCCGTAATATCCACGCGCTGTGGCGTGCGGGAACTCTTCGTATAGCCGACTTCCCGGCCATTCACGTAGACTTTGGCCGCGGGTAGAATCCCCCCGACGCGCAGCCAGAACCGCTCATCGTCCTCAAGGCGCGGAACGATAAAGCTCCGGCGAATCCAAAATGGCTCCTCGAACGCGGTCCGCTGATACGGATGGGGCTCTCCGTGCCCTTGTGCCTGAGGCACCCCCGGCACACGCATGGCCTCACCAAACGACACCTTTCCCTCGTACCAGCCTTGTTCTGCGCCAGTGCTCTCCGGGTCACGCCTGAACTCCCACACACCGTTCAAATCCACCTGACGCCGATAGGATATACGTGGCGAGAAGATATCGGGGATGAACCTATCACTCTGCTGCGGCTCCTCCGCAGCGGCGGTGGTCGCGGATTCTGCCGCAAAAGCGCTGACTGGAACCGCAAGAAGCATTGCATACGCAAACCAGCAGTGACGTGTCATGGCGATCCCCTTTGAAAGTTGGGCGAATGGGAGCCCCTTCATGCCATCCACCGGTCATTCTGCTCATGACCTTCTCTTCATCGACAGGATAACGGGATTGACATGATGGATGGAAGATCGCGATTCTCGTCGTCGCCACGGACTACGATAGCGGTACCAAGTGATTTCTGCCCCTTGATTTCGCGCAGGATTGGCAGTTGACGTAAGGTGTGGGGCTATGATTGAAGATCCGGTGACTCTGTATCGTCCAGTTGGACCAATCGAGTTGGATCTCGTCAGGCAAGGCGGATTCAGACGTTGGCCGCCGCGGCTTCGATAAAACGTGACATGCGGGTTATCGCTTGTCCATCCGGGACTCCATCCCTTCTCACGGACCGATGGCCAGACTATTCTGCAGCCCTGCCAGCACGAAGGTGGTCGCCTTGGCGCACACGAAGATATAGAGGATGCGCGCCGTGACCATCATGGCAACTTGACCTGTGGCGCGCGTTATGCTCGGGATGAGCCGGAGTATCGGCAGCGCCGCCGCATAAACCAATATGGCCGACAACCCTGTGACGATGTGCCCGTGGTGTTGCATGAGCAGGACCGTGGTCACGATGGTTCCTGGCCCGGCCATGAATGGAAATCCCAGTGGGAACACCCCAAGGTTACGGTCGGCCTGCGCATGAACTTGGGGGGCCGTAACCGATCCCAGAATCACGCCGCGGGCCGCGACAATGAAGACGAGAATGCCCCCGGCGATCTTGAAGGCGTCGATGTCCACCTGGAAAACGGACTGGAGCATCCAGTTGCCAAAGAGAGCGAAAGCCAGGACTATGCTGCCGCCGGTTATGACCGCGGTGTCAAACGCTCGGCGTTTTTCCGTGGGTGTCAAGTGTGCCGTGATATCCGCGAAAACCGGGAGGTTGCCGACAATGTTCACCATGGCGAAGAGCACCAGAGCGTCCTGAAAAATGCGGCGGGCTATTTCAGCAACCATGTCCATTACTCGGCAGCGGCCTTGGGGTCAGCCGTGCGACCCACCAATGACGGCGGAACGTGGGGTCCCATGGCTTCCCTCCACAGTCGATAGTAGTAGGCCTCCTCAGGCGACCGCAGTGTGATTCCCGGCGTAATGTGCTTCATATCCTCAAATTCGCGCCGCGATATTGATTTCGCGGCCTTGTGCGCGAGTAGGGTACTAGAGCCTGCGCCCTCGGAGAATTTCATCTTCTTACGCATCAGAAACCTTTGGGGCAACCAGCCTTTGCAGGCCTCTCGCAGCAGCCACTTCTCAGGCCTGTCAGTACGTGTCTGGAGATGGCCAGTGGGAATCCGGGCCAGGTATCGGACGAGGTCCAAGTCCAGAAAGGGAACGCGCCCTTCAATGCCGTGCGCCATCGTCATGCGATCGCATCGCTGCAGATTGGTATCTTGGAGCCGCACGACAATCTTGTTCAGTTCCCGGCGCAGTTCCTTGTCCGACTCATACTGGGTCAAGTACTCGTAGCCCGCAAAGAGTTCATCGGCGCCCTCTCCCGACAGGATGACCTTGACGAACTTCGAAGCCAGTGCGGAGACAAAGTACATCGGAATAGCCGAACGCACCAGCGGCGCGTCGAATGATTCCAGGTGACGAATGATGTCTGGGAGAGCCCGCTCGACGTCTTCCTCCGTGTACAATGCTTCGTGGTGGATGGTGCCCAGGTGACGCGCAACTTCCCGCGCCGAAAGTAGGTCGGGTGCGCCCTTCATTCCGGCGGTGAATGAATGAAGTTCGACGGTGTGCGGACGCATTGCGGCGGCAATGAGACTACTGTCCAATCCACCCGAGAGGTAGACCCCGACCGGCACATCGGACATCATCCTCTTCCGAACCGCGGTATCCAGTCTCCGGCGTATCTCCGGCAGAATCTCCTCAAGTGGGGCTTCTGCGATGTGTGGATGTGGGGGCCAGTGCGGCGCGAATGGTATCTCCCTTCCATCGGGAAGGAGGGCATGCCCGGCGGGGAGACAGTGGATCCGGTCCAACGGCGGGAGGGCCCTTATCTCGCTGGCCGCCATCAGCGTTTTGCCTTTGCGCGCGTAGTAGAGCGGCTTGATGCCGAGCGCGTCACGCGCTAAGAGCAGGCCGCCCGGACCAGCCAGTGCGACCGCGAACATGCCGTCCAGCTTGGGCAGCATGTCCTCGGCCGACTCTTCAAAGAGATGCAAGAGCACTTCCGTATCGGATCGCGTTTGAAATGTGTGACGGACTTCGATCTCTCTCCGCAACGCGAGGTGGTTATAGATCTCGCCGTTGAACGCGATAGCCAGATCGGCGCGTTCATTGAACATGGGTTGCTTGCCGCCCGCAACATCCATGATAGCAAGCCGCACGTGACCGAGAGTGATATCACCAATGCGGGTGACGCCGTGTCCATCTGGGCCACGATGGCCTAGCCGGGCGAGTATGTCTTGAATGACGCCATCGGATTGGGGGCCCGAGACTGCTGCAATGCCACACATCATGCTGCCCTTTCTACCCAATGGCGAGTCCTGCGAGTCGTGGCTTCTCGCGAAGGGGCCTTCGCGTTTTCGGATGAATCGCCTCCCATCCACCGTCCACACACGCGGTCAGAATCCTCCCGCATAGATGGGGATTGCCCCGGAAATGGGGTGCGTCGAGCACGCCAGTCTGAATGGCGCGGGTGAGCACATCGGCATCGGACCACGGATCGTCGCGGTCCTTTCCCAAGGACCGGATTCCCTCCAGCAGTGTCCTCGCTTCGCGTATCAGGTGTTTCTTGCGAGCCTGCACCTTGGGGTCACGGGCAGGATCCGGAGAGCCTTGGATCGCCAGTGCAACGGCGCCGCGCGCGATGCGGCAACTCTCAATCAGGATATCGGCATTGACGACACTATGGGCTTCACTGTATCCAACGACGTGGAGGATGTGCGGCCGCACCGCCATAGAATAGATCGCGGACGCGGCCATGTGTCCTTTGGCCTCGTCTGGATCGCGGGGAAGACTTGTGATGCCCGCCCGGACCTCGCGATAGGTGGCGAAGTCCGGTCCCTCGATTTCGGAAATGAGTTCCAGCTTCGCGAGCATCTTGGCCAGGTCCATGGTGGGCGAGATCGATGGTGGCGTGTTGTGCATCATCTGAATGACGTAGTGCCGCACCCCTTGCTGCTTGGCATTGTACGCTGCGAGGAAGGCCATTGCGACCGCCAAGGAATCATGGGCGTCCCGCAAGCTCCACTGATGCGATTCGTTCACCTCAACCGGAACGCCTTGTTCTGCATAGTAACGCATGGCGGCCTGCTTCTCTACGATGGCCTGCGGAAAGGGAACCTTGCTGCGGCCATCCATCACGCTATACCAGCAGAGGGGCACCGCGCCCCAGGCGATATGGATGGCCTTGATTGCCATTTCGGCCCACCGCAGCAAGTCTCGAGTCCCGCTGTAACAACGCAGAAGAGGGAAGTTGCCACATCGCGTAGCCTCATAGATCGCTTCGAGATCTTCCGGGCGGCGAATGGGCACGCCGCCGGCGCCGTCTTGTTCAGGGTCGATCTCCTCCGGACGGAAAAGACTCTCTTGCGCGTTCTGATCCTGGCCAATCGAGAGGACGTCGAGAACGCGCGCCTCGGCGATCTTGCCCGCGCCGTCGAGTGTGCGCTGCAAACTAGGTTCGCCGTAGTGATGGCGAATGAGCGGAAAGGGCGCCGATGCCTCGATACGGGATACGAGATCCTGAGCATAGTCTTCATCCGCGGACTCGGCGGACTCGCCGCGCACATACGCCACAATCTCAGGAAGGGACTCCGTCCCGTCGAAGACGCGCTCGAAGAGTTCGCATTCGCGCGCCTTGTCCGCCACGGGAGGTGTTCCCCCAAACACCCATCGAGGGTGAGAGGATAGTCTCCGGGCGCCCTCGGCAAGTTGTGCAAAGAGCGGAACTGCGTCTTCCGGCGTGAGCCGGTAGGAAACGGCGACCAGGTCCGGCTCGTCCCTTTCCACCGTTTCCAGAAGGATGGAAGGCAGCACCGCAGGCCCCAGCAACGTGCTGGCCCAGCCATGCCGTTCGCACAACCGCAGGAAGTGGTCAAGTCCCGCGACGTGTACGCACTGGCCGATGGCTGCGCCAAGTACCTTCTTCCTCTCCATCATGTATCGAGTTCTCCTATAGCCAGCAAGCGCAGTTGCTTCAGGTCCATATCGGCAATCCCGAGTTCCTCCAGGTTTCTCCCCTCGGCGCGGTAATCGCGGCCGTGCATCGCGGACGCCAGGTCGACAAGTGAATTCATCACCGGGACGCGCACGCCGAATTTCGCTCCCAACGAGATCATCGGAACCAAGCTGCATGGTACGTCCTCGGACACATACCGCATCTCCATGCGGTGTGGCGCTTGGATGCCACGGTACCCCATATTCGCTCGCATGGCTTCGCGCAGATCGCGGCCCGCCGCATCATACGCGTAGTAAAGCCATTCGCGCGCGCTCATGGCCCGAAACCCGAGGGCGGCCGCGACCGCACATCGCTCGGCATCCAACGCCTCCAGAATGTGCGCGACGGACGGCGTGACGCCTTGGTGATAGAACTCAAAATCCGCCGGGTCTTCCACCCAGCCGGTGTTGAGCAGCATTATGGCCGGATGGAACACAGCGCCAATGTTGTTAAAAGAAGTTTTGAACACACTATCTCCCGGAACGAACTGCGGAAACGCTTGGCGGACTACCGAAAGACACTGGGGTATGTTGTGTGCCCGTACCGTGGCAAGGGGAATCGAGTTCTTCACTCGGAATACACGAACTTGTGCCGGTCCAGCGATACGGCTCGCGTAGAGAAACGTCTGAGTCTCAGCAACAGTGACATTCGCCTGACAGCCATGCCGCTTCAAGGTCTGCACGAATTCGATTGCCCCCAAGGTCCGGCCAGGATTGAGGACTACAATCTGTCCATCCTTGAGGTGCGGCGCGCACCGTTCGGCCATATACCGGTGCCCGGTGGCGGGAACCACGACCATGATAACGTCCGCTCCATCCAAAGCTTCGCCAGGCTGATCCGTGGCAAGCGCCACTTTGCCAAACCCGTCGATATCCTCACCTGTCACGTAGATTCCGCCCGCCAGACGAACCGCGTCCAAGCGAGCCGCAGTTCTATTGAATAGACGCACCTCATAACCCATGATCCCCAAATGGCCAGCCATGGCTAGTCCGCCGTTCCCGGCGCCCATCACGCAGAAGACGGGCCGGTGCGCACCGCTACCTTCGGCGGAATTCTTGTCGCATGTTATAGTTGGGTAGGCACTCAATACTCAGACCTCCCTGGCCTGCTTAGGCCATGAGTTTCAGCACGCCGGACTCTTCCCGGCACACGCCGTGGCCGGAAGAACGTCCAATCATGCTTTCCCCATCCCCCGCGTTATGATCGGTGAGTCAAGCCGGCCTCACCCGGCGGCAAGTTCAGGAGCACCGTCCCGGAATCGAAGAGTGTGCCCCGTTCTGCGCTGATTTCGCAGCGGCTGTGCGGTTTTGTTCGCGGTTTGTGAGGGTGCCAACCGCACAATCGATTGTGAACGCTTGGGGACGATATGTCAAGGCGGTTTTCATACTAAACGTATATTTATCGACTATTTTTCGTCTGCCACATGGTTCTGTGAGGTGGCAGTTATTACCGAGTGGCAACACCGGGAACGTAGATCATCGCGTCGCCAACGCATTCGAACCGCTTGCCGAACTCCGTTCCGTGAGATTGGCAACTGCTTGGTAGGAACTGTACACAAGTACCCTTACGAGCACCTTTTCCCTCGTTGCATACACTGCGCACAAGTCTTATACTCCCGCGGAGTTCGCCCAAGGACGCCATGCGACGTCGCGCGTTCTTGTCGGCATTTGATCGGAAGTGTGGAATGAACGGGGGAGTGGGCGCCCTTCCATGGAGTCAGTAGATTCTCCCAGCCAGACGCATGAGCGCTACGAATGGCTCGACCAGAGCCGGGGACTCGTTTCGCTCATGTTCATCTTCGCGATCATCACGTATCCCGTGTCGGGTGACCCGATCCTGGGTATCGATCCGCTTGGGCCCACTTTCCTCAACCACGGGTACAAGTACTTCAAGGGCCCGGTGCCGCTGATCACTATCGTCGATGTTGGTCAGCAGATATTCATATTCGTGATGGGATTTGCCGCGTACCTGGCCTTCACCAGCCGCTGGAGCAAGAAGGGCGGATGGACCGCGGGACTTTACGCCGCGCGCCGGGTGGGCCTGCTGTTCCTGCTTTCCTTCGCGGAGGCGTGCTTCGAGTATCCCGGGCGCCACGAAATCCGCTGGAATGAAGTCCTGTGGGAAGGCACCCTCGCCAAACTGGCCATCGGTTCCCTCGCGGCATTTTCGTGTATCGCGCTCATACGGGATGCCAACCGCCGTTTCCTCTTTGCGCTCGGTGTCATGGCGCTGCATGCGGTGTGCTACGCGTCGCCCTGGTTCGACCGCTACGGCTATGTGAATGACCTGCCCTGGCGCCCCATGTTTCCATTCGGCGCGGTGAATCTCGCCGTCGTCGCGGTTGTCGCGACGTGCTTCGCACAGTGGGTGTGGACTCACCCCGAGGGGGTCGCCGCCGCCTTTCGGCAGCGTATCGCCCCTACGTGTTTCTATGCCCTCGGCGCCGCCTACTGTCTGGGATGGGTGCAACCCGCGCACCATCACGATGTGACCGCATCGCTGGCGCTGTTCGCGGTAGGCATCTCCGGCCTGATGCTGACCATGTGTTTCTGCTTCGGCCAGATGGGTATTCACTTCCCCCTACTCACGCCGCTCGGCAAGAACCTCTTGCTAACCTTCGTGCTGGCGGCGATCATCGTCGATCTGTACATCGGCCTGTACGACCGCGAGTTTCTCGCGCAGCGGCCCTTCATGACGCTGCTACTCGTGGGGATACTCCCCGCCACCATCCTGGCGGCGGTTGCGGTCTTCCTCGAACGGCGAAGTATCATTCTGCGCGCATAGGGGCAATAGTAGCCGGAGGGATCGTGAGCGTTCGATTTCACAGTCACGCAGGTGCGAGTTGCGAGGTATTCAGTGTCTGAATCCGGATTCACGCTTCCTTACACGCCTTGGCGCGCGCGCTACTCCGCGGTCATCGTCTGTCTGGCCGCAGCCGCTTTGGTTTTGATGCGTTGGGGAATGGGTGCGCGTGTGGAATTGGAGCGCCTCCAGGACGGCGCCTACGACGCCTCCAGCCTCGGCATTGCCGTGGCCATGAGCGCAACGCAGAATGACGGACTCCTGCCTCCACTCGACCCCAGCTCCGGCCACCTGCGCCCAAAGCCCGGCGTGGGCCATCCGGCGTTTCTCGTCGATGGCCGCGTGAAGAAACTCGAGGCAAAACCAGACGCGGGACTTCTCCTGAGTTATCTGGACGATGGACGCGCGTTCACGATGAAGGAACTGTTCGCATCCTGTGATTTCTTCTACCTGGGGTACGCAGTCTCCAACGAAAAGGAGGGGGCGGCCCTCATCGATGCCTACCGCGCGCGGACTGCCCAGGGTCTTGGCTTTGAGGAAGACCTCGCGGTTGCCGCCGGCTCGGGGACTCTCGGCACCGCCACGCTGTACCGATTGCGGACCGATCTTGCCGAGCAGCTTGCCGAAACCGGTGTGAAGATCGAAGAGGATTCCCCTCTGCCGTTTCCCGTTTTCGTCGAGCGGCCAGGTCACTACAGCGTCCCGGGAGGGTGGGTCATCTACCTCGACCGCAGGGTGGAATGGCTGCCTTATCCCGGCCCATTTCCCATGACCGAGTCGTTTATGAAGTCGCTGGAATCGATTTCGCCCCCGTCCGCACCTTCGCCAGAATGAGTTTCGCGTAGTCTCGCATGCGCATAACGCGCGAGGCACAGCCGCGCGCGGCCGTGCCTCCCAGCAATTCCCCGCCTTGCGCTACTGCAACAATTGGCCTTTATACTCGCCGTTGAGCGTGTTCAGAAATGCGACCATCGCCGCCACTTCCGATTCCGGGGCGGAACGTCCCACTTGCTGTTTCAGCATGATATTGACCGCCTGCGTAAGGTCCATGGCAGCCCCGTCATGCAGGTAGGGCGCCGTGAGGGCGATGTTGCGCAATGTCGGCGTCTTGAACTTGTGCCGGTCGGCCTCTTCCTTGGTCACGTTGAAACGCCCATTGTCAGCGTCCGTGAGCGCGCGCGTATCGAAGTAGTCTCCCTTGCGTCCCATCCTCTCGAAGGACTGCCCGCCCATATTCTTGCCGGTGTGGCAGGTCGCGCATCCGTACTCCTTGAAGAGATGGTACCCAGTCTCCTCTTCGGCGGTCAGTGCGCCGGCTTGGCCCATCAGGTATTTGTCGAAACGGGAATTGGGCGTGATCAGCGTGCTTTCAAACGTGGCAATCGCATCGATGATTGTCTCCTTGGAGGGACCCTCCGGATAGACCTTCTTGAACTCTTCCAGGAAGGCCGTATCCTGAATCAGCTTGCCGCACACTTCTTCCCAGTTGGATGCCATTTCGATGGGATTGTTGACGGGCCCGTCGGCCTGTTCAGCGAGGTTCGCGGCCCGTCCATCCCAGAACTGGATGAAGTGGAAGGTCGAATTGTATACCGTGGGCGAGTTGATGCCGCCGACTGCGCCGCCAACCCCCGTCGAGTACTGGACGCGGTCCGTGCCACCCTTGTCCAATGCATGGCAGCTCGCACATGAAATGGAGTTGTCCTTTGAAAGACGCACGTCATGAAACAGCTTGTCGCCAAGGGCCACCTTGGCGGCGTCCGCTTCAATCGTAAGAGGAAGCGGCTGAACCGGCTCGTTGGCGAACGGTGCGGCAGCCAGCTTGGTAGCGAAATGTTCGCCGCGCGTCTTCTGAATCCATGCCGTCAATTGCTGCTCTTCCGAATCTGTCAATGAGCCGTTCCAGTGCAACATGAGATAGCGCATGGGGGGCATGGCCCCGTCCTGGATTTCCTTCTCGATCTTGGCCACCGCGACCTCCGAGGCGGGCAAACCGGGAGTAGGCTGCAATTCCTTCCGCAGGTCCAGGGAATCGGTCCCGGCCTTGATATCCGCTTCAATCATGGTCTTTGCAACGGGCAACGAGGCGTACAACGGCATGACGCCCTCGCTGGTGTGGCAGGTGGCGCACTTCCCTGCCATGATGTCGCGGGCCTGTGCGAACGCCTCGTCCTGGGTTTCGATTGCGCTGACGCTCGCGCTCTTTGGAAGCCCCCTCACCAGATTGGAAACAGGCAACGCCAGGCCCAGTGTCACGAAAACCACTACGAGTATGGAAACCAGCTTCTTTCCTCTAGACATACGATTACCCCCTGTAGAGAAGCTCAACCTGAAGGAACGCCCCAATTGCGGGATTTCCGCAAGACACAATGGGCCTCTTTCCGAGCCCCCCAATGCTTCCGCGAGTCAACTTTGCGGGCAGCACGCCCCCGTGCCACTTCTCCCGGATCGTACAATACGCTGAACGGGTAGTCAAAATAGAGGATTTGGGACGCCCAGGGTAGCCCGGCGATTGGAAGAGAGCGGGAAGTCGCGAAGCCCTTCCGAAACAGGGGATTTGTGGAGGCCGGCACTCCTGCGCTCAGTGTGATTCCCTGGGGGATTTGTGTATAATCCTCCTACGTTTGGCAGAGCCGAAGCATAGTGGCAACGTGCTCACAGGCCACTGGGCGCCAACCCCCAGAAGGGCCGAGCGCCTTGCGAGAAGCGTGGCCCCCGAAGCGCGAAACATGAGACGCGCCAATGTGCGGTGACAGTAGCGACCGACATGACGGGGGAACAGCAGTGGTTTCAGTTATGGCGAAAGAGCGGCGCGCTTGGAGCATGCATGGTAACGCGAGACAGGATTCCGGACGAGGTCAGCCACGCGAATGAAGCCGAAAAACGGCTCCTCGCGAGCGCCCTGAGCCTCTTTTCCGAGAAGGGGTATGAGGGAACCAGCATCCGGGAAATCATCGAGCGCGCGGGTGTGACTCGTCCTGTGTTGTACTACTACTTTGAGAACAAGGAACATCTCTTTGGACGCCTTGTGGAGTCCTGGTTCGCCGAGCTGGTCGAGGACATGGATCGCGCACTCGAAGGGGTGGAAGGTTACCGGGAGCGTTTGAAAGTCCTCATCTGGAACGTCTTCGAGCATGCGGAGAAATCTCCGCAGGTGATGAGATTGATATTTCACACCTTCTTCGCGCCGCGCCATCAGGCCCCGAAACTGGACAAGGATGCGCTTTGGGAGTCTCGTTTCTCGCGCATCACGGGAATCATGAAAGAGGGGATCGCGTGCGGAGACTTTGAGGGCCACAGTCCGGAGACACTGGCCATGGTGTTTTGCGGCATGATGGACATGCACCTCATGACCAAGTCCAACCGGCCGCACATGGAACTGTCAAGAGAACTAGGCGAGTCGATAGTCGATATTTTCCTGGATGGCGCCCGGTCCCGCGTTCTTGCGGGGGGACCGGGTAGCGTGTAGCGGCAGGCGGGGGCTTGCGGGCCGCCGTATAACAGGGGCGCCATTACTTCGCGCAGCGGTAGCATAGTATGCGGAAAGCGTTGATTACTGGGGTGGTCTGTGTGGTTATTGTCGCCATGGGGTGGGCCGTGGTTATGGCGGCGATCAGTAGTGCTCGCGAGGCCGAGCCAGTCGGCCCGAACCATGCCGAGCGCGTACCCAATGTCAAGGTGAAGGTCGTCACGGCCGAAGAACTCCGAGATCGGCTGGAACTTACGGGTACGGTGTACCCCTGGCAAGATGTTACCGTGAGCGCCGAAGTCGGCGGGAAAATTGATTGGAAAGGCGTTCAGATCGGCCAAGAGGTCAAACAGGGCCAGGAACTCTATCGCATCGACAGCCTGGCCCTTCAGGCCGCCCTCGATCAGGCGGAAGCCCAAAACCGTCTCGCTTCTCAGGAGTTCGATCGCACGCAACGCCTTCTGGATCGCGGCGTCAGTACGAAGCAGAACGAGGACAGCGCGATCGCGAACCGGGACGTATCCTCCGCAAGCCTGCGCGCCATGCAGATCCAACTTGAAAAAAGCGTGGTGAAGGCGCACTTCGACGCCATCGTGGATCGGGTCTTCCAGGAACAAGACGAATACGCGGATGTCGGGAAGCCGTTGGTCCGGCTCGTGCAGCTTCATCGCGTCAAGGTCAAAGTCGGCATTCCCGAACGCGACATCCCCTTCTTCAAGGTCGGCGACCAGGTAACGTTACGCTTGGACGCGTATCCGGACCAATCCTTTCAAGGGGCAATTCACACGATCACGCCCACTGCAGATTTCACGACCCACACCTTTGCCGCTGAAATCACGGTCGACAACCCGGACAATGTGTTGAAGCCCGGCATGATCGCCCGCGTGGAGCTGGTCCGTAAGGTCTATCCAGATTCCATTGTTGTGCCCATCTTTTCGGCAATCTTGCTGGACGACCAGCGATATGTCTTCGTGGAACGGGACGGCATGGCCGAGTTGCGGCCCGTTGAAGTCGGCGTGATCCAGGGGAACAACGTCCAGATCACAAACGGCCTCGCTCCGGGCGATCACTTGATCGTGGTTGGTCAGCGTGACGTAAGGCCCGGCGAGCCGGTGAGCGTGCAAGAGACCCTGCAGTGAAACTCACCGACCACGCCGTAGATAAAAGCACGACCGTCATCGTACTGCTGGTGGTCATCACGGTGGCAGGACTCTTCAGCTACCAGGTGCTGCCGCGCGAATCCAACCCGGAAGTCATCGTCCCATTCATCAACGTCACGGTGACGTACGAGGGTGTTACCCCCGGCGACATGGAGTCCCTCGTCACGCTTCCGATTGAACGCAAGCTGACGGGGCTCTCAGGTGTCAAAGAGATCACCTCCACGAGCGTGGAAGGGGTCTCCAACATCGTGATTGAGTTCCAGGCCAACACCGTCATCGAGGATGCACTTCAGAAGGTCCGGGACAAAGTTGACCTCGCCAAGCAGGATCTGCCGGAGGATGCCGACGATCCCATCATCAGCGAGATCAATCTCAGCGAAATCCCCATCATGCTCCTGTCGCTCACGGGCAATGTGAGTCTTCCGGCCCTCAACGAAATCGCGGAGGACCTGGAGGACAGGATCGAGGCGATTCCCGGCGTGCTCGATGTCCAGATCATCGGGGGCGTGGAGCGCGAAATCCAGATCGAAGTCGATCCTGACCGTGTCGCCGAGTACGGCATTTCTCTGGCTGACCTGGTCGAGATCACGCGGCTGGAAAACGTCAACACTCCTGGAGGGGCCATGGACCTCGGCGAAGCCAAGTTCCTCATGCGTACCCCCGGAGAATTCCGCACTCCAGACGAGCTTACAGGGCTGGTGGTCAAAGTGGGTCCAGAGGGGGCCGTTTACCTGCGCGATGTCGCCACGGTCAGGGATGGCTTCAAGGATGTCGACAGCATCAGCCGGGTCGATGGGAAACCCGCGGTGACTTTGACGGTCTCCAAGCGTACCGGCGAAAACATCATCGAGATCGCCGGACGGGTGAATGAAGAACTCGATGAGGCGCAACGTGACATGCCCGGCGGCATCGAGGTCGCCGTCACCTGGGATGAATCCACCTTCGTGCGCGACATGGTTGCCGAACTCGAAAACAGCATCCTGAGCGGGCTCATTTTGGTGGTCTCGGTCATCCTCGTCTTCCTCGGTTTGGGTAACGCGCTCTTCGTGGCGCTTGCCATTCCCGTCTCCATGTTCATTACGTTCTTCGTGCTCCATCTTTTCGGCGTGACCCTTAATATGGTTGTGCTGTTCAGCCTGATCCTCGCCCTCGGGATGCTCGTGGACAACGGCATCGTCGTGATCGAGAACATCCACCGGCACATGCAACTGGGTATGGACCGCATCACCGCCGCGAAGAAGGGCGTGGACGAGGTGGCTTGGCCCATCATCGGTTCGACGCTCACGACCGTTGCCGCGTTCGTGCCGATGTTCTTCTGGCCCGGCATCTGGGGCGAGTTCATGGTGTACCTTCCGTTGACGGTCACGTTGACCCTCTCCGCGTCACTGTTTGTCGGTCTCATAGTCAACCCCGCATTGGCGGGACGGTACATGAACACGCGCCACCGGCTCGGGCACGATGGCAAGGTTAAACGCCACCGGTTCATGCATGCGTACGCCGCACTGCTGCGGGCCTCCATCCGCTGGCGCGCCGTTACGATGACGTTGGCGATTACCATGCTTGTAGCGATATCCGCTGAATTTCTGTCTACGGCGGAAGTGGAGTTTACGCCCACCATCGAACCGCCGCAGGCGGACATCGATATCGAGTGTCCCGAGGGAACGAATCTCGCCACTTCCGACGCTTACGTGCGCCAGGTAGAAGCTATCCTCCAGCCGTACAAAGACAATATTGAGCACATCATCGCCAACGTGGGGTCCCAAGGACCAAGCCTCTATGGCGAGCGCAGGGCGAACACGACGCATCTCAGCCGCATTACCCTGGACTTCCCGAAGCTGGAGGACTGCACGATCCTCCCGAGCGAAATCGTGGAGAACGTGCGCCGCGATGTGGCCGGTATCACAGGCGCGGAAGTCCGTATCGAAAAGATGGCGATGGGGCCGCCCACGGGGCCTCCGGTCAACATTGAGATTCGCGGCGACGACTTTGACGAGCTGGCCCGGCTTGCGAAGGAGATACGCGAGCATATCAAGAAAGTGCCAGGACTCGTCGATCTGCGCGACGACTACAGCAAAGGCAAGCCCGAGGTCCGCGTCGTTGTCGATCGCCAGGAAGCCTGGAAGACCGGCATGAACACGTCGCTCATCGGTATCACGGTGCAGGCCGCGGTCGATGGTCGTAAGGCAGGCGACTACCGGGAAGGGGATGAAGAATACGACGTCATCGTGCGTTTCCCTCAATCGTTCCGGGAGGACCTGTCGAATATCGAATCCATGAATCTCATCAATCTGGCGGGCCAGGCGATTCCCTTGTCCAGCGTGGCCCAGATTGAACAAGGCGCCGGACTCGGCATCATCAAGCGCATCGATCGCATGCGCACCGTGACGGTGTCCGCGGATGTCGAGGCGGGTAAGCGTGCGCCCGAGGTCTTGGGTTTGGTTCAGGATCAAATGAAGTCGTTCGAGCTGCCTGCGGGCTACACCGTGGCCTACACCGGTGAGAATGAAGACACCGAAGAAACGGAGGCATTTCTCGGGCGGGCATTCGTTGCCGCATTGCTGCTCATCGCGCTGGTGCTGGTGGCCCAGTTCAACTCGATCATGCAGCCGCTGATCATCATGACCTCGGTCATCCTCTCGCTGGCAGGCGTATTCTGGGGCTTGTATCTCTGCGATCTGCCTTTCGGCATCCTCATGACCGGAATTGGGGTCATCAGTCTCGCGGGTGTCGTCGTCAACAACGCTATCGTGCTGCTCGATTTCATCAACCAATTGCGAGCGAGGGGCATGTCAATGGAAGACGCGGTGGTTGAAGCCGGCACCACCCGTTTCCGCCCCGTGATGCTGACCGCCGTGACGACGATACTCGGTCTCGTCCCCATGGCGCTGGGCATCAGCTTCGACTTCCGGGAATGGCACTGGACCGTTGGCGGCGAATCCAGCCAGTGGTGGGGTTCGATGGCGGTCGCGGTGATCTTTGGACTCGGATTCGCAACGATTCTCACCCTGATCGTGGTGCCCACCCTCTACACGTACACGGCCCACATCGCCGAATGGGTGACTGCTTCGCCAAAAGACCCCGAGTCCGCCGCAACCGAGGCGGTCGCAAAATGAGCCCCACGCGGGTGCCGGCGACACGCAGAGCCCGCCGAAGCACATGGTCACCCTCCTGATACGGCCGCCAACGAAATCCACACTTGCCCTCGCGGTCTCGTCTTTGGTCATTCTTGCAGGGGTGGCGATGCTTGTGTGGGGCAGCGGCGCCACGTTTGAGGGCGAAATGCGCATCGCCGCGGGCTCTTTCGAAAGCGTTGCGATCCGCCCCGCGGCACCCCCCATGAACGCAGCGCCCCGCCTGGCAGCCCCCGCGATGGAAACCATGCCAGGCGCGGACCTTCCTCTTAACCACCTCTCCAGCGGCGGAGAGTGGATCGAACCCAACCGCTACTATGACGCAGTCCCCCTGCCCTTCGCGGTGTCCGTCGTGTCAGCGCGAGAATTGCGGCCGCGCGCCAATTCTGGGCGCATAGCCGTGCGCGAGGGCGAGAACACGGCGGCGTACAATTCCATCGCAGGGACTTCAATTCCCGTGCAGGCTGTCACGGGGAAGGTCGTAGCGGTCCAACCCTGGTCTGGTCTCGTTGCCGCCTCGGGCAATCCACCGATGGCGGCCCTAGCCATTGCATCGCGGAAGGGTGAAACGTCCAGAGACGTCCTGCTTCCCGGCGGATCCTGGGTTCGCGTGGATGATAGGGCCGGCCTCTTCTTCGCCTGGGTCTCCTCTGAGGCCGATGCGCGTTCGCTGCTTGACGAAGGGCAGGGCGAAGCCCCAAGCGCGCGATGGGGCGCGGTCGATCGCGGCGAGACCAGTTGGCTGCGCACGTTTGAGCCGGGCAGTGGCCTGGTACTCTCGGATGGAACCTCGATCACCTTGTTGCGCCGCGAAGGGGCACGAGCCGCGGAAGGGGAGCGCGCTCCGTTTATCGAGGTGGAAATCGCCGGGAAGATCGGCGCATCGCGACACCGGATTCCCGTAAACGCAATCGATCCCAACGTGCCGGTCCGCTATGAGGACGTGTCTCTCATGCCCGTGGCCATCCGCGTGGTGTCCTGGGAGAAGAATGCCGCGCTCGTTCAGATCACCGGGTACGGCCTGGAGCCGGTTGAGCGCCGGCTGGGGGAAGGCGAGCGGCTCGAGCTGGAACCAGAGGGTCTTTCGATTCGCTTGGACGCCACCCTGCCCGGGGCAGTCGCCGTGTTGCCCGGCAGCACCAGCAGGCTGGAAGCGCTCGTGGCGTTTCCGGGGCGCACCGTCCGCTTGCTGGAGGGACGGCCCGCCGAATTCAACGGTGCACGCCTCACCTTCACCGCCGAAGTGGAGCCTGCGCGCATTGTGTATGAACTTGCGTTGACTGAAGCGGACGGCACCACACAGCGCCACCATCTTGGAGCCGGCGAATCCATCCGCCCGCGAGGCTGGATTATTCGCCAGAAGCCTACGAGGGCCACCTCGACGGAATTGGCGGACCTCGTCGTCACGTACGCTCCCGCCCAATATGCGAAGTGGGGGGGAGCGGTGTGCCTCGTCATTGCGCTAGGAACTTGGTGCTTTCTGATTGTCAGGAGGTTCCGGTCCCACACCTGCCGCCTTGATTCCATCCCGCGCGCAGATTCCACTATACTGACGGATGACCATGTATCCGGGCACCGCAGAGAGAGGATTACGCAGTGACTGAAGAAGCATCTGAAGACGCGTTGATCGACAAGGAACCGGAACAGGAAGCTTCGCCCGTTTCCAGCGATTCGGTGCAGCAGCAGGACGAAGAATCCACAGGTGATGCCGCGCTCGATAAACGCCTTTCCGAGCCCGTCTTCCAAGGGATTCAAGGGATCGACACCGCGCAGATCTGGATATCCGCATTCCTGATCGCGGTCCTTGGCGTCATTGTGTATTCCGGTATCTTCTCGAGCCCGTTCCACTATCTCGATCAAGTGGTTGTCCGGGACAATCCCGCTGCCCATCGTGTGGCAACGCTTCCGGAAGCCCTGGCTGTGGAACCTTCCGCGCCGCTTCCAATGCTGACCATCGCCTTGACCTGGAACCTCTTCGGGGAGTCCCCTCTGCCGTTCCATGTGGTCAACGTCCTGCTGCATGTGCTGAATGCCGTGCTCTTGTATCTGCTTTGCCGCCGCCTGCTTCCCGCGGGCACGCCCGAGCCCATCCCCATGCTGGCGGGTCTCTTCATGGCGCTGCACCCGCTGAATACGGAGAGCGTCAACTACATCGTCGGCCGCGGCCCCCTCATGGTGACGTTTTTCGCGTTGCTTACGCTTTCCCTGTTCTCAGGCGCCGTGCGTCGCGAGGACGGTCTCTGCCACGTCCGTCTGGGATTGTCCATGCTGTGCATGCTGCTGGCGTGGGCTTGCGACTCCTCCGCGGCGCTGCTGCCACCGCTCCTTCTCGCCCTTGATTGGGTGCTGCATGGCCCTGGCATCGGAAAGCGCCTGCTGGTCCACGCGGCCTATTGGGCGGCGATGGTGGTGCTGATCGGAGCCTCCTGGGCTGCGCAGGACAGCGGCCCCGATTTCAACACCCTGGTGAGCGAGCATCCCGGTGTCACTTCGGATGATCGGGCCGATGCCTTCATGACGGGGATGGGCCTGACGGCGAGCCTTGCCCCACAGACCCTCGACCACAATATGCCGGCGAAGACCGCCAGCAGCCTGCTGAATCAGTCGATGCCCGCGCCGGTCGTGGCCGTGAATGCGGCGGCGCTGCTTGGTGTCGCGGTCGTGTTGTTGCTTTATCGATCCTTCGCGGGCTTGGGACTGCTGTGGTATGGAGCATCCCTCGCGTGGGGCGCCTATTCCATTACCGCCGAGGTCCCCTTTTCTGAAAGGCTCCTGTATTTGCCAATGGCCGGCATTATTCTGGTCATCCCCTGGCTGATTTCCAAGGCCACGGGGAAAAAGGTTCCGATGATTTCTGCTGGCGTCGCCGCGGCGATCCTGTTGCTGGCCGCCGCTTCGGGTACTTTCCTCCGCAACCGTGTGTGGGCCAACGAGGAATACCTGTGGCAAGACGCGGCGGAGGTGCATCCCGAGTCGCCGCTTCCGCAGCAGCGGCTGGGTACGATTTACTATGGCCGCGGCATGGCCGCGCTGCAGCAATCCGCCCAGCTCGCGCAGGAGAAGCAGGGCCCTGCGGCCGCGGCCCAGCAGGAACAGGCTCAGCAAGTGTTCGCCCGTGCTGAGGAGTACCTGAGAGAGGCGCACGAACTAGATCCGCGGGACCCACAGACGAGTTTCCTGCTCGGCAGGACTGTGGCGCTTTTGCGCCGTCCCGATGAAGCATTGCCGCTATTCATGGATGCCCTTCGACAGGATCCCGCCAATTTCGACTACACGCTGCAGTTGGCCACGTTTCTCGACGGCCGCGCGAGCGCCGCGGGAGGCATGAACGATCGGCTCGCCGCTATCGATTACTTCAAGAGGGCGGAACGACTGGGTGACCTGTCGCCAGACGCGCGAACGCAGTTCGCCTCCAGTCTTGCCGCGACAGGCGATCTGGAGAGCGCCCAGCGTGAACTCGCCCTGGTAGCCGCGTCGTACGATTACAAACCAGCCAAAGACCAGCTTGCCCAGGTGCAGGCGACCATGAAAGCACTGGCGGCCATGCAGGCGCGTGCGCGCCAATTGCTCCAGCAGGATCCGCACAGCCCGGAAGGGCTCCGGTTACATGCGGAACAACTGGTGGGCAGTGGCATGATCCTGCAAGCGACGTACGTGCTCGATCAGCTTCTGCGCAAGTTCCCAGACGACGTCAATGCATGGATCCTCATGGGAATGTGCCGGGCCATCGTGAACGACCACGCGCACTTCGTCCAGGAATGGCCTAACGCGCCCGCAAGTCCGCCGGGGCAGCCTTCTCCATGGATCGACCTCGCCCGCCGTTGCGCGGCCAACGGGCGTTGGGATGCCTCGCGTGCCTACCTCGAGTTTGCCGCCGGGCGCACACCAGAAGCCGCCCTGCCCCTCGTGGCGCTCGCGGAATTCGCCTTGAGCTTCCAGGCGGGCGCGCTCGCCACGCAATACCTGGATGAGGCCACGAAGCTCTACCCGGAAAGTCCGCGGCCCTGGATCATGTTGTGCGACATCGCCGTCTCCAGCCAGAATTTGAATTCCGCCCGCGAGTACTTGGCCGAGGCGGAAGAGCGCGGCGCGGACGCCCAGCAGGTGGCTGAGCGACGCGCCAAGATCGGTGAGGCTCCCGTGCAGGAACAGCCGGACGCGTTCAAGTCCGTGTTGCGCTGATGGCCCGCCGATGCGGGTCCTCAAACGATGAGTGGGAGGGACCTTGAGTAGCGAGACACTGGAAATCTGCATCAAGTTCGCGCTGGCGCTGTTGCTCTCTGGCCTGCTCGGACTCGAACGCGAGCGCAAAGGGCGCGCCGCGGGACTACGCACCCACGTGGTCGTATGCCTGGGTTCGACCTTGGCCATGATTGTCTCGGATCTACTTGCCGCCGAATGGACGGCCACGGGCGCGCCCATCTGGCTCGACCGGGGCCGGATCGCCGCGGGCATCGTGACCGGTATCGGATTCATCGGCGCGGGTACGATCATCAACGTGGGCAGCATCCACCGCGGTCTCACCACCGCCGCCATGCTGTGGTTTGTCGCCGTGCTCGGCATCGCCATCGGCGTGGGGTTTTACAGGGTCGCCATCCTCGGAACTTTCTTCGCCCTGTTCACCGTCCTCGCGCTCGAACGCGTCTCGGAGAGTCTACCAGCCCGGATCCAGTTCGTTTTGTCCATCCGGCTCGCAGGTACCGCCCAACGTGTGGCTGATATCGAGCGCTTCATCGAAGCACAGGGTTACCGTGTGGTCGCCTCCCGGCTGCGCGTGACCGTGGAGGATCACGAACGCGTTGACATGACCTTTGACATTCTCTCCAAGAAACGCCACCCGGTCGAAGAACTCGTTGCACGCATCCAGCAGGAATGCCCGGGCGCACTCCGGGTCACCATCGAGCGCTGACGCGGTTCTCTATCCTCAGCAAGAAGTGCTGCCTGGAGCGCCGGCATCCCTGCCGGCTCCTGGAATCCAGGAAGCCTGCAAGCAAACCGATGTCCTGAAGAATTGGACACAGGCGGGGGCCTGTCTCTGTAGCGCAGGCGTTTCGCCTGCATTCTTGTCGCCTCACGCACCCGGAAGAATGCAGGCGAGACGCCTGCGCTACATGCCCTGCCTTACATCCTGATGGGTGTCCTTGGGTGTGACATGTCATCCGGTGTAATCTACTGCCTACCCGGTTTGGCTGCGGCGCGTCCGCATGGCAGTCCTCTGCAGCACTTCGTCAAGGAGACGTCCCTATGCTCTTCCAAGCTGTCCTGTTTACTTGCGCGCTCGTGGCGCAAGACAATGCCCTGCCCGAGTCCTGCATCGACCGCACCGCCCTCGTTGTACACGCCTGCCTTGGCGACCTGCCTTCTATGCAAGCGCCTGCGGATGCCGCGGCACAGCGCTTGGCGGCAGGGGGGAAGCTGTGGGCAACCGGGCAACCTTCATGGGTCAGTGAGCTTTCCGGCCGCGCAGGCGGCATCATGCTCCTTCAGAACCTGGGCGAAGCCGTTCCCGCGCCCGGTGACGTCGTGCTGTTCGCGCAGGCGGAGGGCGTGAGTCTACCTCCCGCCGTGCGCGACTCCGGCGCTCTGATCGTCCACTTCGGAGGGCAGCGCCCGGAAGGCGATGCCGCCTGGTTTCCGAATCACGCGGAAGCGGGGGACATCTCCCCGACGCTGGCGAACATCATTCCGGGTTGGCTGTTTTGCTCGGAACTCGTCGGTGCCTTGACCCGGCTCGGCAAAATGCCCGTCATCTTCGAGACCATCGGCCTGCCGGGAGGATTCCCGCGCATCTACGCGTACCAAGCGAAGGGCATACTTTGGCACGAGACGCATTCCGTACCCGCGATCGCACCCGGTGTGTTGGGCAAGCGATTTGGCGACGGCGTGCTCGCCACACTGAAGCGTGTGGAGAAAGAGGACCGCGCGGCCCTCGACACCGCGGGCGCGTGGGCCGCCCAGGCGAAGAATGATGGGCACAAAGTGGTCATGTACAGCATGGGCCATTTTCCCCCCGACGAGATCGCCAAGGGTGAGATCGGAACCCTCTTCGAGTCCGGCACCTGGAACTCCGGGTTCACCTCATCCGCACCGCCCACCGACACCTACGCCGAAGGCGACGTGATCATCCACATCGGTTACCAGCACCCGCCGTATGGCCTCTTCGAGAAGGCCCGGCCCGTGGGCGCACGCGTCGTGTACGTGGACATCCTGCGCCATCGTGATTACGTCGACGACGAAGGCGTGATCTGGATCGACCCCATGTGGCTCTGGCCTGACGCCATCGTCACCATCGAAGGCTACGACATCCCCGCCATGCCTCCCTCCGGCATCGTCAACACCGCCATCGCCTGGGAGATCTACCGGCTGGCGGGCGAGGGGATAACCCCTTAAAAGAGAACAGTGAAGTGCGTAAAAGGCATTCGAGGCCGCCACTTTCACGTCGCCCCAGCATTTCCCTCGATTTCGCGGAGATGAATCAGAAGAGAGCAGTCGCGCACCAAGAACTAACCAGCCATGAACTAACAGAGTCGCATTGGAGCAGCCAATTTGGTAACCTCTTGCGTAGAGTGCAGGCACGGGTTGTCGTGATGTGCAAGAACAGGGCTTTTTTATGCCACAAGTAATCTCCGTCATAAATATGAAGGGCGGCGTCGGCAAGACCACCATAGCGGTCAACGTCGCCTATGCACTTGCGGAAAAACACCGGAAGAAAGTGCTCCTGGTTGACGTAGATCCTCAGTTCAATGCTTCGACTTGCTTGATGAAATCTGAGGACTATCTCAGACATGTTAAAGACCCCAGCAAGCACACCATAGTCGATATATTTCGACCTCCGGGTGGAGTGCACTTTAGTACGGTAAGTTCGGGAAGGCGTGGAAAGCAGCCAAGCAAACCGACTCTTGAAAGCGCAACAGTGGCGGTTTTCAAAGGCAAGACAATAGGGCAGCTTGACCTGTTACCCTCACACCTCAGTTTGATGGCCGCGCAAGACGCAGAAAGAGGTACGGAGAATCGACTTCGTAATTTCCTACAGAAGTGCGCGGATGACTATGATTACGTTCTGATCGATTGCCCACCAACCATTTCGATCTATACCCAGTCGGCCATTCTGGCGAGTGAGAAATACTGGGTACCGATCAAGCCCGACCCGCTTTCCACAATAGGGCTGCCTCTATTGGAGCAATGGCTGGAGGACTTTACGGACAATGCAGGCATTGAGGTGGATCTTGTTGGTATTGTCTTTACCATGGTCAGAGAGAACACGAAACAGATGTTGCGAATCATGGAGGAACTTAAGCACAAACGACGAAATGATATATTTAATGCAACACTAGGTGAGTCTATTAGTATTTCTGAGTCGGTTGAAGAAAACCAGACTATATATAACTATCGCAAGTCAAAGAATCAGAAATGGGCTAACCAGATCTTGGAGATTGCCAGTGAGTTTCTTGAGCGAACGAGCGGAGATTAGACGTGACTAGAAATCGCCAACACGCCGCCTTTCTCCAGTTCATATCACGAATTACGGATATCACGGCGTCATTGAGCAAAGATGAGCTACGCGAGTACTGCACACTCGCGGAGGAGGGCTATCCCGCATTGGCGAGGGTGATCAGGGAATACCTTCGAGTGGCTGAACGCTCTGATACGAGCGTCTCCTCCGTAATTCCAACGCAGGCTCCCCGCTCGCGAAATATCTCCTATGACAACGGGGAAAGTCGTCACTTGTTCGATCTTCTAAGGTCGAAGCGTTTTTTCCCGTCTAACAAAGACCTTGCCGACTTTGCGGCACGCGTATTGCCGGACATGACGCGTAACCGGTTTGAGAAGATGTCGCGAGGCGATATAGCTGCTAGAATAGTTGAATATGTGGAAACTAAGGGCCCGAGTACGAAAAGACATCTCCAACAGGCTATGTCGGTCGTCCTAGACGCCCGGTCCAAACCGAGTGATCGAGAGAGCTTTCTATCGACCTGGGAAGCGATTATCAAGGGGACCTAACGCCTGTGGCGCGGAAGCATGAACAGGTAGAACAAGACTTTCAGGATGCGATCAATTATCTAAGGGGGAGGGGACAACTGCCCGCGGTTTTCGGCAATGATTGGCGTGCATGTCTGAAGCACACACATCGTCTTTGTTATTCTCTAATGTGGTGGCGGTTCCAGATTCGTAGTAGCCAGCCCTATCAGCGTGTCTTTTTGAATGAGATTGCAGCAGATATGGTGCAGATACTGCCCCAGAGTATGCTCGGTTTTGACAAGACTGTCTACAGCCTTCTTCGAAGTACGATCGAAAACGCGATCCGGCATATCTACTTCTTTCACCATCCGATCGAATATGAACGTCTCCTTTCGGATGCGGATTGGTACTTGCCAATCAGAGACCATTTTGCCTATCTTAAGGATCACCCCACCTTTTGCAGTATCGAGTCTATGTATGATGGCGTTAGTAGGGCTAAGTCACTATATGCGGAATTATCTAGAGTTCAACACGGTTTTTCGCTTTCGTCGCTGGGCCTCAGGCCTTCTTTGGCTGAAATTAGGCCTTCCCCGGGTCAAAGCAAAGAACACCTGAAATACCTCATGCGCACGGCTGAAAGCTGCAACTACCTCTTGGCCGTGTTTCACCGTGACGTTTTCTCCAAACTTCCTGCTGGGGATCAGAGATTGATCACGGATACATTCTCCAAGACTGCTCGTAGGGTGCTCAAGGGAATTGTGTAGTAACGTGCGTTTGCCGATTCATATCGGCGGACATCTTCGGCAACTTACTCAAATCGTTCAGCGCTAGGGATTCTCTGCAACCTCAGAACTGCACCTTCCACTCCACGGGCTCGGTGCGGCCGCAGGTGAAGGTAAACACGAGAACGTGCTCGTCCATGCGGGTCACAGTGTCTCCGCAGGAGACGGAAAGCGACTGCACCGTGTATGGCGCGGGGACGAGCACGCGCAGCGTATGCTCCGCGCCGGCGATCCCGTCGAACTTTCCGCGCAATGTCCGCGTCGCGGCGTCCCATTCGAGGGCCGTGAAGTCGGTTGCGCCCTGCGAGATGTGCCGGTCCGTCGACAGGAACATGGGCCGGTTCTCCAACGGCCGGAGACACAAAAGCCGCATGCTCGCGGGCGGCACAGACACGGACAGCTCGTTCTCCGCTGAGCCATAGTATTTCTCTTCCCAGAATCCGTAGACGGTGTAAAACGTGTTGGGGCTCAGGCCGAGGTCCGGCATGCGCACGGTCAACGTTTGCGCGGCGCTCTCATCCCAGTTGAACAAGCCGAGCAACACCCAGTCGCCAATCTTTGCATGCACCGGCAGCACCCACACCTGCGGATGCTCGTTCGTAAAGAGGTCAATGGGCCGCGCGGACCTTTCGAGTGAAGGCAGCATCTTGCGCATCGCCCAAACTTCACGCTCGTTCAACGCCGAGAAGCGCTCGCCGATCTTGACCACTCCGCCCGTCATCGCCGCGCCGGTCAACCATGCCACGCTCTGGTCCCAGGTCAGCTTGGGCTGCTCCGTCACACCCCAGCGTTCGCGCGTTGCGTCATGCGCGAAGAACGCACAATCCTGATCCGGCGCCCACATCCACGGAGTGAAGTAATACTTGTGCATCGTGTTCGACAGCGTCTCGACGCACCCCAACGGCCATTTGCCGGGGACCTGCCGCCAGACCGGCGCGCAGTCCGTGCCCACGCGGAGTCCCTGCGCGACGACGCCGTTAATGGGCAGCGGCGGCATAGTCATGATGAAACCGTCGTCGCCCATGCCTTCGCGCAACGCCTGCATACCGAGCTTCATGACCTCGACGCGGGTGAGGTCCTTCCTCGCATATTGTTCGGCGAGGGTCAGGTGATACACATAATCCGCTTCGACCAGCGCATCAAAACCCCAGTCCCGGCGGATACGCAGTATGACATCGCGGATATACGCGTACGCTTCGGGAATCGTCACATCGAGGATTCGCTCATCTTCGCCGAGCGTCTGCTTGCCGAGTGCATTGGGTTCGGCAAGCCACTCGGGATGCGCGCGCGCCACGTTGGATGCCGTGTGCACCGTGAATGGCGCGATCCAAATCCCGGCGGTCATCCCCTGAGCATGGATACGATCCGTGATAGCGCGCAATCCATTCGGAAAACGCTGAAGGTTAACATCCCAATCGCCGCGGTTAGTCTGCCACCCGTCATCCAGTGCGAAGTGGTTCCAGCCATACGCCTTCAATTGCGTGGCAACGAAGTCCAGGTTCTCGAGGACCTTTTCCTCGTTGATGTCGGTCCTGTACTCCGTGCTCCACGAATCCCACCCATGCGGCAGGAAGGGCTTCGCGCGCCGCACGTTGTTTGCCGCCGCCATCGCCTGGCCGAAACGCTCCAAGCCCTCAAGCGGATCGCTTTCCGCCACGCTCAGGTACAGTGGTTCCGACACCAACTGCGCGCCGGGCGCAACCTCCACAGGCGGGTCGTAGACGCATTCCGCCGCGAACCACGCGAAGCGGTGCGGCCCGTCGCCCGCGGCCACGGGATTGCTGTGGGTGATGCGCGTGTAGGCCTTGTTGTTGGTCAGGAAGCCTGCAATCAGAGAACGGCCTGTTTCCGGGTTGAGCACCGCCGCGTTCCACAGACTCGTGCCCGCGCCTTGCCTCAAGCCTGGCAGATCCACGTCGCCGGGAAACATGTGGCCGCTCTCGAGTGTTATGCTGCCCGCTGTGCCGGGACCCAGCGAGAATCCACCATCGCCCTTGCCTGGCCGCGGGTCGCCCGCGTACCAGGGGAACAGGCTCTTCACGCGCACAGGTTTCTTCGTCGTGTTGGTATACGCCACCTGCACCGTGAAGAAGGGCTTCGTAGGGTAGGTGCGATGCGACCACTCGCACTCCTTGTGTTTCATGACCATGCCCTGGCCTTTACCGAGGCGGTCGCTCACTTCCTGGCGGGCCGTGTGGCGTCCATCGACCGAGAGCGGCTGTGCTTCTTCCTCGCCCTCGAACCAGATCATCGGCTGGGCGTCGAGGAAGACCGGATCGCCGCCGGTGAGATTCACGTCGATCAGACCGTTCTTCTGAATGCTCACCTCATAAGCCGCGGACGTGGTCGTCCGGTACTCTTGTCCAGGACGGTACATAGGACCCGCTGTAAACGCCGAGAGAATACCCGCCACGATGTACATCACGAGTGCGGAGCGCACGGTATTGCCCTTTCCGGAAGTCCCTTGGGGACATTCCCAATTAGGTGAGCGCGATTCGTTTCCCAGTTTTGCTCGACCGGTACGCGGCCAAGGCCACTTCCAACGCGTTGCGTCCGGCCAGTCCGGTCATGGTGAGTTTCTCTTTGCCCAGCACGACATCGATCCAGCGATCAATCTCCACGCTCCAGCCACCCGTGGCTGGATTCGCGTCCAGAATCGTCCATACATCGCTGCTGTCTGTTCCGGCGCTGGCCTTCCCTTGGCAAAGCCGCAGGCTGTGGAGGTAATCACAGATCAGCGAGCCTTCCGTTCCGTAAATCTCGAATCCCACAAAGCCCGGTTTGCTGGTCCACCCAACCTCGATGTAGCCCAACGCGCCGCTCGCGAACTCGAGCAGGAGCACCGCGTTGTCGTCCACGGCAATCTTCTTCACGAGCGTCGCGGCCTTCGCGGACACCGCGGCGATGGGTCCCATCAGCCAGAGGCACAGATCGATGGCATGGATGCCCATGTCAAGCATCGCGCCGCCGGCCGCAAGTTTCGGATCGTAGAACCACTTGTCCTTCGCCCAACCCGGGTAAGGTCCCCCATGCGCGAAGCGCACGCGGATCATGAAGGGCTTTCCGACGGACTTTTTCGCCAGCATCTCGTGGCATGTGCCCGGCCCGCTGTACAGACGATGCGTGAACCCGACCATCAGCTTTCTGCGCGCGGCGCGGGCGCCCGCGATCATGCGGTCGGCCTCCTTCAACGTCGTCGCGATGGGTTTCTCGCACAGCACGTGGCAACCCGCCTCGAGGGCTGCGATGGTAGCGTTCGCGTGGTATGAATTCGGTGTGCACACACTCACGACGTCCAGGTCCTCGGCCTTGAGCATGTCCTGGTACGAGCGATACCCGCGCAGACCAGGAAAGGCTCCGGCAACCTCCCTGTGACGGGCCATTGCAGGGTCGGCGAACGCCGCCAGCTCAACGTGCTTGTTGCGCGCATACCCAGGCAGATGGCAGGCCTGCGCGATGGCCCCTGCCCCAATGACCCCCGCACGGAGTTTCTTGTCCCGTTTCATCGTCTCGCTCTCCTTACCCCACTACCCAGGAGGAATCCGAGTCTACCCGTCGCAAGGAGACGGGTCAAAGTATGAATGGTGGGGAACCCCGAAAAGGTTGCCTCGGCGGCGTCGATTCGCCTATGCTCGCAGTGGGGCCAAACAGGGGGCGCCCCCTGACACGCAGAGGATTAGTACCATGCTCGTTCATTCCGTATTCTTCTGGATACATGCCGATCGCACCGCGCAACAGCGGGAGGATTTCCGCCACGGTCTCGAATCGCTGCGCGCCATCGAACACGTGCGCGCCCTCTACGTAGGCGTGCCCGCGAACACAACGCCCCGCCCGGTAATCGAGCGGGGCTACGCCTTCGCGTTGACGGTGGTCTTTGACGACGTCGCGGGCCATGACGCTTATCAAGTGCATCCCGTCCACAAGGAATTTCTGGCGCGCTTCGCCTCGTACTGGTCGCGCGTACAGATCTATGACGCCGAATAGCTTCAGCTATTCAATTTCGACAGCATCCCGATCTGGCCGCGGTGATACGAGTCATGCAACACCATGATGTTGAGTGTGCGCCCGACGCTGCTGAAGAAGTCCCGGAGTGAGTCGGGTATGTTTCCCTTTAGAGGGGAAGGGAAGTCACTATCCTCCAACTCGCCGATGCCGGTAATCACCTTGCCCATCAGCTCATCATAGATCCCGAGCACCTGATCCCACGCCGGGTAGTCCTCGGGACTCGCGGTGATGGGAAGCCCCCCGGCGAAATCCGGAGCGAATTGTTTCCGGAATCCCTTGGGAAGGCTCGTCTCGCGCTGCAACATCCACCCCAATACGATAGTGTCCGCGCTGCTCGCCAAGTGGCCCACCAGCCACGCGGGATGCGCCTTGCCATCCTTGAGTTGGCGGAAGCGGTCGGCCTCGGCTACTGTACCCGCGATACGAAGGGTCTCCCCTTTGCAGATGGTAAGTTGCTCAATAACTAACTCCAGTTTCTGCTTCGACACGTCGAAATCCTTTCCTTGGTTGATGTCCCGCGGACCACGCACGCCGTAGGCTCACGCGTCCTCCGCGGCGATGATGGCAATCGCCATCTGATCCACTTCTTCTCTTGAAATGCCGCGTGCCCGTTCCAGGCGGTCGAGGCGTTTTTGGAACTGGCCCATGGCGTAGTTCGTGAAGGTCGACTCGTCTTCGCCGAACGGGGGAACCTCATAGCGTCCGAAGGTCTCATGAATCAGCCCCATCACGGAGACGAGCAACGTGTTCATCGTGTCTTGAACGACGTTCCACAGGCTCGGGTCTTCAGACATCAGCCGCGAGAGCAGGTACATGCCGTACGCGAGGTGACGCGCCTCGTCCTGCTTGATGAGCGCGACTCCCTTGCGCGTGGCAGGCAGCACGTTCTTCTTATCCAATGCGATGAAGTACGCATGGTAGCCGGTCTCCGCGATGATTCCTTCCACCACGAGGTTGTATGTTGTCGATGCCCGAGCCAGCGCCGCGGGGCTCGGGTCCGTCCACAGAGCGCCCAGGGCCTCTGGCAACGCTTCATAGAAGACGCGGCGATAATGGTCTTGGTGGTAATGGGAGAGATCGGTGGAGTTCCCCGCGACATCGGTCAAGAAGCGCGCAAAGAAGTCCGTATGCTTGGCTTCTTCCCACAGGAACGATGTCAGATAGATCTCCTCCTCGATTCTTCCTTCGCGGGCGATTACGTTAACCAAGGGCAGCAGATCCAACGTGACGGCCTCCTCGCCCGCGACAAACAGCGATGTGAGCAGCAGGATGGCGTCGCGCTCTACGTCATCCAAGGCAGCCCAATCACGAACGTCCTGCGTGAAATCCAGCGCGCTCGGGTTCCACACCCCCAGCCGCTTGGCCTTCTCGAACAGCACCATGGGCGGACTTTCCCGGCGCAATCCCCGGGCGGTCGTGGCAAACGCTTCGTGTTTCAAGGCATCCCTCCCGAGTGCACCGCACCATTCGGACCTGGAGCGCTGCTGCGAGCAGAATGAAAACGACACAGTACCGCGGAACCTTGCAAACTCACGCACATTATGCGCACCGTGGGCGCCACAGTCCAGCGAGTGAGATCGCGCGTGCCAGGCCATGCGCAAGAAATCGGACGGATCCGACCGATCGGTCCGATCCGTCCGACATGCCGGTCACCTCAGGTGCAAAAGAAGAAGAGAAGAACATCCCCCTCGATCCCCCTACAAAGGGGGAAATATGCAACACTAGGTCGATAGTTTACGAAACGACTTGAGCCCAATATATGGACACTTGGTGCGAAGAACACGCGGCCCGAAGGGCACGCGCTCCGCGTCCCCCTTTGAAGGGGGCAGGCCCGCAGGGCCGAGGGGGATGTGTAGCCCCGCACTCGCAATTCGCCAAGTCCTCATCCAGCGCACCCTTGATCCGCCACCAATGGCTATGGAGAATGGGACTACTGTCAGACGAATGGCGTGTCCCGTCCGAAAGGCCATTGATGGAGCGAAGCTATCAATATTACAAGGACTCCCTGAGCGGCTACCCCATGCCGCTCGCCTTTGTGGACCTGGACCTCTTCGACCAGAACACGCGGGACATCGCGCAGCGCGCCGGCAACAAGCACATACGCATCGCATCGAAATCCATTCGCTGCGTTCCATTGTTGGAGCGCATTCTCGCGTCGGACAATCGCTACCGTGGAATCATGGCCTATAGCGCGCGCGAGGCGGTGTTTCTCAGCCAGCAAGGGCTCGACGACATCCTCATCGGGTATCCCGTTGTGCGTTGCGCGGAGGAGTCGCGCCTGTGCGATGAGCTGCGCCGCGGTAAACGCATCATCTGCATGGTGGATTGCGCCGAACACGTGGAGGCGCTGGAGCGGCTCGCCGCGACTTGCGATGTCACGATTCCGCTGTGCGTCGACCTCGACCTGTCATCGCGATTCCCGGGACTACACTTTGGAGTACATCGATCACCGCTATCCAGTGCCGCACAAGTCGTGGACTTGTGCCGTTGCATTGCGGACAGCACACGTCTGCGGCTCAGTGGATTGATGGGCTATGAAGCCCAGATCGCCGGCCTTCCGGATAATGTCCCAGGTGGTGGGCTCAAGAATACGATAGTTCGCGTGCTCAAGCGCCGTTCCCTTCGCGAACTCCGGGAGCGCCGTTTACGTGCCGTGGAAGCGCTGCACGCGGCGGGAATGGAACTCGACTTTGTCAATGGCGGCGGCACCGGCAGCATCGAGAGCACCATTGCGGAAGATTGCGTGACAGAGGTCACCGCCGGGTCCGGGTTCTTTTCTCCAGTTCTTTTCGACTGGTACGCGGGTTTCAAGCACCTGCCCGCCGTGGGCTATGCGGTCGAAATCACCCGCAAGCCAGATGTTGATCTGTACACATGCCACGGCGGCGGCTACGTGGCCTCGGGAGTGGGGAAGGACAAAACTCCGCGTCCCTACTTGCCGGAAGGCGCCGCACTACTGCCGCACGAAGGCGCGGGCGAAGTGCAAACTCCAATTCGTTATACGGGGCCAGAGAAACTCAACCTGGGGGATCCTGTATTCATGCGCTACGCAAAAGCGGGGGAGCTGTGCGAGCGCTTCAATTGCCTCCTTGCCGTCTCCGGCGGCAAGGTCGTGGACGAACTCCCCACCTATCGCGGCGAAGGCCAGGTGTTTCTGTAATTGAATGAGACACGGGGGTGTCTTCAGCGCAAGTTGCGCATAGGAGGGTGTCATGAACCGTGCCGTGTTTGTCCTGATCGTACTGGGAGTGGCCATAGCCATAGTTCTTTCCGCCGCTCTGCTGAAGCGCGGCACATCGACTGCGGACCCGCCAGCCCCTACCCTGGGAGCGGGGCCTAGTCCCCTTCACGAGGCCGCAGGCGCCGGGGAGTCGGGTGCGGTCGAACAGTTGCTAGCAGACGGCGCCGATCCGAATGTTCTCGACGATCAAGGCAAGACCCCTCTGCACTGGTCTGCCGCGAACGGGCACATGCAGATGACCGAGCGCTTGCTGAAAGCAGGCTCAAAACCGGGTATAAGAGACGTCCACGGCAAAAGCGCGTTTGACTACGCTTATGCGGGCGGCCATATGGGAACCGCTGAACTCCTGGCGAATGCCGCCGGCCAAGCCATGCCTTCCGAACCGCCCGCGCCGGAACTCCCTCCCGCGATCGGCGCCGTGACCTCTTCCACGGGACAACACCTCAACCCATCGCTCAAGTTTCCCGATCTGCCCTCATTCGAGGCGGCTATCGGCCAGCCTGGGCTACTCCTGACCAGCGATCACGTGTGGTTGTTCGCGCCGAAGGCGAGTGAGGCGGGCGCGCAGACCGTGTTTCCCATTCTCGTGCGCGCCTACGACGAATTGCACCGCATCACCGGCATCCACACCGAATACATCATGGTCGTCTACAACTTCTCGAAAGGCCACAAGGAGGCCTTCGGCGGAACGGGCAACTGCGTCATCTACTACGATGACGAGAATCTCCAGCTTGATCGACAGGAGGAATGGAACCGGTACGGCGTTCCGCATGTTTCGGGATACATCGAGGAGATGGCGCACAACTTTGTGGGCACAAGCAAGGCCCAGTTCGGATGGGAGATGATTGGCTGGTCTATTGGTGTGAACACCACGCTGGCGGTTGCATCGAACCCCATCTTTGTCCAGTCGCTGAATCGGACGCGTCAGGGCCAGGCGGAGACCTTCCAGCGCTACGTGGCTGCCGGTTTCGTCTTCCCCGCGGACGTGGAGTCCAATCTCGTGGATCGCATTCACGCCCACCTGCTTGGCCAATGCGAACAGCAGTATGGGCCGTCCTTCTGGCCGGACTTCTTCACAGAGGTTCGCAAGGAAGCTGGGGCACTGCGTGACGCCGTGAACGCGGGTAAGGACGACGACACCCGCAACGCCCGCTACCGCATCACGGTCGACTGCTTTGACCGCTTGCCCGGCTTGCACTTCAAGCAGCTCCTCGCAAACAGCGGCATATCCCTCACGACCGATGTGAAGTCCCTGCATCCCACTGAACCCGGTTGGAACCGCAGACTCAAGTGAGCATGCACCGTAGGGCGGGATTTGTTCCCGCCTTCTTGCCTTCCCGAATTCAAACTGGAGGCAAAACAATTCCGAACGTGAGTTTGCGTGATGCGCCATCAGGAGCGCCGGCATCCCTGCCGGCTCTTGAGCGAGCAGGCAGCGATTCGCTTTCGTCAAGAAGGCGGGAACTAATCCCGCCCTACACAATGCGCACCTCCGCGTTTGGCGGACTTGACACCCAGGCCGCACTTGCCGTTCACTGTGTTCCTGACAATTAACCCATTCACCGGAGATCACAATGAGTCACCACGTCCGGATACTGGTTCTTACGCTCGTCATCGTGCTATGCCCCGCATTCGCCGCGGATCTGCACGTCTCCCCTGGTGGCAATGATACGAATGCGGGAACGGAGCAGGCCCCGCTCGCCACGGTGGCGGGTGCACGCGATGCTGTGCGTACACTGCGAGCGGCCTCGGGGTGGACACCGCAACCGATCACACTTCTGGTGCATCCCGGGCGTTACGTGCTCACTGAGTCGTGGACGCTGGCCGAGAGCGATGGTGGCGCCGCGGACGCGCCGATCGCCTATCGGGCCACAGGTCCTGGCGTCGTGTTTGTGGGCGGCAAAGACATTCCCGCCGATGTTTTTCAGCCTGTGACCGCCGAGGCCGATCTGAAACTTCTCGCGCCGGAAGCCCAGTCGGGTGTCATGAAGGCAGACCTTCGCGCACTCGGCATTGAAGACCTCGGGACCTTCCCCGACAACTTTGAGAACGCGCCGCCCTTGCCCGAACTCTTCTTCAACGACGAGCGCATGACGCTTGCCCGCTGGCCCAACGAGGGCTGGGCAACGGTCGCAAAGGTGATCGAAAGCGGTCCCGCACCCTGGCGAAATCACGCGTCGGATTCACCAAACATTTTCGAGTACGAAGGCGACCGTCCCGCCCGCTGGATCGGCCAGGATGTGTGGCTGCACGGATACTGGTGTTTCGACTGGAGTGCCGAGACCATCCGTGTCGGCACGATCGACACCGCCACGCGCCAGATCACCCTCGGCAAACAACATCACTACGGACTCGGCAGCGGTAACCCGGCCCCGCGCCGCTACTATGCGACCAATCTCCTCGCCGAACTGGATGTGCCGGGTGAATACTACATCGATCGCGCCGCAGGCACGCTCTACTTCTGGCCGCCCGCTCCGCTCGCGGAGGGACGGACAGTGCTGTCCACGCTGGCCGCTCCAGTCATCCTGTTGGATCACGTTTCGTACGTATCGCTGATCGGTCTCGGCGTGGAAGCCTGCGTCGGTACGGGCATCGAAGTCCGGGGCGGACGTCATGTGGCGTTGCGCTGTTGTTCAGTGCGCAACACGGGCCAGGCCGGAGTCGTGATTTCAGATGGAGACCACCATCGCGTTTCCGGCTGCGACATCCACGACACCGGAACCGCCGGCCTGCACGTCGGCGGAGGCGACCGGAAGACCTTGACGCCCTGCAACCACGTCGTCGAGAACAACCACATCTGGCGCGTGTCGCGCCGCCAGCGCACGCACGCCTACAACATTCACATGTCGGGCGTGGGCATCCGCGTTGCCCACAACCTCATTCACGACGCGCCGCACCAGGCAATCGGGCTCGGCGGTAACGATCACGTCATTGAGTTCAACGACATCCACCACAGCGGCCAGGAGACAGACGATTCCGGCGCCTACTACATGGGACGCAATCCCTCCGAACGCGGCACCATCATTCGCAACAACTACTGGCACGACATCGGCAGCGCCCTGACGCACGGCAGTTGCGCTATCTACTTCGATGACGGGTCCGGCGGGCAGACGGTCGAGGGCAATGTCTTCTATCGCGCGGCGGGCGGCAGTTTCGGCGCGGTCTTCGTGCATGGTGGGCACGACAACACGGCCTCTAACAACATCTTCATCGAATGCAAACGCGCCATCGGGTCCGCGCCATGGGACGACCAACGCTGGTGGGACTACGTCAAAGCGGAACTCTGGCAGCGGGTCCTGCTGCAGGATGTGGACATCACGAAACCGCCGTATACGGAGCGCTATCCGGACCTAGTGGGTTTCATGGAGCCCAACGACCGCCCCAGGGTAAATGCTGCCGCGAACAACGTCGTAGTCCAGTGCGGCGCCTTTCTCAACGGCAACTGGGAAGACAAAGGCAACTTCGTGACGGACAGCGACCCAGGCTTTGTCGACGTGGCAAACCAAAACTTCGCATTGCGCGAAGACTCGATCGTTTTCACGAGACTCCCAGGGTTCACCGCAATTCCCTTTGCGGAGATCGGTCTTCTCCCCGGCACGGAACGTGCTGAATTCGGCCTGCAGGATCACTGATGAAATCGGACAATTGTCAAATCCCATACTTCCCATACTTCCCACGTCCCCAGCCCAGTTGCCACCCATGCCACACTCTGCTATAGTGGCGGGCAGGTCGTTTGTGCTGCATGGCCCCTTGCCGTTCTGGCATCTACCGCGTGGATGGAGGTTTGTCGAACCATGGCAGAATCAGCGGCTCTGAACACACCAGCGTTCCAGCAGATGGGCCATGCTGCCCAGGAAATCGTCGTGCGCGATCCGCGCACCGGACAAGTGCTCTACTCGTTTCAGGAACCTTCAGACGACGATATCCGCCACACGTTCGATGAGGCCCGCGCTGCGTTCAATACGATTCGCGCGATGACCGTGCGCGAACGCCTGAATGAAACGCTCAAGCTCAAGCACTACTTTCTCGCCAACAAGGAGAAGATCGTCGACCGCGTCGTGCAGGAAACCGGCAAGGCCCGGACCGACGCCCTCATCTCGGAAGTCTTCACGGTCCTCGACATCATCGACTATTACGACAAACACGCCGAACGTCACCTCGCGGACGAGAAGGTGCCCACTCCGATCATCCTGCAGGGGAAGAAATCCAAGATCTTCTACTCGCCTCTTGGAACCGTCCTCATTATTTCTCCCTGGAATTACCCCCTCAATCTCGCCATGGTCCCCATGATCACGGCATTTGTGGCGGGCAATTCCGTGGTCTTCAAACCGTCCGAATGGACGCCGCTCAAGGGCCTCGTGGAGGAGATCGTCGAGGGAAGTGGGTTCATGAAGGAAGCGGTTCACGTGGTCTACGGAGGCAAGGACACCGGCCGCAGACTCATCGATCGGCGTCCCGCGAAGATCCTCTTCACCGGCAGCACGCGCGCCGGCAAACAGATCATGGAGCAGGCCGCGAAGCACCTGATTCCCGTTGAACTGGAACTGGGCGGCAAGGATCCCATGGTCGTTTTCGAGGACGCCGACCTGGATCGGACTGCGGTTGGCGCGGTCTGGGGCGCCATGACGAATTGCGGCCAAACCTGCACTTCCGTCGAGCGGGTGTTGGTTCAGGAGCGGATCTATACCCAGTTTGTGGACGTACTCAAACAGAAGATTGAAAAACTCTCGCATCCCGCGATCGATCCGAAACAGCCCGACGCTGGCGATCTGGATGTCGGCTTCATGACCGCTCCTTTTCAGATTGAAAAGGTGGAGGACCAAGTCAATGAGGCCGTGGCCAGAGGCGCCAAGATCCACACGGGAGGCTCGCGGGACGCTGCTTTCAGCGCCTATCCTCCCACGCTCATCACGGATGTCGATAGCTCCATGAAGATATGTACCGACGAGACCTTTGGCCCCGTGCTGACCGTGCAGCCCTTCAAGACCGAAGAAGAAGCCATTACCATGGCCAACGATTCGCCTTACGGCCTGAGCGCCAGCGTGTGGTCGCGCGATATCGACCGCGCCACGCGCGTCGCGCGCGCCATCGACACCGGAAACGTGTCCATCAACAACGTGCTTGCTACCCAGGGCAACTCGGCCCTCCCCTTCGGCGGCACCAAGGAAAGCGGTTTTGGCCGTTACAAAGGCCCGCACGGACTCCACAGTTTCTCCAACATCAAGAGCATCATGATCGACACGGGTGGCAAATTCGAACCACACTGGTATCCGTACTCCCGCGAGAAGTACGTGCTCTTCAGCAAGCTCCTCGACGCCGTATACGGCGGGGGTCCTTTCTGGCTGCTCAAGACCCTGCTGGTCGGTATGAAGCTGGAAGGCGTCGTCAAGAAGAACAGGCTTTAATTCATCGGACGGGCCAGTATGCTGGGGGGACTGCCAAAATCATCGTGCAGAGTGGTGCGTATGCCGGATCAGGACATCTTTGATTTCATTATCGTAGGCTCGGGGACTTCCGGGGGCGTCGTCGCGCAGCGCCTGCAACACGCGGGCGCGCGATGTCTCCTTCTTGAGGCCGGCAAGTATTACCGCGCCGAGTCCTTTCCCGAGAACGAGGCTGACTACAGCGCCCAACTCTTCTGGGGCGGCGGCCTCGAATTCGACACGAAATGCACGATGGGCTTCCTCCGTGGGAAGTGCGTGGGTGGCGGCTCCATCGTCAATCAGTGCCTGCTCGACCGCTTCGATGACGCCGCGCTCGACGATTGGAAGACCGCCAGTGGCGTGGACTACTTCACGACAGAGGCGATGGACCCCTGGTATGCGGCCATCGAGGCGGACTTGGCACTCATGACCTTGCCTGAAGAGCATCGCAACAGAAATGCCCATCTCTTCATCCAGGGCCTGGAGCGCGCCGGCATCTGCTGGGCGCCGTTGCGTAGAGGGCAGTCGGATTGCGCCACGGAACACGGCAACGACTGCATGCCATGCCTCGGCGGGTGCCGCCGCGACTCCAAGCAGAGTTCGCTCGTGGCGTTCATCCGCCGCGCCGAGCGCGAGGGCTTGACCATCGTGCCCGAGTTTCACGCCGCGCACATCGAACACCGCAACGATGGCGTCACGGTGCGCGGCCGCAACGGCTCCGGCGCGGCATCTTTTCACGGAAGGCGCTGTATCCTCGCAGGCGGCTCGTTCGGCACCACGCAACTGCTCCTCGCCTCGGGCTTCAAGGACCGGCTCCCGGCGCTTGGCCGCGGTTTCACCATGCACCCGCAGTACATGACCTTTGCCGAGTTCGATGATCCCGTGGACGCCCACAAAGGCGCCTTCCAAACAGTGAAATCCGCGGACCCGGGTCTGCGTGCCAAAGGCTACAAGCTCGAGAATGTCTTCGCGCCGCCGGTCTCGGTAGCGATGCTCTTCGCACGCGGCGGATCGGAATTGCAGGCGTTCATGCTGCGGTATCGCTATCTGGCCTGCATGGAAGTTGCCGTGCGCGATGAGGCAACCGGCGAACTCTCCATCGACCGCAAGGGCCGTCTGCGCGCGAGCAAAGCACTGACCGCTCAGGATCGCGCCCGCCGCGATGAAGGGCTCAAGACGGTGCGCGGCATCTTCGAGTCCCTGGGGGCCAAGGGCATCTTCCAGTCGCCTCTGTATTTCGGGCTTCACCTGATGGGTGGCTGCGCGATTGGCACCGATCCCGCGCGATCTGTGGTCGGCCCTGATTTTCAGGTTCATGACCGCAGGAATCTCTACATCGCCGACACCAGCATCTACCCCAACGCTCCGGGCATCAATCCTGCCTTGACCTGCATGGCGTTGACCCATAGACTGGCCACGCTTCTGGCGCGGCGATGAGCGGGGGAGGAAGGGAGCCTATGTCAACATCCCATTCGCAGATGCTCGATGCACGCGCAGTCCGTGCGCTGGAACGACTGGGCGACATGATCGTGCCCCGGCTGGGCAGCCTTCCATCCTTCTCGGAACTCGGTTGTGTCGAACATGTTGATTCCGTGTTGACCTACGCCCCCCCCGAAGACGTCACCAGTCTCAAGACGCTCCTGGATGTGCTCTACTACGTCCCTGACTTCGCGCTCAGATTCCTCGTTCGCGCGATGGCCAGACCTGAGAAGTGGCCCGAGTTCATCGCCGCCAACCTTCGGCTATTGGACATGGGTATCCGTGGCGTTGTGCTTTCACTCTACTACTCGGGCAAGACTGGCGCCACGTACAAGGGCCCGACGCCTCAGGAACTCATGGGCTACGAGATTCGCCGGATTCCGCGGGAGGCCCTCACATAGTCACGAGTGATCGCGGCCACGTTTAGTGAAACCATTTGAGTCCTCCGCTATAATCGCGCTATCGAGTTTGTCTTGAGTTGACGTGAAGGGAATCGCGTTGTCTGAAAGGAAAGAGGATCTACTGGGCTGGGCATCGGCACTGGCGTTGGGCGCAATCGTGTTCATCTCTGGAGGCGCCGTCATGGTGTACGAAGTCCTCGCCGTCCGTATCCTGCAGCGTTTCGTGGGCGGCACCCTCGATGTCTGGGGCGCCGAGATCTCGATCTGCCTCGCGGGACTTGCCGTGGGCTACTCGCTCGGCGGCCAGATCGCCGATCGCGGCCGCAGATGGTGGCCTCTGGGCTTTGTCCTTTGCGTTGCCGGTGTTACCGCCGTTTTCATGGAGCCTCTTGCTTTTTTCGTTGAACGCCATCTGCCTGTATCCGGTGAACTGGTTGGTTGGTGGGAACCACTCTTCTACGCGGGTGTCTGCACGTTTCTGCCCTTGCTGGCGCTGGGGACCGTCATGCCGCAGGCCATCGGTCTCGCCGTGCGCCGGCTCGACCGCGTCGGTTCCAGTGCCGGATGGATCGCCACAGTGTCCACCGGCGGCAGCATCTGCGGCGCGCTGTTCGCCGCTATGCTGTTCATCCCTTGGGGCGTTCGCGAGTCGCTGTACGCCACGTCCGCCGTGCTCGTGCTGACAGGTGTCATTATTATGTTCGGGGCGGTTTTACGCGGACGCCGCGTGGCGGCAGGCATCCTCGTGCTTGCGGGTGTGCTCATCCCGTCCACGTCTCACGCGCAAATCATCTTCGAGAAGTACAGCGCGTACCACCACATCCTCGTGAAGGATGATGGCACGAAACGCGTCCTGCTGTTCGACGATTCTCCCCAGACAACCATGGACCTGCGCGACCCCTATGCCGGCGGCTTTGAATACACCGACTTCTTCCATGTGCCCATGGTGCTCGACCCAACGATCAAGTCCGCGCTGTTCGTCGGGCTTGGAGGAGGCACGGGTCCCAAGGTGTTTCTCAAGAACTACCCGGAAATGCAGATTGACGTTGCCGAAATCGACCCGGAAGTCGTGAAGGCCGCCAAGCGCTTCTTTGAAGTGCCGGACGACACCCGCTTGCGCGTCGTCACCACGGATGGCCGCACCTTCCTGCAACGCGCTCGCAAGACCTACGGCACGATCATCATGGACGCCTATGGCTCTGGCCCCAACGGCGCGTACCTGCCGTACCATCTCGCCACGCTCGAGTTTTTCCGTGTCGCCTACGAACATATCGAGAACGGCGGCTCGCTGGTGTACAACGTCATGGGGACCTTCGGCGGCAGCAATGACGACATTGTGCGCGGCATGGTCGCCACGCTCGAACAGGTTTTTCAGTTCGTCTACGTCTTTGAAGCCGAGTCCAGCTACAACACCGTGTTCGTGGCGCAGAAGATCGTCGAAACCGCGCTGGCCGAGAACCGCACCCGCGACGGCGTCGCATGGCCCGGCGGTCCCTGGTTCGCCCATCCCGGGGACTTTGCCCAACTGACCGCCACCCTGGCGCAGCAGGGCCGTTACTTGCCGCCAAGCTATCCGAAGCGCCTCACGCAGGTTTCGGAGGCCCAGGCCGCCCCGCGCAACGGCACCGTATACACCGACAACAATGCCCCCGTCGACCTCGCCCCCGGACGCCGCTAGGCCAGCATCACGATGCGGCCTGGGCAACGGTCTTGATCTCCTGCCCCGTGGCCGGATCCACCTGGATGTTCAGCGTCTCGCTCTCATCGATGTAGAAGAAGAAGCCATACATCATTTCCTCAAACGTCTGCGCGCCTTCCCGCACCGTGGCCCCGGGATCGGGGTTGAATGGATTGAACACGCTGTTGTCAAAGTGGCCAATGCACTCGATGCGGGTTCCTTTGGGCAACTTCACCGCGCCCGGTTCCAGGTAGTAAGTCAATTGCCAGTCAAAACTGTAGTTCGGCACGCTCAGCAAGGGCTGCGCCTTGCCGTCCGGCAGATGCGCTATAAACGTCATGTCCCGTCCGCGTAGATGCATGTGCGTGAACATCGCCAGCATCGTTGCGTCCCGGTCCAGCGTACCCTCCGCGACCACCTTGTGCAGGGGAGCGTGGGGGGGAATGGCAAAACTGTCGTTGTTGATGATCTTGTAGCGTATGCGTTTCGTAATCGGTGTCTTCGCATAGCGGAACCCAGCGGAGATTGTGTCTTCCTCCGGCTTCCCGGTCGTGACATAGTGAATCTGCACGGTTGCCACCGATCCCTTGGGAATCAGCATGCCTTCGCCGGCTTTCAGCATGGCCGGGCCTCCCCCCGGCACCTTTCCCGTCAGGAAATTCGTGCTCTGATCGTACTTCTCGCCCGGCAGCATGTAGATCATATTGCAGTGATGGAGCACCCTTGGATTGCTCGGCATAATCTCGATGCCCTGCACCCAGGTGTCCTCGGGAAAGATGTAGTCGAAGGTCACATACTGATACGGGACGTATCCCGTCGCCGGTATTGGAAATGGCTGCTTGGCCGTGAGGATGAGGTCCGGCTCGCCGATCGCCCATTGGCTCGCAGGAAACTCCGGCGGTTGAGGCGACTTCGCAAGATCGCCGGGAGGCCTGCCACCATTCACCCAACGCGAAATGATCTGCTTCTCCGCGCTCGTGAGACGGCGCTCGTTCGTGAATGTGCCAACTCCGGGATGGGCGTACCATGGCGGCATCCGGCCTTCATGCACGACCTCTTCGATCATCCGCGCCTTCCCGGACGCCTGCTCAAACGTCAACAGTGAAAACGGCGCGGCGGTATCCGGCCTGTGGCACTCTACACAGTGCCGGTTCAGGATCGGCGCGACATCCTCCGCGAAAGTGGGGGGATTCGCCGCCGGAGCATCGTCGCCGGGAAACGTAATGAGGCAACCCTCAACCGGCGTTTCCGCGACCGACACATCTTTGCCGTCCAGCATTTCCAGCAATGCTTCCCGAAGGTCCTGTCGTCCCTGGGTGGGTTGCACGCCGCTCACGCGGTATTGGCTGTCAACGCGCCCGCGATAGCGCAGCACGTGGTCCACGTCCAACACAGCCACCTCTGGAGTGCGCTCCGCGCCCGTGGCATGGGCGCTGTAGGCCTCCGCGTCCTTGACGATGGGGAAGGTGATCCCGTAGTCGGCCGCGAATTGCGCCACGTCCATGATGGAGTCCCCGGGGCCCACGTTGACCCCGACAAACTGGACCCCGCGTTCCCTAAACTCCGTATGCAGCGCTTCGAGCACCGGCATGTACCGCTGCGCCACGGGACACGTGTTCGTCATGAAGACCAGCACGAATGCTTTCGCGTCACTGAAATCATCAAGCGATCGCGATACATACCGGATGTCCTTGAACTCGAGGTCCTTCACCTGCGTTCCAAGAGCAGGCGGCGCCGCTGACGCTATCCCCAGCGCCGCGATCAGTACTGCGAACAGAACGACACACCTCATCATATGCACTCCTTGGCGGACGCACAGACAATCCAGTGCGGGAGGATGACGTATCACTACGGCAATTGCAGCTTACCGGTTCACCTCCATTCTCCCCGATCGAGACCAGGTATGCAAGCGCGTCCCGGCGAACTTGAACGGCGCTTCTCGCACCGGTAACGTTGGTGTGGGCTGGAACCGCAAATCCATTCGCGCGAGCGAATGAACAACTGAGGACACCACCATGCGTACACGCGCACTCCTGTTGGCCGCATTCTCAATTGTCTCTGCTCCGTTCTTCTTCGCACAAAGCGCCGAAGATGAATGGAAAACCCTCTTCGACGGCAAGACGCTCGAAGGGTGGATCCAGAAGAATGGCACCGCCACCTACCGCGTCGAGGACGGCACCATCGTCGGCAAGACAACCCCGGGCAGCCCCAACTCCTTTCTGTGCACCAAGGACGACTACGGCGATTTCGAACTCGAATTTGAAGTAAAGCTGCTCAATAACGAACTCAACTCCGGCGTTCAGATTCGCTCTCAAACGAAAGCACCCGAAGCCGGCGAAGAGTTCGGCCGGGTCAACGGACCCCAGGTCGAGATTTCGGCGAGTGGCGCCGAAGGCGGCCAGGCCGGCTACATCTACGGGGAGGCCTGCGGCGGCTGGATGACCGCCAACGCCGATGGGAAACGCAACAAGGCCTTCAAGGACGGCGAGTGGAACAAGTATCGCGTTGTGGCAAAAGGCGCGCAGATCCAGACCTGGATCAACGGCGAGCCCATCGAAGACCTGAAAGACGAAGAGAAGTTCAAGACCCATCCCAAAGGCTTCATCGGACTCCAGGTTCACGGCGTCGGCGACAAGGGACCCTTCGAAGTCGCCTGGCGCAACATCCGCATCAAGGTACTCGATCCGAAATAGGGTCCGCAGCTAGGCGAGGCAGTTCGTCTCCGGACGTTCACGGACGAACACGGATCCCGGAAACGGAATCAGAGGAGGTGGCATGGGCATCCTTGCCCATGGTCTTGAGTTCTGATCACCGCAGAGGCGCCAAGGCTGCTACCGAACGAAAGGCGTCGCCGCAAATTGCGAAGATGCTCGCGATATGACGTGGAACTCGCACATGACGGCGGAAACCGAATGAGACGGCGGAAACAGAATGAGACGGCGGAAACAGAATGAGACGGCGGAAACAGAATGAGACGGCGGGTTTGCCTCCGGAGGCCTGAAGGGCCGACACCATACTAGCCCAGGGCAACGCCCTGGGTTAGCAGCGTCCCCTCTCCTCTTGAGCGCTGAAAGTGCGACCCGAAACCATGGTCTTTAACGGGACGAGTATATTGCGGACAATCACTTCAGATAACCATTGCTTTTGAGATGAATTTCCTGCACCTTTCCAGGACTTCTACAAGGGGATTAGACATGTCCACATTACTCGCATTCGTGGGAATCGTGATGTCGCAGGCGGCCCCGGACTCCGGCCCGGCGTTCGAGACGCACCGCGTTGGTACCTATCGCGGGGAATCCTGCGGCGTGGGGGATTTCAACAATGACGGCGCCCTCGACATCGTCGCGCTTCCCTTTCTCTACCTCGCCCCCAAGTTCGAACCCCTCAAGATCTGCGACGTGGAAGGCGAGGTCGACGAGGAAGGCAAAGGTTACCGCTGGGATTTCATGAACGCCCCGGTGGATGTCGATGGCGACGGCCTGCTCGATGTCGTGACGTGCTCGTGGTTCGGGATGAAATCCGAATGGCTCAAGAATCCGGGTGAGGCCGGCGGTCAGTGGCCGCGCGCGCTCATTGAAGAGAACGGCAACTACGAATGCGGCGAACTGGCCGATATCGATGGAGACGGCAAGGCCATGGAGATCCTGCCTGCCGTCAAGCAGACCTCCTGGTACGAAGCGGGCGTGCTGCCGGACGGCACGCGCGGAATGATCGTGCACGAGATTTCTCCCAAGGAAATGGACTTCGGCGTCGGCTGCGGCGACGTCAACGGCGACGGACGCCCGGACATCCTGCGCCCTTCCGCGTGGTTTGAGGCGCCCGCCGACCCGCGCACCGGCGAGTGGAAAGAGCATCCTCTTGCAGTTGGCAGCCTCGAAGAAGGCAAGCCCAATCACACGCCCCAGATCCTCGTCTACGACGTCAACGCCGACGGACTCGCCGACATCGTCACGAGCATCGCCCACGACTACGGCATCTTCTGGTACGAGCACGTCAAGGGCGAAGGGGAGATCACCTGGAAACGCCATCAAATCGACAACACCTGGTCCCAGGCCCACAGCCTCGCGCTTGCCGACATCAATGCGGACGGCGACCTGGACCTCGTGTGTGGCAAGCGTTTCATGGCGCACAACGGCGGCGATCCCGGCGAGTTTGAGCCCTTGGGTGTCTACTGGTACCAACTGGACCGCTCCGCCAATCCCACGTGGACGAAGCACATCGTGACGTACGATGAAGGCATCGGCAGCGGCCTCAACCTCGTCGTGTCCGACCTCGACGCCGACGGCGATCTCGACATCATCGTCACCGGCAAATGGGGCGGCCCCGCCTGGTTCGAGAACAAGCTGAAGTAGGGGAGAATCGGCGCCGGCGTCTTACGCGAAGAACTCGACGGTGGGCGCTGTGTCGCGCCGGAAGAATGCGACGCTCTGATCCCCGACGCGTATGTCGATGCGGCGGCCGGTGGTTTCGGCGGCATCCGTTCCCTGGATCCTCGCCTGTGCGGCCCCCGCAGCCTGACTGAGGCCCGCGATAAACGTGCGCGCATTCGACACGGCTTCGGGTGCGCCCACGGTCACATCGAAGCCGGTAATCGCTGGCGGCTCCGTGTCGCCCTGGAGCCGTTCCTGGACTTCGGCCAAACGCTCACGCAGCCGCTTGCGTGTTTCCTCCAGAGTCGGGATCAGCTTGCTCGCCGCTTCCAGGTTCCGGTCCAGCGTGCGCACCGCGGCCGCAGGCACCGACACGGACCCTTCGCCAAATCCTACGCGCGGGATCGGCACTTCCTTTCGCGTAAACGGATTGGTGGACGGCCCATCTTCGTCTGGCGGGACAAATCCGATCTCAGGTGGAGGGGACTGTGCGGACGCACCGCGCCCCGAAGTAGCGCCGAGATTTCGCACTACCTCAAAGCCGTTGCCGAATGCTCCGCCGATCTGCAAGCCCATACTTCTCACTCGCGCCCAAGTGACTCAGATCTTTTATTGTTTTTCACCATATCAATTATCCCACATCGCCCCGATGGTGTCACGAGAAATATGGGTGCCTTTGGTTCCTTAACTTGTTGTAAATAGTTTAGTTACGCGTATGAACAGGCCTCATGGCCTTTCCCTCTCTTGCTTTGCATCTCCTCTTGCGCTAAGGTCTTTGGCGTCCTTGCACCGTTCACATTCAGGGGGAGCCACGCCAGCAGGGAGGGCCGGAGACTGCTTTCTGGGCACGAGATTGCGGAGTGCATTCCTATCTACACGTCCAGCGTTCTGCTCCTTGGACCGCAGCGCGACGGGCTGATGGAGGCGCTGCAGTCACGCAGGTGCAAGGTCGTCAGCGCGGAGATGGGGCAGAATGTGGCGATCCCACAGGGAGTCTTCGACTGTGCCGTATTTGGGCCAGGCCAGCTTGCCGCGTGCATTGCGGCTCTTCCCACGCTGCTCCCACTCATCAGTGCACACGGTACCATCCTCGCCGTCATGGAACTTCCCTCCCCCGATAAAAACGTACCGCCCGAATTTCACCAAGCCCTCGCGCGGCAAAACCTGCTCCTGCGCAATGTGTATCCGAGTGAAGGAGAGGTCTCCGAGTTCGTCCTGGCGATGGTCCGCGACTCCTATGACCCCATCCGGCACGCGCGCGACTTGGAGGCCGCGGGTCTCCCCATTCGGGCCCTGGCGGTACTATCATCCATCTTCGACATGATCAGTCTCACGGATGCGCAGAGGGCAAGCCTCTCTCTTGAGCGCCTGCGAATCTTCTGCGGTGCCGTTCTTTCGTCCAGCCGGGACGGCGCCAACAGTCCCTACCTGTCGCGCGCCAAGAAGGAGTTTCAGATCGCGATTCACACGCTGCCACGTTGCCACTCCGCGTATCGAATGCAAGCGGAGATCTGGCGGCACTACGGCCGCGAGGACCTCGGCGCACGTTTGCTGCGGTCGGTCTGTCATGTCGAATCGGACACCGAAACGCAGACCATGCTCGAAAGTCTGCAACGCGAAGCTCCGGCGACCGTTCCCGAAGATGATGTCCCAGAGTGGACCGGCTCATGCCGGAAGCCACGCATCCTCGTTATCACGCACGACAATTCGGACTACGGAATGGACTCCCTCTACGACGGCCTGTGCACCGTCCTGGGTGCCGGGAACGTGCTTGAGTATCCGTGGAAAGGCACCCTGCACGGCCAAACCCCGGAAGCAGCCTTGAATTACCCTTGTGTCTTCGACTACCCGGGAGAGCCACTCTCTCCATCGGCCATCGAAGAGCAATTGCGCGATGGCCGTTTCGACATCATCCTTCATGCCGACGTTGTGCAATGTACCCACCGGGATGCGGTCAGGCGATTTCTCGATGCGGCCCCGGACATCCCCCTGGCCGTCTATGACCCGTGGGACGACGTCGACTCATACCTGCCCGGCGTGTTGAGATATCTGGGGCGCGACAATGTCGCGGCCTACTTCAAACGCGAAATGCTCCAAGGATTCGACTACGGCCCAAACACATATCCTCTTCCCTTTGGATACCCGGATCGCCTGGTTCCCGCCAAAGTGAGCGACCAGCGCGAAGGCAGTCTCTTCTGGGCGGGCAAGCGCCTCTTCGGCACCCGCTCGCTCTACCTGGACCACCTCGCCTCGTTGCTTGGCCAAAGTCTCGAGAAGACCTACTCCCAAGAGGACTACCGCCGGGCAATCGCCCAATCGCGCATGGGGCTCTCTCTCTTCGGCTACGGCTACGATACGGTCAGGTATTGGGAGCTGCCCGCCCACGGCACCATGCTCCTCGCCGAGAAGCCACCTATCCGAATCCCCCACGACTTCACTGAAGGTGAGTCTGCGGTCTTCTTCGAGGACCTGCCCGAACTGGAGCACAAACTGGTGCACTATTTGGACCATCCCGACGAGGCCGACGCCATCGCTCGGGCCGGGCGCAATCACTTCCTTCGCTACCACACGGGTTCCACCCGTGCGAGACAGTTTCTGGGGAGGATGGAGCAACTGGCCACTTGGTGAAGGCCTCTTGGTGTCCATATTTCTTGACAAAACGCTCAATGAAACAGGTATGGACAGCGTGCGTTTCAGTTGCCCGCTCATCACTTGACGTAGATCTTCGCTCCTGGCCCCCATCCTTCCGGATCGATCCACTCACGGGCAAGGCACCCGCTCCCCTTTATCCGCCCCCTCCCTGTCCGCGCCTCCGTGCGCGTCAATGCGCGTCAATGCGCGTCAATGCGCGTCAATGCGCGTCCATGCTCGTCCGTGTTCGTCCGTGTTCGTCCAGATAGATTTTTACCGGCCTGTTCAGTATTATCCATTTCCCGTTTTTCATGAATGCAGGCCGGGGGACCGAAATGGCCGCCGCGAGGAGGAAGCATTATGTCGAAAGCGAGACGCGCGATCATCAGTTGTCACGACAAAACTGGCGTCGTCGAACTGGCCAAACTGCTGCGCGAGTATGGCGTCGAAATCATTAGTACCGCGGGTACTCTTCAGGTTCTGGAGGATGCCGGCATTGATGCCGTCAGCATCGGAGAGTATACCGGCATCGCCGAAATGATGGATGGAAGAGTCAAGTCCCTCCACTCCAAGGTGCACGCCGGTCTTCTCGGTCTTCGCGACAGCAAGGTACACGAAGAACAGCTTACTGCGGCCGGCTTCCACTGGATCGACTTCTGCATCGTCAACCTCCATCCTGTCGAGTCCGTCATCGCACGCCCAGGCGTGACCATGGAAGAGGTCATCGAGCAGATCGACATCGGAGGCACCGCCATGCTGCGGTCCGCCGCGAAGAACTTCCGCTACGTGACCGTCGTTGTGAACCCGGACCGCTACACCTCGGTCATTCACGAGCTGCGTGCGCACGACGGCGAGGTCACCTTCAAGACCCGCTACCGTCTCGCTCAGGAGGCCTTTGCGTGCACCGCGCGTTATGACCAGGTGATTGCCGGTTACTTAAAGAGTTGCGAACCGAAGGAGGAGTGACGGGTGAAGGTCCTGGTCGTTGGCGGGGGAGGGCGCGAGCACGCGCTCGTTTGGAAGATTGCACAGAGTCCGCTCGTATCAAGAGTCTATTGTGCGCCCGGGAACCCGGGCATCGCCGCGCACGCGGAATTGGTGCCATTGTCTGTCGGAGAAATCGAATCGCTCGCGGACTTCGCCCTCTCTGTGGGAATCGGCCTCACCGTCATCGGTCCCGAAGACCCCCTGTCGAAGGGAATTGTCGACACCTTCCAGACGCGGGGCCTGAAGGTGTTCGGTCCGCGTGCGGCCGCCGCCGAACTCGAGGCGAGCAAGGCGTTTGCCAAAGGCATCATGTCGAAGTACGGCATTCCCACCGCCGCCTACGCCGAATTCGATAATCCCGCCGAAGCCATCGCGTATGTGCGCAAGGCCGGCGCCCCGATCGTCGTGAAGGCGGATGGCCTCGCCGCGGGCAAAGGCGTTACGGTTGCCCAATCGACCGATGAGGCCGTGGCTGCAATCGAAAGCATGATGAGGCACAAGGTCTTCGGTGAAGCGGGCAGCAAGGTTGTCATCGAGGAATGCCTGTTCGGACAGGAAGCGTCGATCCTCGCGTTCAGCGACGGCGAGCGTGTGCTGCCAATGGCGCCAAGCCAGGACCACAAGCCTGTATTCGATGGCGATGCCGGTCCCAACACGGGCGGCATGGGCGCCTACTCGCCCGCGCCAATCGTGTCGGACTCCATGCTCGACGAGATCACCAGGACCGTGTTGCTGCCTTGCGTGCACGGCATGGCGAAGGAGGGGCGCCCCTACCGCGGCGTCCTCTACGCGGGACTCATGATGACCGCGCAAGGTCCCAAGGTGATTGAGTTCAATTGCCGGTTCGGCGATCCCGAAACGCAGGTTGTATTGCCGCGCATGAAGTCCGACATCGTACCGCTGCTACAGGCGTGCAGCGATGGCTCCTTGGAGGGAATGGCTATCGAATGGGGTGCCGGCGCTTGTGTGACCGTGGTCATGGCATCGGGCGGTTACCCGGGCACCTACTCCAAGGGGATCGCGATCGAGGGTATCCTCGAGGCTGAACGCGACGCGGGCGCCATCGTCTTTCACGCCGGCACGAAACTCGAGGGAACATCACTCGTGACCAACGGCGGGCGCGTGCTCAATGTCACCGCGGTGGGTGAGGACATCCCCCATGCGATAGCCGCGGCTTACGAAGGAGTTGCGCGGATTCACTTCGACGGCGCGCATTACCGCACGGATATCGGCCGCAAGGCCCTGAATGCCGGTATACGCTGACGCTTCGGCAAGACTAAGAGTCAGATAAATTCACCGCGACCATGCGCTGCTCGCCTTCGGGTCCGCTCTTGGCTTTCAGCAGGCCGCGCATCGCCTCACCCAGCACGAAGTCGGCGCCCTTGGCACTGCCGTTCTGGCACGACACAATGCCGACGCTCAGCTTCACTTCGGTGGGAAAACTGGGGTCCGAGAAGGTGGTACCATCGACCTCCTTCAGGATCTTCGTGGCATAGCCCATGGCCTGATCGAGGGGGGTGTGCGGCAGCACGGCGGCGAACACCGTTCCGTCGTACCGGGCAAGCACGTCATAGGTGCGCGAATAGTTGCGCAGAGCCATCCCGAGTTCGACGAGCAGGTCATCCAACGACACCGGGCCAAGCTCTTCATCGATTGCCTTGATGTCGTCGACATCGAATACCACGCACGACACCGGATAATCGTAGCGGTGCGCTTCCTCAACCTCTTCCTGCAACCGTTCCAGGAGGTAGCGGCCGTTACGCAGACCCGTGAGATGGTCGGTGTATGCGGAATCCATGATGGCTTCATCCTCGGACCGCAACTGATCGCGCAGCGCCTTGGACCGCATGGCGGCGTCCACACGCACCATCACCATGGGCAAGTTGTAGGGTTTGGTGATGTAATCGATCGCGCCCAGTTGGTATCCCGCAAGGATGTCCTCCTTGCTGCCTTTGACGCTGACGAAGATGATGGGAATGTCGGCTGTCAGCGGGGATTCCTTCAAGCGGCGGCACACGTCGTATCCGCTGATATCGGGGAAACAGATATCCAAGAGAAGAAGGTCTACATTCCCTTGGGCGCACGCCTCCAGCGCATCTGTTCCCGAGTGTACTGCGAAGGCCATATATCCATTCATCTTCAAGCCTTCGCAAATAACGGACGCGGCCTCTTCGTTATCGTCTGCCACGCAGACACGGTATTGGTGCACGGTTATTCCCACTCCACTTCAGTACTCTACCCTCTGTATTGAGCCTTCCCACAAGAGTTTACCCGATTTTCCCCGATCTTGGCAAATTCCGCGGCGCGAAGGGCTGCACTATCTCCAGTATTGGCTGGGGTTAGCGCCGTGTCCCCCGCTGCCGTGTGCGGTGTGCGGAAAGCGCACAATTCGGGCCCCCGCTGCCCCCCCCCAGTTCAGACCTCCGGAGACTGGCGCTCGAATGGGGAGGCGGGAGGATTCTGAAGGCGCTCTATACGCAACTGTACGGAATGCGCGTACTCGCAGTCGGGGAAACGATCCAGGAACGTGGCCAGCACTTCCTTCGCCTCGTGCGTCTGTCCCAGTTGGCGCTGATAGATCTCGCAAAGCCGATTGGCTATCCGCAGCGCCTCGGAGGCATTGCGCGCGTTGCGCATTCCTTGCTTGAAGTAGGGAATCGCCTTCTCCACCTCGGCCACCTTCATGAAATTGTCCGCGGCGCGCACCGGCGCATGCCCGTCCTTGGGAAACATCCGCGCGATAGCCGCATACTGATCCGCCGCCGCGGCGAAGTCTCCCCGCATCTCGCAGCCCGCGGCTGCCCCGTATTGTGGCACGTTGGGATCGAAGCGCTCCTGCGGCATGATGAGGTCCACCAGCAGATGCGATGTGAACGAAGCGAGAAGCGGGCCATACAGGGCAAGCCCCGACGCCACCAACCCCAGCGTGCTGAAGATCATCTTGACAGGACTGTTCGCCAACCAGACTTGCAACAGGCTGAATTCGAAAATGAAGAAGAAGATGAGCGCGGCCACCGTGAATGTCTCGACCGCGCGGTCCAGCTCCACGTCATGCACGAGCCGCTGACGCAGCAGGAATACCCCCCAGGTCAGATAGGGAATCAGCAAAAGGCCTGACAAGACCCACGATATACTCAGTGTGGTTTGATCGAAATCCGCCATTGGCCCTAGTCTACCGGTCACTCCCAATCCACCGTGCGCACGCAGTATACACCAGATGCACATCCGGCAAAAATCCCGGAAACAGGCCTATCTGTGCGGCGATTCCGTGGCCTCGCGCGCGTTGATATCAGTAACACCCGCCTTTGCGGCGCTCGGCTTCCACGCCGGACGTTTTCACAGTCGGATGCCCGCTACGCCAACTCACCTGGTTACCCAAGAGTAGGGCGGGATTGATTCCCGCCCTTCCCATAGGCGGGAACAAATCCCGCCCTACAAGAAGCAATCGACCTCACAACCCCATCAAAGAACAACTTGGGCATTTTCCGCGCGACATGATGGCTTGTGTCTGCGTCAGCGAAGCAGTACGCTGAAACCACGTCCGGATTGCACAGCATTACACCCGAGGGGGATCCAATGAATCGCAGACAGTTCCTAAGCCGCGCCGCGGCAGGCTCGATTCTGGCCGGGCAGTTGGCAGCCGCCGCGCCGCAACCCGGGGCCGGTGACATGAAAGTGCTCCTCTGGTGCTGGGATTCGCGCATGACCTGGGATGATGAGCCGGACAAGATATCCACCCGCATGGCGGCGGCCGAGCAACGGTTTGCGTATCCGAAGCGCCCGGAGTCGTTCCAACTTGGTTTTCGCCGCTTGGTCGACTACTGCGCCAAGAACGGAATTTGGGGCGTGATCGTCTGGGGATTCTTGCGTGACAGTCACGGCGGAGTCCAGGCGGCGGTCGATTTGTGCAAGTACGCGGCGGACCACGGCGTGGCCATCTTGCCGGGTGTTGGATTGTGTTCCTATGGCGGCTACTACTACGAGGGCGAGCACCCATTCAACCTCGACACCTATCTCGCCAAGCACCCGGACCGCGTGAGCACTGCGAAGGAAGAAGGAGGCGGCCGTGCCGTGACGCCCGTGTTGGATCCGTCGCTGGAAGCCAACCAGCAATGGTGGCGCGATGGTCTCGAGTGGATGCTGGAGACCTTCGCGATCGGTGGTATCGACTACGAAATGGGGGATTTCATTGTGAACCCCTCCGACGGGGCCGTCGCCGCCCGTGAGGGCTTGGGTTTCGACGCGGACGGCAATATCCAAGACGTGGTCGTGGCGACCCGCGATGTCTTGAAACACGGCTTGACGCTCAAACCCGACGGTGTCTTCATCAACTGCACGTACCGCGGCTACCAACAGATCACTGGTTTCCCAAACATGCCGCATGTGACCGCGGTGCCGCCCGAGACCGTGTGGGAGTACACGCTCGCCGCCATGGTGCGGCACCCCGGCTTCCCCGACGCCTTCGCGGGGGCGCCCAGCCACCGGCGCTACGGCTACCTGCATTGGTTTAACGCATCCACCAAAACGGTGGACAAGGACTACGTGGCGGACATCGCCCGCGTCTTCCCGGGCCTGCACCAGCTCGGTTTTGAATTCGTCGGCACCTACGGGGAAATCTCCGCGAACAACAATCCTGTCGCAGACGCCAACTACCGCGCCCAAGTCGCCTGGGCCAAGAACCCATCACTGAACATCGAAGACTTTCGTTCCATGAGATCATGACGTGGAACAGCAATCCGCACATGCTATCATGGAGCCGGCGTGGAGGGGAGATTGAACTCTCTCTGCCAAATGGAGACCTGGCATGGAGCAGAATGAAAACCTTTCGATTCAACGGCGTCTGGAACGAATTGAAAGCAACGTTTTCCAGATCAAGGTGATTCTCCTGGTCACGCTTGTTGTCCTTCTGATAGGGGTATTCGGTCCCAGTGCGGTGGTGCGCTTAGTAGGCATGACGGTGCTCTATGTCGGGATAGTCGCCGGTGCCCTCTATGCAGGCCTTCGCATCTTGGACGTGCTCGTGAAGAGGAAGATGGGGTCTGATGAAGAACGTGAGGAGGAGATCCTCGCCTCCATCGCCAGCGAAAGCAAGACCGACGAACCCGCTGACTGAACGACTCGAGTTCTCTTCAATCCTGTACATCCTGTTATCCTGTCTAAACTCTTTTCTTGAGGGGACAACAGGGTGAGCGGGATGAGATAGCAGGGAGGAACTCGAACCGCGATCCACGTGAAGGTGGACGCGCGCGTTCGAAGGACACTGCAAACGGATAAGCGTTCGGGGCAGGGGGCGATTGGCGAAGAACATCCCCCTCGGCCCTGCGGGCCTGCCCCCTTCAAGGGCCTGTCGGAATATTGATTGATATTTATCTATGTTTGTGATACCATACTTCTCGCAGGGCACGGGTGGAGCGTTGGCGAGGAGGAGTGACAATGGCGGACAGGCGATGGGCACAAGCGGTGATGCCGC